>CAMDLO010000056.1 GCA_945901765.1 Cyanobium sp. NIES-981 | reverse complement strand
TCCCTTGCGCCATTGCTTCACAAGGTGTTACAGTTCTCGAAACAATCTGAAACACTCATGTCCGACTCCACCTCCCGCTTCGGTTTCGTGGCCTTCGCCGAAACCTGGAACGGCCGCATGGCCATGCTCGGCTTCGTGATCGGTCTGGCCACCGAACTGCTCACCGGTCAGGGCATCCTCCAGCAGATCGGCCTCGGTTGATCGCGATGGGTACCGACTACTCCGCCGCCATTGCCGTTGTGGTCGCCTTGGTGCTGCTGTTCACCGGCATGACGGTGTTCGTGCTGAGCCGCCCCAGCGATCTCGCCCCCACCAGCCCCCGATGACCGGCCTGCTCGCTCTGCTGTTGATCAGCGCCTGGTTCACAGGCGCCCTGCTTCAGCCCCGGGCGGCCGATTGATCGTCTGCTCAAGGCCTCCGCGCCAGGCCAGTCCATCCACCGCATCGAGGTTTCCATGACCAACACCCCCGCTAACGACAAGTGGTTCCAGCACCGCGCCGAGCAGCTCATCCACATGGAGCAGCTCAAGCGCGCTGAACTGTTCAACGGTCGGGCCGCAATGCTCGGCATCGTGATCGGCATCGTGGTGGAAGGCCTTACCGGTTTCGGCATCGCTCACCAGATCGGCCTCGGTGCCCTGGTGGATGGTTACGCCGCCTGCCGCACCCAGTTCCTGCCTTTCTGTTTCTGAGCACCCGTACGGGTTTCACTCCTTCACCCCCGGCGCCCCCGGGGGGTTTTTGCTGGCCACCGTTGCATCCCCGCCCCCATGACCGGCAATCTCCAGGCCATCGGCTTTCTGTTCACCTGGGTGCTGGGCTGGGGCATCGGCGGCTCGCTGATCGATGCCGGCCTGATCAACGCCGGTGTCTATTCCCTGGAGGGCGGTCAGCTCGGTACCGCCGCCACCTTCCTCCTCTGGACCCTGCTCTGGGGCGGTGGCGGGTTCCTGCTCTACCGGCGCTGGACACGGCCCGTCACCCCTGATCGTTGAGCCGCGCTGCGGCTCATGGCTGTCTGCGGCAGAACCAGGCACCAACCCAGGCCCAGCACCGGCACCGCCCAGCACGAACCACAGCAGGTTGGGCAGAAGGCGCACGAGCGGAGCGGTGGCGGCGTCGCCAGCCTGGCCTTGCCTGGCGTGCGGTTCACGGTTCCGGATGGGATGCCGGCGAGCTCTGGCCCAGCTCCACCACCCGCTCGGCGAAGCTGCCGTAGGCGGCCGGGTCGCAGGTGAGCAGGATCACCTGCAGGCCGCGCTCCACCGCGGTGCTGAGCATGCGCTTCACCAGATCGATGCGTTCGGGGTCGGAGTTGGTGAAGGCATCGTCGAACACCAGTGGCAGACAGCCGTCGTGGGCGTGCCGGAGCACATCCGCCATCGACAGCCGCAGCGCCGCCGCCAGCTGCTCGCGCATGCCGCCGCTGAGCGCCGCGAAGTCGTAGAACTCGTTACCGCGGCGCAGCTGCAGCCCCCCCAGCCCGCTGCTCTGGTCGTAGCTCAGCCGGACATGGGGGCGGTCGGGGCCGAGCGGGCTGAGGTAAGTGCCGATCGCCTGGGCCAGCGGTTGGCTGTAGCGGCTGGAGAGGTCGGCCTGGGCCTGCTGGAACCGATCCCGCAGCAGCTGATGGGCCTCGATCAGCCGCCGCAGCTGCCGATGATCCGCCTCGGCGGTCTCCAGCTGCAGCCGCGCCTGCTCCACCGCGGCGTAGGGATCGTCGGCGCTGATGCTGTCGCAGCGCTGCCTGGCGGCGCCGCGCTGGGCGAGCAGCTGCTCCTGGCGGGCGCTGAGCGCATCCAGCTGGGCCTGCAGCTGCTGCAGCAGGCGTTCGGCGTCATCGCCGCCGAGGGCGGCCCGCTCCGCCTGCAGCCGGCTGAGGTGCGCTTCAGCCTGCTGGCGTTCCGCCTGGAGGGCATCGAGCCGGGTGCGCTGCGCCGCCCGATCGCCGCCCTGTTCCAGGAGGGTGTCGAGGCGTTGGCGCCGATCGTTCAGCTCGGCGCGCACCACCTCCAGCTGGCTGGTTTCGCTCAGCCGCTGCTGCCGGAACTGCAGCAGTGCGCTGCGGGCGTTCTCCAGCTCCTGTTCGGCGCTCTGCGCCGCCACACCGGTGTGCCTGAAGGTGCGGCCGAGCTGCTGCTGCAGGGCCTGCAGTGCGGCCGGGGCCTCGGGCAGCGGCTGCTCCTGCTCCTGCTCCAGGGCCTGGCGCACCGGCATCAGCTCCTCCAGCTCCGCGTTCAGCACCAGCAGCCGCTGCTCCAGCTCGCGCTGCTGCCGCTCCAGCGCCTCGGCTGATCCGGCCGCCGCGCTCGGCAGGCCCGCCTGCTGCTGCTCCAGGGCAGTGCGCTGCTCCAGCAGCCCCTCGGCGCCATCGAGGCTGGTCACGCCGAGAGCCTGCAGCCGGGCGCTGAGCTGGGCCTGCGCCTGCTGCAGGCTGCACTCCAGCGCCTCAAGGGCCTGGCCGCCGCCCGGGGCGATCTCCAGCAGCACGCCATCGCCCACCTGCAGCTGGAACACCGCGCTGAGCCGCTGCTGCTGCCCCACCTGCAGCGGCTGGCCGGCGAGCCGCACCGGCTGGTCGGCCCGCAGCAGGGTCACGCCGGCGGCCATCGCCTCCAGGCGTGTCTGGGCGTCGCGCTGCTGCTGATCCAGGTGCCGCAGCTGCTGCAGGTGCTGCCTGGTGAGGGCCGGTATGGCGGCCAGCTGCTGCGCGAGCGCCTGCCGTTGCTGCGCGCTCTGCCGCAGGCGGTTCAGCTCCCCTGCCAGGCGCTGCAGCGACGCGCCGGCAGCGCTGCGCTCCACCAGCCGTTGCAGCAGCTGCAGCCGTTGTTCAAGGGTGTGTTTCTGCAGGCTGAGCTGATCCCGGCTGCTGCGCCGCTGCTGCCCGGCGGCGATCAGCTCCTGCTCGCGGCTGGCGGCGCCGGCGGCGCTGGCCTCCAGCTGCCGCAGCTGCTGCTGGCGCCCATCGATCTCGGTCTGCAGGTCCTCCAGCTGCCGCAGGGCCTGGGCGGCGGTGTCGTGCCGCAGCCGGATCGGCTCGAGGGCCTGAGCGGCCAGCTGGATGGCGTTGTCGAGCCGCACCGCTTCGGCCCGGTTCTGGCGCACCACCTGCTGCCGCGACCGCACCTGCGGCAGCTCCACCGTCTGCAACTGCGTGAGCTGCTCACCGATTGCGGTCAGGTCCTCGCTGGCGTCTTCGTAGGCCTGCAGGCGGTTCAGCGACTGGGCCAGCCGCTGCTGGGCGGCCGCGAGTTCCTGCTCGCGAATCCAGAGCGGTGATTTCGCCTTGGTGCCGCGGCTGGTGAGGTTGGCGTCGAGCAGCTGCTGAATCCGCTGCTCCACGATCTGGTCGCGGGCCGACTGCTGCACCGCCGCCCCGCCGCTGCGTTCCAGCTGCAGACGCAGCTGATCGAAGTCGTAGTGGCTTCTGCCCCCCTCCAGCAGGTTTTCGCCGGAGCTTCCCTGGCGCACCCACAGGTGGGCCCAGCGGCTGGGCAGCACGGTCCGGGCCTGCTTGCTGCCCACCGTTTCGCCCACCCCCAGCAGTTCCGCCAGCACCTCTTCCGCCGCCTGGCCGGTGAGCGGGCTGCCGCTGCGGCCGGCCTGCAGGCTCACCTGGCCGGAGCTGCCGCTGAAGCGCTTGCGCAGGGTCCAGCTGTCGCCGCGGGCGGCAAAACCCACCTCCACCACCGGCTGCCCCAGGTGCAACCGCGACTGCAGGGCCTCCACCGGCGCGCCGGTGGCCGAGGCCTTGAGGAACAGGGCGCGGTGCAGGGCCTCCACCAGGGTGCTCTTGCCCGATTCGTTCGGGCCGCCGATCAGGGTGAGACCGGGGGCGAAGGCGAGCCTGAGGTCGCCGTGCAGCCGCACGTTCTGGAGCTGGCAGTGGAGCAGGCGCATGGCGGATCAGGCGGCGGTGGCGAGCTGAAACAGTTCGCAGAGGGCGGTGCGGATCCGGGCGGCCGCCTCGCCGTCGGCATCGCTCTGGCCGCTGAGATCGTGCTGCAGCTGCTGGGCCACCCGGGCGATCAGCGGGTTGTCGCTGCAGGCGGTGAGCTGCTCCAGTTCATGCTCCTGCGGCGCCTGCTGGCAGTCGCCTTTGAGGCGCAGCCGCAGCAGCCGCTGCTCCAGGTCGCTGATCAGCTGGCGGTAGCGGCGATGGCCCGCCAGGCTGAGGCTGCCGCTCACCTCCAGTCGCAGCAGGTCCCGGGCCACCCGGCCGGCGGTGAGCGCCTCGATCTGGCGGGCCAGGCGGTCGAGATCGCCGTCGCCGCTGAAGCGCACGCGCAGGTTGTGCCAGCGGATGCGGCCGGTGGGCAGGGGGGTGACCGCGGGGGGGGCGCCGCGCTCCAGCTCCACCAGCAGCACCTGGCCGCGCTGGTTGTCCTCCCCCTGATCGAAGCGATCCGGTTCAGGGGTGCCGGGGTACCAGGCCTGGGCCGAGACCTGCTTGAGGTTGTGCCAGTCGCCCAGGGCGATGTAGTCGAGCGGCCCGGGCGGCAGGGCGGCCAGATCGATCCGGTTGCTGGCGCCGGCCTGGGCTTCGTCGTCGTAGTCGCGGCCACCGAAGCCGTGCACGCCGCCGTGGGCCAGCACGATGCGCGGCAGCTCGGCCGGCAGGCTGCTCCAATCCAAACCCTGCAGCCACTGGCAGGGGTCGCTGCTGTCCTGGTTGCGCAGCAGCGGGCAGGGCAGCACCACGGCCTGCTCCAGCACCAGGGGCTGGCGCTCCAGCAGCAGCTGCAGGTTGGGAGCCAGCTGGCGTTGGTGCCGCTGCAGGTCGTCGCGATGCCACAGCGTGCCCGGGGCGCCGTGGTCGTGGTTGCCGGGGATCACCAGCACCGGCACCGCCATCGCCCCGATCAGCTCCAGCACCTCGAGCACCGCGGCGGCGGCGGGGGTGGGTGAATCGAACAGATCGCCGGCCACCAGCACCAGCTCGGCCTGCTGCCGTTCCACCGCCTCGCGGATCCGGCCGATGGCCGCCAGCCGCTCCTGCTGCAGGCGGAAGCGCTTCTGCCCATCGGCGACCCTGCCGTAGGGCTTGCCGATCTGCCAGTCGGCGGTGTGGATCAGACGCAACATCGCAATGGCCTCCAGCCACGCAACGCTATGGGCGCAGTCAGGGCCACTGCCTCGCCATGGTGCCCAGACCGGTGGTGAACCAGGCAAGGGTCATGGTGGAGCTCAGCCCGGCCCGGTTGCCGCTGAACGTCACGGCCCTGTAGAAGCCCTCGGGCGCCGCCGGATCGTTGAAGAAGAACACATCGCCACTCCAGTGGCGCAGGGCCAGGTGTGTGGCACCGCTGGGCCCCAGGGCCAGGATCAGCTGTCCATCCGTGGTGCTCACCGTGGCGCTCACCGTGGCGCTGCCTCCATAGGGATTGCTGTAGGTGCCGACATAGGACGCCAGGGGCCGTGCGGGTGCCGGTTTGGGCGGCCTGCTCCTGCCATCGATGGTGAAGGTCGCTGTGGTGAGGGGTGCGGTCTGCTCGGTGGCGAGGCGCAACCAGTCGCGGCTGCTGCTGCCCAGGCGTACCAGATCATCAAAGGTGGCGATCACCGCCTGGGGCACGCCGGCTGGCCAGCCGTTGGTGAGCACGATGATGCCCAGCTGCAGATCAGGGAACAGGTAGAACTGGGTGGATGCCCCTTCCAAGAAGTCGCCCGCATGGAACCAGGCCAGGGGCGAATCGTTGCTGACGCTGACTTGGAGGCCATAGCCATAGCCCTCGATCGCTGACTTGGGATCGCCGCCGTTGCGGATCTGAAGACTGCGCATCCGCTGGAGTGGGCCCTCGGCCACCACGGTGGTGCCATCGACGCGGCCGTCATTGAGCATCAGGCGCAGCCAGCGGGCCATGTCGCTGACGCTGGCGCTGGCCCCACCCGCCGGAGCCAGTCGATCGGTGTGACGCAGCGGGCCGCGGATCCAGCGCCCCTTCAGCTTCTGATGCAGCACCGCGATGTTGTCCATCCGCCTGAACTCCCCCTCGCTGAAGGTGGTGCGCTCCATGCCGAGCGGCTTGAACAGCAGGTCGCGGGTCAGCGTCGCCCAGTCCATGCCAGCCGCTCTGGCGGCGGCGGTGGCGCCAGCGGTGATGCCGACGTTGCTGTAGGCGTAGGTGAGGCGAAACGGGGCTAACGGCACCAGCCGGGCGCGCTCGAGAATGGTCTGGCGATCAAATCCCAGGGCATCGAGATCGTTGCCGAAATCACCGGGCAGTCCGCTGCGGTGGGCATAGAGATCGCCGATCGTGACCTGGCGGCTCACCCAGGGGTCAGCCAGGGCGAAACCCGGCAGCAGTTTTGCCGCGGGGGTGTCCCAGCTGATCACTCCCCGGCTGATCAGCGCGGCCACCGCCGTAGCCCCCAGAGGTTTGGAGATCGAAGCCAGCTGAAACACCGTATCGACATCGACATTGCCGCCCTGCTCCACGTCCCGCACGCCGAACCCCTCGGCGTAGAGCAGCCGATCGCGATGCACCACGGCAACGGCCACGCCGGGCACCCCCGTGCGGCGCATCACCTCCCGCACGACGGCAGGCAGCCTGTGCACCGCTGCAGCCACGGCCCGCGTTTCGCCAGTGGTGATGCGGCTGGCCGGCTGCACCGCCACTGCGGGTGCTGACAGGCTGATCACCAGCAGGACGCCGAGGCCTAATCCGCGGTGCAGGGTCCGCCCTGGGCAGCCCGAACCCATCTTCAGCAGGAATCCGATGCGCTGAATCGGGAGGCCGCGCATCGGCCGATGCCCGTGCCCGCGGAACACCCTGTGCATCAATCGTCGGCCCATCGCCTGATGGCTGTCGTTGACGGTGTAGTTCAGAACGGTGACGCTGTCAGCCGCTCCATCGGCCTGCCTGACCACACGAGCTTGAACGGATCTGACGGCGGTGGCTACAACCACCGCAAGAGCACTCTTCGCCGTCCCCCAGGTGAGCATGCCGACCCGTCTCCAGATCCTGGTTGGCAGGGCCCTTCCGGCCGCCCTGGCGCTTGTCCTGGTGGCTCCGGCAGGCGCCGCACCGGCTGCAGCCAGCGCCCCCCTGATCACCCGGGTTGAGCTCACCGACACGGTGAACCTGGAGCTGCGCGACTGGCGTTCCCTGCTTCAGCAGAGCGCCAACACGCCCTATCCCCTGGTGCTGCTCACCGGGCTCGGCAACACCGCGGCCGTCTACGACGACCTGGCGCCCCTGCTGGCCCGCCGCCAGCCCGTGCTGGCCCTCACCCGCCGAGGGTTCGGCGGATCCAGCGCCCCCGCCACGGGCTACGACGTGGCCACCCGGGTGGAGGACCTGCGCCTCGCCCTCGACCGCCTCGGTCTGGAGCGGGTGGTGCTGGTGGGCCATTCGATCGCCGGCGATGAACTCACCGCCTTCGCGGGCCGCTATCCCCAGCGGGTGGCCGGGCTGGTGTACCTGGATTCGGCGCTCAACCGCTACGCCACGCGCGGAGCGAATCCAGCGCAGGCCTGCATGGAAGCCCTGCTGGAGCAGGCCCAAGCCACGCTGCCAGCTGATCTGTTTCTGCGCCCGGCTGGCGCGGAACCGCAGCCCCGTTCCCACGCGGCCCTGGCCCGCCTGATGGCGGTGAACTTACCCCCCTTCCCGCAGACAGAGCTCTATGCAGTCGCGGCCTGGATCCCCGGTGGCGGCGTGCTGCCCCCCACCAGCGCCAGACGAGCCCAGGAAGCCATCACGCAGGGCACGGAGCGCTACCGGCCCGACTACCGCCCCCTGCGAATGCCCCTGTTGGCCATCTATGCCGGCCAGAGTCCGCTGGAGCGTCTGTGGCCCCGAATCCCGGCGGCCCAGCAGCGCCAGGCGCGAGGCTGCGCCAAAGCCAACGCCCGATGGTTGCAAGCTGCTGGTCTCGACGATCTGCGCGCCCAGCGGCCCGATGCCACCATCGAAATCTGGCCTGACGCCTCCCACCACCTCTTCCTGGACCACCCGCAGCGCACGGCTGACGCCATTCAGCGCTTCGTGGCGGGGCTGGCGCCAGCGGCACCGTGATCGACGCGATGGATGGGGGGCTGCGGCCTTCCTTGCCCGAACAGCCAACTCGATGGGCTAACAGGGCGACGTAACTGCGTCTGAGGCCGAGGCTCGGTGCAAAATTATTGAGGGGTGGCTGTATCTGTCGAGGATCTTGCCCTTAGACAAGGATCTTGCCCTTGGGCATCGACCTGATGCCCAGCGTGCCCGACTGACGTCTCTGTCTGTATGTAAAATGGTTGAAAAAATAGCCAGCCTTGGCAGGACTTTCGTCTGAAATTTATGGCCGCATCGGGCGTGAGCTGGCTGCATTTGTGGTCAATCGATCTGGGCGAACAACCGATTCGCAGGTGCTCACCAGTGTTGTCGCCGATCTGGCTGGGTCTGCAGATGCGCTGATCGCCCCTCTCAAGGATCTGGTGGGTCGACCAGGCTTTGCAGCACTTGCTGTGAGGGCGGGCAGCCGCAGTGGAGCCATCCAGAGGGATGCTCTGTTGCATGAACTCAAGGCCATCTATTCACCGCAGGTGGTGGAGGGATTGACGGATCTGCTGAATGCGTTTCTCGATCTGCCCCCCGGCCCAGCATCTCCCCCCTGCCAGCAACCGCTGATCCTCAGCGAATCCGTCCCAGAACCACCGCCTCCCCAGACGATCACTCCCGTTGTGGTGCCCGCGGAGAGGCCACAGGCCCCTCCGCCGGAGCCGCGCACCCGCCGTTGGCCGCTGGTTGTGTCAGGTCTGCTGGCTTCGGCTCTGGCCGCTGCGGCAGGTGTGTTGATGCGCCAGCCGCCGTACTGTGATCTGTTCCGGCTCTGCCCGCAGCACCAAGCGGGCGCGGTCAATCAGGCCGTAATCGATCAGGCGCGCCGCTCAGCCATGGCGTTGCGCACAGCATCAGCACTGCCGGAGATGAAGCGCAGTCTGGCCCAACTGCAACTGGATCTGCGCCGGATCGACCTGCAGACACTCACGCCACAGCAGGCCGAGGCGGTGAAGCAGCTGGAGGCTCTCGCCTATCAGACGCGCGCAGTCCTGGCCCTGGAGGCTGGCTACAAGCGGCGGCGGGAGCCAGCCAGTCGCCCGATCACCGCGGCCCGATCTACCCAGGATCCAGCTGCTGGGCCAGGTCAGCCCTCCGTCGATGGGGCCAGCAGCCGTGATGCCAGTGCATCATCCCCAGAGCCCGCTGAAGTGCAGGGTCAGCAGCCCACACTCTCCCCTCAACTGCCGCCCCCTCAACTGCCGCCTGCCCCTGCCCCTGCTCCAACCCTTCCTTCACCGGAGGCCCGGTCGCGCACCGAGCCGGCACTCCGTTCACCTGCTCCGCCAGCCGCACCATCGCAAGCGCCAATCAGCGGTGAAGGCAGCTCGCGGTACTCCCTGCCGCCTCAATGGGAAGAGCGCAGAGTCCGGCGACGCGAGATCCTCAATCAGTACCGCTAACCAGGGTCGTGAACAGGTGCGATCACATTCAGAAACTTACGTGGTTTCAAAGGAGCTGAATGCGATTGTGCAGGCGGCATGCATTAATTCGGCTTCGTCCAAGGCTGCTGGCTTTTCGTCATTGAGGAAGCCATTCCTGCAATCTGCTTTGGCTGTGTAGGATTCGCCGTCAACCTCAAAGTTGAATTCGATCACGTCGGGAGCGATTGGTGTGATCGAGCCATGGTGAATGCGAAATCTGCTGTTTGGAATGGCAACCGTGGCTTCATCTGAGTTGACCGCACTATCAACAAACTGCTGAATCACCAAGGTTGAGCTCAGGGTTGTCACCCCCCAGCCCGGAGCTGCATCGGCCCACCAACCCCAGCCCGGATAAACCACCACACCGGGAGACCAGCCTGAATACCAGCCATATCGCCACGGGCGTGCCGCAGTCCAGCCACGCCTGTAACTCCAGCTGCCGCGACGGATCACCGTGGAATCAACCCTGTTGCGGACGTTCACAAGATTCTTGTTCCTGATATAAATATTGGTTTTGCTGGAATGGTTTTTGCGCTTTGCGGGTTGTTGGCCGGACCCCCCTTCGCCTGTGGCGAAACCGCCCATCTTTCCTTTCTTGTAGGGGGTCGATAATGGATAGGAGCGTCGGGATCGAGACGGTTGATCCGTCGGCGACCCGGGGGAGGATTTGCGCTGGCGATTCCAGAAGTTCAGTCCGCCACCCCCCTGGCCGTTGGGCTGCTGCTGGCGTTGGGGCGAAAAGAGGCGAGGGAGCTGATTGCCGCCTCCCGATCCGGATGACTGACGGGGGCGATCCTCCCGATTCTTGTTTTTCTTGTCAGCCAGCAGAAATGCTTCGCTGGCCGTTTCCGGCGCGCGGATGGGCTGCCAGGCAAAGCTGGGTGAGTGTGCGCTGAATGGGATGGATATCAGTAGGATTGCAGTAAGCAGTTGACGCGGTAAATGAGAAGATGTCATCGGCAATGCCTGGCTGCTGAACGAATGAATGAGGTGGGTTGGTCGCGTTCGCCGCTGGGATTCTGGGGGTGAGATGCCGTTTCTTTGTTGCGGCGAAAGGCCGCTGATGGGGGGTGCTCCCGTAAGGCTGTGAAGCCTATCACCGTGCATATTCTCTAGAGACCGGCACGCAGACTATGCAAGATGTGCATAAGCAAATGCACCTATCTTTGTCTCGTCGTCTGTCCTGCTGGGGGTGGCAGCAGGTGTGAACGAGAGGCTGGGTCGTGCTTCGCAGGAGAGGGGCCACGGCGGCGGACTGGGGGACTGAGGCTGGGCTCATCGCAACCCAATGCCATGGCCCGGATCAAGATCGAGTGGCAGAACAATGTCGGCCGCTGGCAGTACTTCCAGACCCGTGCCAACGAAGCCGATGCCTACCGCTCCGCCCGGAACCGCGCCCGCAGCACCGGCCAGCGGCACCGCCTGGTGGATGAGGATGGACGACTGCTGGATGTGATCGAGCCCTAAGCAGCGCTCACGACTTGCCGTGGTTCGGGCTGTGCAGGTGCTGGCCGCAGTGGCCGATCACGATCTGCTGGAGATCGGCATCCCAGTCGAAGTGCACCCGCAGGGTGTGGTTCACAGAGTCCTTGACTCCGATCTTGAGGTGCTGCCACATCTCCACGGTGCGGTCGTTGTAGGTGAACGTGCGCTCCCGCCGGGCCCTGGGGTTCTCCTCGATCGTGTTCGACTCGCGTGCTGCATAGCGACCGGCGAACACCTGGCCAGCAACACGGTCTGGGGCCCCTTTCAATTTCTGCTCGCGGAACGCAGTGGCCAGCAGCCACAGCTGCTCAAACAGCTGATCCCCCAGCTCAAAGCCACTCACCGCATCGGCTGAGCTCCAGGCACTGTCCAGCACCAGCAGGCTGCCGGGGCAGAGCTCCTGGCTCACCAGTTCCAGGCAGTCGCGGGGCTTGAGGCGCTGGCGCCTGGCCATCGACCGCAGACCGTTCCACAGGCGTTCGGCCTGCTCCTGCTCGCCCCCATCGCCAGCGGTCTGGCGCCAGGGCAGCGAGCTCTCCGGGTCCGGGGCGGAGGACCCTTGGCTCTGCAGATAGTCCAGCTCCAGCTGGAGCGTTTCCAGCTCGTTGCTGGCCTGCTCCAGCTGCTCCTCAAGCGTGTGGTTCACCGCCAGGGCCAACTCCAGCTCCTGCTGGCTGAGCGACAGCTTCTCCAGCAGCTCGGTCTCCACACTCTCCGCCAGCTCAAGCGCCTCCTTGCCGCGGGCCTCGGCCTTGGCGGCGCGGCGCTGCAGCGCATTGCGGCTCAGCTCCACCTCCCGCTCCAGCCGCCGTTGCTCGGCCCGGCTGGTCTCCAGGCGTCTGCTCACCTCCTCCTGCTTCTGCTCCAGCTGGTTGAGCCGCTCTTCCCGTTCATTCACCCGGGTGCTCTCGCTGGGCACCCCGAAGTGGCTGCGGATCCGCCGTTCCACCTCGGAGCGGTCCTCCGGTGCCTGGCCGCCCTCCTCCGTGAGGCTCAGATACCAGGGGTAGTGGCGGCCCTGCTGGCTGGGGTAGTAGCTGTAGCCGCACTTGCTCACGTCGTAGCTGACGCGCAGCAGCTCCTGCAGTTCGCGGAAGGCGGTTTCGGTGCAGCTCACCACCAGGCGCAGCTTGTCGCTGCCGCTGGTGCGATCGAAATCCCAGGCAAACGTGCTCGACACCGCCAGCTCCCGCAAGCGGTGGCTGGCCCTGGGCAGGGGGATCGAAATCTGCAGGCGGAAGGCATCCCGCAGAGAGGTGGTGCTCAGCCCAGTCACCACCCCTTCAAGGCCGCTGGCGGCCTCCGGCACTTCGGCAACGATCAGGGCGGCCATGTCCTTGGGCAGATAACCGATCCAGTGGTCCTGCCAGAACACCTTCACGGCATTCGGGTCGTACTCGTTTGTGGGCTCGTGTCTCAACAGCAGGGGATCGCCGATGGCGATGCCGAGCGCCATCTTCTTTTCCGCATCCGCCAGGAGGTAGGCCAGGAAGGTCTGCAGGATCTCGCCGCTGCTCTGGCTCTGCCGCTTGAGCTGTGCAGCCCGCCGCTCGGCACTGCCCCCCTGCTCCAGCTGCTGCAGGTTTCGGAGCAGGTTGCCCTTGGGTGGCATGAGCAGACCACAACGTCCAATTCAGGCTAGGAAACGAGGCGACCGAGCGATCTAATCTTCCTTCCAAATCCTCGGTGCAACCGGCTCAACTCGGGAGATTGATCCGGCTCACGTCCGCTATCCCCTGAGCGCGTTCTGGATCACAGGTGAGCAGAATCACCTGCAGGCCCTGGTCAGCGGCCTGCTGCAGCATGCGAAACACCCCCGCCTGGCGTTCGGGATCGGAATTGGCGAAGGCGTCATCGAACAGCACGGGCAAGCTGCCGTCGTAGGCCTCCGCCAGCACTTCAGCCATGGTCACCCGCAGGGCAGCGGCGAACTGTTCGCGGGCGCCGGTGCTCAGCACGTCGAAGCCAAAGGCCGCTTCTGTGCCGCGCCGCCATTGCAGCTGCTGAAAGCCAGTGCGGGCGTCGTAGCTGAGGCTGGGGTGCGGGGCTTCCGGGAACACCTCGGCGAGATAGCGGCCAATCCGCTCGGTCAGCGGTTCGGCGTACTGCGTGGCCATGGCGTTCTGTTCCTCCTCCAGCAACTGCCGCAGCAGCGTGAGCATGCCCGCCTCCTTCTCCAGCCGTTCCTGCTCCGCGAGCCGTGACTCCAGCTCGGCCTGTTTCTGCTCAAGCTCAGCCTGCAGGTCGATCTGACCATCGCCATGCAGGCGGCCTTCGGCGCGGATGCGGGCCTCGCTGGACTGGCGCTCCTGGGCGATGAGCGTGCTGATCTGTTGGTCGAGAGTTGCGGCCTGGGCTTTGAGGCTGGCGGCGCCCAGCGCTGCCAGCTCACTCTCCAGCCCAGCCAGCTTGCCCTGAAGTTCGCTGCAGCGTTCCTGGGCCTGGGCCAGTGCGTCCGTCAGGGCCTCCAGAGAGCCGTGACGCTCCCGCAGGGTATCGATGCGCGTGTTGGCTTCCAGTAGCTCATTTTCTTGTCCGCGCAGAGCGGCATCTGCTGCTGCAATCCGCTTGTTGTGGGCATCGAAGGCGTCGCTGGCCTGCTTCACCAGGGCCTGTTGCTGCTGCTCCGTCTTGATCACCGCATTGCGGTGCTGGCGGGCGGTGGTGAGCTGCTGCTCCAGCTCCTGCAGACGGCTCTCGAGGTCATCCCCACCCAGGGCCGCTTCGGCGGCGTCGAGGGCACCCTGAGCCTCCGCTTCCACAAGCAACGCCTGCAGGCGACGCTGCAGCGCTTGCGGATCCACTCCCCCGCGCTGTTTGATCAGGCGCTGCTGCTCGCTCAGTAGATCGCTGCGCTGCCGCTCAGCCGTCGCCGCCTCCTCCACCGTCGACAGCTGCCAACGCTGGAGTTCGGCCTGGAACTTGCCCTCCGCTGCTGCGAGCGTGGTGGCGGCCTGCGCTGCACTGGACCCATCGCCGGGGGTGAGCCGCAACTCCACATCGTCGCCCACCTGCACGGTGGCCGGCTCCGACAACAGCTGGCGGCTGCCTGCTGAAAGTTCCAGGCCATCCACCCGCACCGGGCGACCGGCACGGATCACCTCAATGCCGGCGGAGAGGGCTTCCGCTCGCACCCGGGCCTCACGCCTTGCTGTCTCAAGCCGGCGCAGCGTCTCCACATCCGCTGCCCCCAGGGCGGGCAGGCGGGCGATCTCGGCCTGGAGCTCCTCGCAGCGGGCCTGATTGGCGGCCAGCGCCGCCAGCTGCTGCTCCAGCCGCTGTTGCTCCTGCAGCTGGCCCAGGCGTTTCTGCAGGGTTTCGATCGCCGTGGCAGCACGGGTGGCCTCGGCCACGGCCTGGCGCTGGGCCTCCAGCTGCTCCTGGGCCTGCACGCGGGCAGCATCGAGATCAGGCAGCTGCTGCCTGAGCTCCGCAAGCATCGCCAGATCCGGGGCCTTGGCGGCCTCCAGGGCGCTCACCCGCTGGTGCAGCCGCTCCAGCTGGCTGCGGTCCTTGTCGAGATCGTCGCGCAGCTTCTGGGCCGCCTGCAACTGGGGCTTCTCCACAGCGATCGCCGCCTCCAGCTCCTGGCTGCGTTTCAGCCCTTGCTCGAGCTCCTGCCGCTGCGCCTGCAGAGGCGGCAGCGCCAGGCGCACGCGCTCCAGCTCCGCTTCCGCCTCCTGAAAGGCCTGCTCGGCCGCTGCCTGCTGGGCGATCTGGTCGCGGATGGTCTCCAGATCGTCCTGGGCGGCGATGGCCGCCTGGCGCGCCTGATGGAGCGGCGAGCCTGCCTTCACCTTGGGGGCGCGGTTGGCACCGCCAGGGGTGTACACCGTTGCCCAACGGCTCTGGATGTCGTCGAGCACGGCCAGATCCAGCGGTGACTGCACGCCCAGATCGGCGCCGGCCTGGAGGCGTTCCACCAGACGATCGTGGTCGTAACCGGCTGTGCTCAGCGCCAGGGGATTGCTGCTGGCCGATCCCTGCCACACCCACAGATGGCCCCAGCGCTCCTTGAGCTGTTCGGCGGCACCACGGGTGCGGGCCACCGCCGCTGTGCCGATCAGTTCCGCCAGCCGCTCCTCGGCGTCCTCCCCCTGCAGGCTGCGGCCGGTGCTGTCGCGCAGGCTGGCACTGCCGCGCGCGCCCGCGAAGCGCTTGCGCAGCTCCCAGCGTTCGCCAGCGGCCTCAAAGCTGAGCTCCACCTCCGGTTCCGCCATCAAGGGATCCGACTGCATGCCCTTGAGCAGTTCGCCGCCGGTTTTCACCGGCAGGAACAGGGCCCGGTGCAGGGCCTCCGCCAGGGTGCTCTTGCCGGATTGATTAGGGCCGGCGATCACCGTGAAGCGTGGATCGAAGTTGATGGGCAGGTCGCGATGCCGGCGGTAATCGCGAACGCGGGCGGAGAGGAGGCGCATGGCTCAGGGCTGGCGTTGGGGTTGGATTGCTGGGGAGGTGGGGTGGTTCTCGGGT
>CAMDLO010000055.1 GCA_945901765.1 Cyanobium sp. NIES-981 | reverse complement strand
TTCGCCCGGGTGCTGCAGGCCGAGGCCGCCGCCGTGCGGCTGCAGTTCGTGAGTGGCACCCATGCCATCGCCGCCGCCCTCTACGGCGTGCTGCGGCCTGGCGATCGCCTGCTGGCCCTCACCGGCCGTCCCTACGACACCCTGGAGGAGGTGATCGGCAGCCGCGGCAGCGGCCAGGGCTCCCTGGCCGAATTCGGCATCACCTACGCCGAGCTCGATCTGCTCCCCGATGGCGGTATTGACTGGGCCGGCCTGGAGGATGCCCTGGCGGTGCCCACCCGCCTGGTGCTGATCCAGCGCAGCTGCGGCTACAGCTGGCGGCCGTCGCTGCCGGTGGCGACGATCGGTCGGCTGGCGGAGCGGGTGAAGGCGCTGCAGCCCGGCTGCGTGGTGTTCGTGGACAACTGCTACGGCGAGCTGGTGCAGGAGCAGGAGCCCACCGCCGTGGGGGCTGATCTGATCGCCGGTTCGCTGATCAAGAACCTGGGCGGCACGATCGCCCCCACCGGCGGCTACGTGGCCGGCCGCGCCGAGCTGGTGGAGCAGGCCTGCTGCCGGCTCACCGCCCCGGGCATCGGCAGCGAGGGGGGCACCAGCTTCGATCTCAACCGGCTGCTGTTCCAGGGGCTGTTCCTGGCGCCCCAGATGGTGGCCGAAGCGCTGATCAGCAGCGAGCTGATCGCCCGGGTGTTCAGCGACCTGGGCTTTGCCGTGAACCCCCTGCCCGGGGCCGAGCGCAGCGACGTGATCCAGGCGGTGCGGCTGGGCAGCCCGGAGCGGCTCAAGGCGGTGTGCCGGGCCTTTCAGGCCGCCTCGCCGATCGGCTCCTATCTCGATCCGGTGCCGGCGCCGATGCCGGGCTACGCCAGCGAGCTGGTGATGGCCGGCGGCACGTTCATCGACGGCAGCACCAGCGAGTTCTCCGCCGATGCGCCGTTGCGACAGCCCTATGTGCTCTACGCCCAGGGCGGCACGCATCGGGCCCACGCCGCCCTCGCCCTGGAGCGGGCGCTCACAGTGCTGCTCGAATCCGGTCTGCTTCCGGCAGACTGACGGCCCAACCGCCGCACCGGGGCCGCCAGCCATGGCGCTTTCCTTTCCTGCCGACTGCCGCTACGCAGACAGCCATGAAACCGTGTGCCGGGAGGGCGAGCTGGTGCGCCTGGGCCTGAGCGCCTTCGCGATCGACCAGCTGGGCGACATCGTGTTCGTGGAGTTGCCTGAGGTGGGTACCCGCCTGCAGCGTGGCGGCAGCTTCGGCAGTGTGGAGTCGGTGAAGGCGGTGGAGGATCTGCTGGCGCCGATCGGCGGGGTGGTGGAGGCGCGCAACGAAGCGGTGCTGGCCGATCCCGAGGAACTCCAGAACGATCCCTACGGTGAGGGCTGGCTGCTGCTGGTGCGCCCCAGTGACCCCGCCGAGCTGGAGGCCCTGATGGACGCGGACACCTACGCCGCCAAGGTGCAGGGGCCCTGATGCACAGCGCCACAGACGGCCAGCAGTCCCTGGGGGAGCACTCCAGATCAACGGCCTTTCCCCCCGTGGCCGCCGGTTTTGCTGTCCGGCATCTCGGTCCGTCAGCCGACGAGCAGGCGCTGATGCTCGCGGAGCTGGGATTGGCCAGTCTGGAGCAGCTGGCTGCCGAAGTGGTGCCGGCCGACATCCTGATCGCGCCGGAGCAGGCCTGCCAGGGGCTGCCCGCCCCCTGCGACGAAGCCGTGGCCCTGGGCGAGCTGGCGGAGATCGCCAGCGCCAACCGGGTGGTGCGCAGCCTGATCGGCCAGGGGTACTACGCCACCGCCACGCCGGCGCTGCTGCAGCGGCACGTGTTCGAAAACCCCGCCTGGTACACCGCCTACACCCCCTACCAGGCGGAGATCGCCCAGGGGCGGTTGGAGGCCCTGCTCAACTACCAGACCCTGATCAGCGAGCTCACCGGTCTGCCGATCGCCAACGCATCGCTCCTCGATGAGGCCACCGCGGCCGCCGAGGCGATGGCCCTGGCGCTGGCGGTGGGGCGGCGTCCCGCTGCGCGCCGCTTCCTGGTTGACCGGCAGGTGTTCCCCCAGACCCTGGCCGTGCTGCGCACCCGCGCCGAACCCCTGGGCATCGCCCTGGAGCTGGTGGATGCCGAGGCCCTCTCCGCCAGGGCCGCTGCTGAAACCGGCGGGCCGGAAGCACTGCTGCCGGCCGATGCCTTCGGGCTGCTGCTGCAGCTGCCCGGCAACCGCGGCCGCCTCTGGAACCCCCAGCCCCTGCTGGCGGTCGCTGCTGAGGCCGGCGTGGTGAGCACGGTGGCGATCGATCCGCTCGCCCAGGTGCTGCTGGCGCCGGTGGGGGACCTCGGTGCCGACATCGCCGTCGGCAGTGCCCAGCGCTTCGGGGTGCCCCCAGGCTGCGGCGGCCCCCATGCCGCCTTCTTCGCCACCCGGGAGGCCTACAAACGTCAGATCCCCGGACGCCTGGTCGGCCAGAGCCGTGATGCTGAGGGCCGGCCAGCCCTGCGTCTGGCCCTGCAGACCCGCGAGCAGCACATCCGCCGCGACAAGGCCACCAGCAACATCTGTACGGCCCAGGTGCTGCTGGCGGTGATGGCCGGCTTCTATGCCGTGCATCACGGCCCGGATGGTCTCACCGCCATCGCCACCCGCATCGCCGAGCTCCGCCAGCTGCTGGCTGATGGTCTGCTCCGCAGGGGTCTCGTCCCTGAGCCTGGCCCTGGTTTCGGCACCCTGGTGATCCCGGCTGCCGATCCCGACAGCCTGCTGGCCGCAGCCCTGGCGGCAGGCTTCAACCTGCGCCGGTTGGCCGATGGGGTGGCCATCAGCCTGGATGAGTGCAGCACGGAGCAGGAGCTGGAGCGGCTGCTGGCGGCGCTGGCAGCGGCAGGGCCGGCCCCGGCTGATCCCAGCCTGAGCGGCCCCTGGCAGGAGCAGTGGTGCCAGGCCGGCCTGCCGCGCCGCAGCGGCAGCTGGCTTCCCCAGCCGGTGTTTCACCGCTATCGCAGCGAGACGGAGCTGCTGCGCTACATCCAGCGCCTGGCCAGCCGGGATCTGTCGCTGGTGCACGGCATGATCCCCCTCGGCAGCTGCACGATGAAGCTGAACGCCGCCGCCGAACTGGCGCCGGTGAGCTGGCCCGCCTTCAGCCAGCTCCATCCCTTCGCTCCCGCCGAGCAGACCGCTGGCTACCGGCGTCTGGTGGAGCAGCTGGAGGGCTGGCTTGCCGCGATCACGGGTTTTGCCGGCGTGTCGCTGCAGCCCAATGCCGGCTCCCAGGGCGAATATGCCGGTCTGCTGGCGATCCGCGCCTGGCACCGCAGCCGTGGTGAGGGCCATCGGCGGGTGTGCCTGATCCCCACCAGTGCCCATGGCACCAATCCCGCCAGCGCCGTGATGGCGGGCATGCAGGTGGTGGCTGTGGACTGCGACGATCAGGGCAACATCGATCTGGCCGATCTGGAGGCCAAGACCATCGCCCATGCCGGCGACCTGGCGGCCCTGATGGTCACCTATCCCTCCACCCACGGTGTGTTTGAAACCGGTATCCGCCGCATCTGTGCGCTGGTGCACGCCCATGGCGGTCAGGTGTACCTCGATGGCGCCAACCTCAACGCCCAGGTGGGGCTCTGCCGCCCTGGCGAGTACGGCGCCGACGTGTGTCACCTCAATCTGCACAAGACCTTCTGCATTCCCCACGGCGGCGGTGGCCCCGGCGTGGGGCCGATCGCCGTGGCCGCCCATCTGCTGCCATTCCTGCCCGAGGGCAGGGGGGAGGCCGGCGAAACGGTGGGGCCCGTGTCTGCCGCCCGCTGGGGCAGCGCTTCGATCCTGCCGATCAGCTGGATGTACATCTGCATGATGGGTGGATCAGGCCTGCGTCAGGCCAGCCAGGTGGCCCTGCTCTCGGCCAATCTGCTAGCCGAGCGCCTCGAAGCCCATTTCCCGGTGCTGTACCGCGGCGCCACCGGCCGGGTGGCGCACGAGTGCATCCTCGACCTGCGGCCGCTCAAGCGCAGCTGCGGCCTGGAGGTGGATGATCTGGCCAAGCGGCTGATGGATTACGGCTTCCATGCCCCCACGGTGAGCTGGCCCGTGGCCGGCACGATGATGGTGGAGCCCACCGAAAGCGAGTCGTTGGCCGAGCTCGACCGGTTCACAGCTGCCATGGTGGCGATCCGGGCGGAAGCGGCGGCGATCGAGCAGGGGCAGAGCGACCCGATCGACAACCCCCTCAAGCGGGCGCCCCATACCCTGGCAGCCGTGACTGCAGATTCATGGGATCGGAGCTATAGCCGCAGCCAGGCCGCCTTCCCCGCAGGGGAGGACCAACAGGCGGCCAAGTTCTGGCCAGCGGTGGCCCGGATCGACAACGCCTATGGCGACCGTCATCTGGTGTGCACCTGTCCGTCGGTTGAGGAACTGGCGACCGCCACGGCTTCCGATTGACGGCTTCCGATAGACGTCCTCCGAGTGACGTTCTCAGATCGCACGTCCTCAGACCGCCTGAAATCAGGTTCCACCGGACCAGCTGCGCCCAAGCCCACACCGAGCCTTGCCTGAGGCCCATGCCCAAGATTGATCGCTCTCAGCAGGTGGCGGCGATCAGGGGGCTCAGGATTTCTTTGCGTTTCCGGGCTTGCTTTTCCTGCACAGTCTGCTGCAACTGCAGGGCAGCAGACCCTGGGCTGCTGCCCGCCGTTTCAGGGCGCTGTCACCATCGCCGGCAAACGCCAGCAACTGTTCACCATCAACACCACCGTCAGCTCTGCACGGCCACACTGCGCTCACCGGAACAGGGCGTCCGCCCAAGCGGCCCCCCAACCCAACCACCCTCTCGCTTGGCTTCAGCGCCCTGATCCTGTGCCTTGATCTGCGCCCTCGTTTCACCCCCCTGAAGAGAACACCCTGATGAGAGCACCCTGATGAGATTGAATCGTTAACCCAGCATCACTACACTGGCGCATCACTCAGCTGCTGAACCCGCCGCTCAACCTGCTGCACAGCCCTCAATCGATCGCCCTGTCGATCGCCAGCCTGCCCGATCCGGTGATTCTCGGAGAGCAGCCAGAACCGGCTCTTCAGATCCCGCGATCCGCCCAGTCAATCTGTTCGCCGATGTTTCGGCATCACTTCATTTCGTGTGGGGACCATCATGACCAACAGCACCAACGGGCCATCGGATCCTGATACCAACGTGGTGCGCGTGCCCTTTGGTGTACGCCAGCCCAGACGGCGCCGTCCAGCCCGTCCTGACCATTGGGCGACCCTGGTGCTTCCCTTTCAGGCCGGTGGCGGCCAGCCCACACCCCCACCTCAGGCCGCCTGAGGTTCAGTCAGGAGGCCTGGCGATCGAGACGCCAGTCAACCAGAGCCTTCACATCGGCCAGGGAGCTGGTGGGGGTGCGGAAGGGCAGTACCGCCATCGGGCTGCGTTCCGGCCGCACCAGCCACGACAGATCAGCCTGCGGTATCAGCACGAACCCCCGATAGCGCACCACGTCGAGAGGGGTGCTGCTCCGCTGGGGCGAGGCCATCAACTTTCGGTGAACCGGATCGATTCATTGCAGCGAGCGGTCAGGCACCACTGGCGGACGCACCGTTTTCCTTCCTGTTTGGTTTGCGAGATGTGAACGCGCCCGGCGCGGCAGGCGCGCTCGGTTGCAACGGCCTGTGGCCCTGGCTGGTCCACTTTCCTGGTGGGCGCTCAGTAGGTGCCGCCGCTGCGCCGCTGGTGCACGGCGGTCAGGCCGGTGGCATCCAGCACGCCGCCCTGTTCCACCCGGGCGTAGAGCAGCCAGTGGTCACCGCATTCCATGCGCTGCTGCACGCTGGCCTCCAGCCAGGCCAGGGCTTCGGGCAGGACCGGCTGGCCGCCGGGGCTGGCTTCCAGCGCCAGGCCGGCGAAGCGGTCGGCGCCGGGGGGAAAGGGTTTGAGGAACTGCTTCATCGGCCCACTCTCCCGGCCGGCCGCCAGCACATTCAGGGCAAAGCGATCGCCCACATGCAGCAGGGCCTCCACGGCGCGGTCCCTGGCGACGGCCACGGTGAAGCCCGGTGGGCTGAAGCTGGCCTGGCTCACCCAGCTGGCCACCATGGCACCGCTGAGCTGGCTCTCGCCCTCCCCTTTCCGGGTGGTGAGCACGCACAGGGAGCCCACCACCCGGCCGAGGGCCTGGATCGCCGGACCGGTGCGGCTCTCGCTGAGGCCACCGGCGGCTGTGCGCCGTTCCTGGCGCCGCTGGGAGGCCTTGAGTTGGCGGCCCAGGGCGGTGCCTGTTTCCTCGATGGTTTTGATCGTGGCCGCATCGGGGCTGAACTTCACCTTGATCGGCTCAAAGGCGAAGCTGAAGCCGCCATCGCGCAGCTTGTTCTCCAGCAACTCCAGCGCTTCGCCGCTCCAGCCGAAGCTGCCGAACACGCCCACGGGCTTGCTGCGATCCCCCTCGGCCAGCACCGTGCCCAGGGCCGAGACGATCGGCGTGGGGGCATGGCCTCCCAGGGTGGGGGAGCCGATCAGCAGGGCATCACAGGCTCGGATCGCCGCCAGCAGCTGTTCGGGCGGCGTGAATTCGCAGTTGATGCTCTCCACGCGTACGCCGGTGCGGGCGATCCCCTGGGCCAGGGCGTCAGCGATGGCGGCGGTGTTGCCGTAGGCGCTGGCAAACAGCAGGGCCACCGAAAGCCTGGCCTGTTCCTGACGCTCACCCCAGCGGCGGTAGTCGGCCAGCAGGCTGCGCCAGCTCTGGGCGATGGCGGGACCGTGGCCCGGGGCGATCGTGCGGATGTCGAGTTCATCCAGCCGATCCACCACCGCTTCCACCGGGCGGGCCATCGCTGCCATCAGGCAGTCGTAGTAGTAGCGACGGTCTTCTTCGGTGCTGCTGCGGTTGGCCTCGGCCCAGGCCTCGCTGCAGAGGTGGGCGGCGAAGAACTTGCCGCTCATCAGCAGGCCCGTGCTCTCCTCGAAGGCCATCAGGCCACCGGGCCAGCGGGGGGTGGGCACCGGGATCAGCCGCAGCACATGGCTGTGGCCCAGGGGCCGGCTGGCCTCCTGTTTCACCACGTCGACCGGAGGCAGGGGCGGGATCGCCGGGGCACCCGGGGAGGCTGACTCGCCGGGTTTCGGGGGCTTCTGCTGGCACCAGAGCTCGGAGAGCAGCTTGGCGCCGGTGTTGGAGGCCACCAGCATCAACGCCGGCCAACGCACCGCCAGCTGGCGCAGCAGCGCCACCCGGTTGGGGTTGACGTGGCCCACCACCACCTTCAGGGCCGCTTCGGCCGGGATCAGCGCCGCCAGCTGCTCCAGGTAGGGCTCAGCGAACGAGGCGCCGGGGGGGTGCACCAGCACCGGTGGCAGGGGATGGCCCTCGACGTGCTGGCCGATGGCTGTGGTGTCGCCCAGGAAGAGAAAACTGTTGGCCGTGGTGCCGCGCTCCAGGCCGTACTCCACCTCGAAGCGCAGGCGCTTGGGGCTCAGGCCCCGCAGACACACCAGCCCCTCGTCGAGGGGGATCCGGATCACCCGGCGATCGGGAGTGACCGCCGCTGCGGCCGTGGAGGAGGCCATCAGTAGTGGTTCCCCACCTTGCGGTGGTGAACCGCCGTGGAGGCTTCCGTATCGGCGACGTTGCCCTCCTCCACCTCGGCGTAGATGATCCAGTGGTCCGGACCCTCCAGCCGCTGGGCCACCCGGCAGCCCAGGAAGGCCAGGGCATCGCCGAGCACCGGGCCGCCGGCGGCGGCGCCATCGAGGGTGCTGATGCCGGCGAAGCGGTCGGCGCCGGGGGGGAAGCGCTTGAGGAAGTGGCGCAGCAGCTGTTGGTGGTTGTCCTCACGCAGGATGTTGAGCACGAAGCGATCGCCCACCTGCAGCAGGGCTTCAATCGCCCGGTCCTTGGCCACGGCCACGGTGATGCCAGGGGGCTCGAAGCTGGCCTGGCTCACCCAGCTCGCCACCATCGCGCCGCTGCGCATGCCGCCCTCGCTGTCGCTCTGGCGGGCCGTCACCACGTACAGCCCTCCGGACAGGCGGCCGAGGGCCTTGTCGAGATCGCCGTCGAGCGCTTTCATCGCCGCGATCGTCCTGGCCTTGGTGAGCAGCTGGCCCAGGTCGGTGCCGGCCTCCTCGCAGCGCTGGTAGTCGCCGGTCTGGGGCACCTGGCGGATGCGCAGCGGTTCAAAGGCACTCTTCTGGCCCAGGGCCCGCAGCTGGCCGGCCACGGTGTCGATCGGCTCGTCGTTGCCGCCGAAGGCGTCGTAGCAGGCCACCCACTGCTTGGGCTTGAGGGCCGCCAGCAGGGTGCCGATCGAGGCCTGCAGCTCGGCGTCGGCGGCCGCGGGCCAGGTGGGCACCACCACGGCGCTGGCCTCGCCCACCAGGGCGCTGAGCTCCTGGGGATCGGTGGCGCGCAGGTCCACCAGCTGTACGGCGGCGCCGGCTTTCTGGATGCCGCGGGCCAGGGCCTGGCTGAGCCGGTCGCAGAAGCCGTACTGGCTCACGTAGCAAACCGCTGCATAGGCCTCGCCGGTGCTGCGCTCAGAGCTCCAGCTGCGGTAGTCGTCGAGCCACAGGGAGAGGTGCTCGCGCAGCAGGGGCCCGTGGCCCACGGCGATGGTGTGGATGGCCGGCAGCCCATCCATCCGCTTCATTGCCTGCAGCACGCTGCGGGCATTGGGGCCCATCAGGCACTCGTAGTAGAAGCGGAAATCGGGGGCAATGGCGCCCGGGTCGACGTCGAACAGGTCGTCGGAGCAGTAATGCAGGCCGAAGGCGTCGCAGGTGTAGAGAATGCCGGTGCCGTGGTCGAACGAGAAGATCGTGTCGGGCCAGTGCAGATTCGGTGCGCTCAGAAACTCGAAGCGGTGGGCCATGCCGCTTTCGGGGTTGGTGCCCAGATCGAGCGCCTCGCCGCTCTTCACGGCGCGGCTTTTGAACGGCCGGTGCACCTGGTTCTCCAGGAACTGGATCGCCACCTTGGAGGCCACGATCTCGATCTCGGGGTTGAGCTCCAGCAGGGGGCCGATCAGGCCGGAGTGATCCGGTTCGGTGTGGCTCACGATCAGGTGATCGATGGCCTTCGGATCGATCTGCTCGCGCAGCAGCGGCAGCCAGGTGGCTTCGAACTTGAGGTGGCTGGTGTCGATCAGGACGGTGCGCTCGCCCCGCACCAGGAAGCTGTTGTAGGTGGTGCCGTTGCGCAGACCGAATTCGATGTCGAAGCGGCTGCGATCCCAGTCGAGGGAGCGGATCGTGGTGGTGTCAGCCCCGATCGGCGCGCACTGGAGGGTGAGGCGGGGGGCTGCACTCGTGGGAGCAGCTGGGGCGGCAGCCATCGGCACCGGGAGCGGCTGTTCAGACTGTAGGCAGGTCTGGTCAGCCGCTGGCCTGGTGGATCAGACGAAGAGTGCGCCGACCGGATTGGCGCCGGGGGCCGGCAGCGGGCCCGTGGCTCCGCTGATGTTGACCAGCAGATCAGAGCTGAAGCTGGCCGTGGCGCGGTTGTCGTTGATCAGCAGGTAGGTGCCGGCAATGGCGCTGTTGGTGGACACCACCAGGGCAGCCGCTGCCGGTTCCAGGGGTTGATCGCCCCGGCGATTGCCATCCGCATCGGCGAACACGGCAGCGGCGAGATCCTTGAGCGTGGCGGCCGTGCGGTTGTTGGCGGCGCGGCTGAAGCGAGCCGGCGTGGCCGGGGTGTCGCTGCTGCCTCTGAAGATGGCGATGCGGTCGTCGCCGAAGCGGAAATCGGTGATCAGATCCGGCGTGCGCAGGCGGGAATCGCCATAGGCGAAGCCGAACAGATCCGGCCCCCGGCCCCCGGTCAGGCTGTCCTGACCGGCCAGACCATTGATGTATTCCGCTGCATCGCTGCCTCTGAGCCGATCGGGGCGGGCGGTGCCGATCAGGTCGTCGTTGCCGATGGTGCCAGTAGCGGCCGCTCTGGCGAGGTTGGCGCCGCTGGGTGCGCTGAGGGTCACGCTGAAGCGCTCATTCGCTTCCCCGTCCAGATCGCCCTGCACGCTCACACGGATGGTCTGCTCGGTCTCACCGGCCTGGAAGCGCACCAGGCCGCTGGCCAAGGCAGAGCCGGCGAAGTCGGTGGGATTCACCGTGGGAGCTTCGCTGCGTTCCACCGTCCAGGTGGCGCGGCTGACGCCGGTGCTGTCGCCGCTGCGGCTGACCGTGAAGCTGAAGGGTGTGGCGCCGGCGTTGCCTTCGGGTCGGTTGGCATCGGTGGCGCTGATGCGCAGCACGGGCAGCGGCGTTGGTGCTGTGTCGTCGTTGCGGATGATGCCGGCGGCGGCGCTGGCGGCGCTGTCGAGTTCGGCGCCGCTGGGCGTGGCAAGGCTGACCGTGAAGGCTTCATCGGCCTCCACCTCGGTGTCGCCGGCCACCTCGATGCTGAGGATCTGGCTGGTCTGCCCGGGATCGAAGGTGAGGGTGCCGGCCGGGAGGGTGCCGCCGCTGAAGTCGAGGGCGTCGGCGGGGCCGCTGCCGCTGCCAGCCAGGCTCCAGGCGACGGTGCTGGTGGCGGTGGTGTCGCCGCTGCGGCTGACCGTGAAGCTGAAGGGTGTGGCGCCGGCGTTGCCTTCGGGGCGGTCGGCATCGGTGGCGGCGATCGCCAGCACGGGCAGCGGCGGGGGCGGTTCAGCCAGGCTCAGGGCAGGGGTGAAATCGGCGACCGCCTGGCCGTCGCTGAAGGCCAGCACCAGTTCGGTGGCGGCCAGTTGCTCGGCGCTCAGATCGGCGGGAGCGCTCAGCGAGAGGCTGGTGCCGGCGGCGCTGATCCAGGCCGGTCCGCTCAGCTTGAGCAGCTGCAGGCTGTCGCCATCGGCGTCGCTGGCGAACGGGCTCAGATCCAGGGTCTGGGTGGTGCCGGGCTCGATCGGGATGGAGATCGGTGTACCGCTGAGCTGGGGTGCGGCGTTGACGGTCACGTTGAGGGCCTGCAGCTGCTGGCGCACCGCTGCCCAATCGCCCGCAGGCACCACGCCGTCGACCAGCAACTGGTCGACAGCCGGCTCGTAGTCGAGGATCTGCAGGCTGGGCGCCGTGCCCGGATCGCCGCCATCGATCAGGAAGCTGTCGCGCTCGCGGTCGACCAGGGCCGTGAAGAGCGGCAGGCCGAAGGTCGCGGCATCGCTGAACAGCTGACCGCCGATCACCTGATCATGCACCGGCCGCAGGAACAGCCGGTCACCCCCGCTGCCGCCCACCAGCCGGTTGTCGCCCTGGCTGTCGCTGTTGAACAGCGTGTCGCCGCCGCCGGCGCCATCCACCAGGGAGCCGACCCCGGCAAAGATGCGGTCGTCCGCCTCCGAGCCCAGCACGGTCACATCGGCGAGCTGCACGCCGCTCCGGGGCAGGGTGGCGAAAGCGGCGGGGTCGAGCAGGGTCTGGCCGCCGGCGCTGTCGCTCGCCAGGCCGAACACCAGATCCAGTTCGCTCCAGTCCGGCTGCCAGCGGATCTCCGGGGTGGCCTCCGGCTGGACGCTGAGGCTGAAGTCGTTTGCGGCGATCACGGTCTCACTGGCCCACTGGGTCTGCCCGGATTGGGGATTGACGCCATCGAGGAAGACAAATGTGCCGACTGCCTCGTCCGTTGAAACGGTGAGATCGAGGAAGCCGCGGCGATTGGTATCGGCGTAGCTCAGCCCGTTCACATAGCCGGTGAACAGGCCATCGAGGCCATCCACGGCGGGATAGAACGCCCGGATGTAGGCGTCAGCGCCGGCAAGAACCCGTTCAAGGCCAGGGGAGGTCACGCCCGGGGTGGCGAATTCCACCCCCGCCACCGTGCCCGCGGGCTGGGTGCCAGGGCTCATCGTGTCGAGCACGCCGGCCCAGGCGTTGTGGGTGTCGCCGGCGAGGCTGATCAGCGGTTTGCCGAGGGCCAGGGCGCTCTGCAGGATCGTTTCCCGCTCCACGCCATAGCCGTCCCAGGCATCGAGGTTGTAGGGGATCTTGCCGGCTTCGGCGAACAGGGCCTGCTCCGCAGGCGTGAGATCGGCAAAGGCGGTGCCGGTGGCCAGCTTCTGCAGCGGGGCGGCGTACTTGTCGAGCAGGCTTGGATCACCGGCGTTGAGCAGCAGCTCGGCGGAAACGGCCATGGTCTGCATCAGGGTCTGCTGCCCGAGCACCTGCCAGGCGGCGCTGGAGGTGGCCAGCTGCTGCTGCAGCCAGGCCAGCTGGCCGTCGCCGATCATGTCGCGGTTGGGATCACCCCAGGCCTGCTGCACGGTGGCGACCACCAGCTCCTGGGTCACAGCCTGTGCCAGAGCGGCGGCGAAGGCCGGAATGGCGGCGGGGTCGGCGGGCGGGGTGAGGCCGAGCTGGGCGGCATAGGCAGCCACCTGGGCCGGGTCGGCCAGGATGGCACCGATCCGGGCCTGCACAGCGGCGGCGTCGGGGTAGGCCAGCTGCTCATCACGGGCGGTGAGCCGGGTTTCGAGCATGTGCAGGCTGAGCACATCGCCGAAGTTGAAGGAGCGGTAGGCCTGGGTGAGGGGAGAGAGGGGGGTGGCGCCGTCGCTGGCCTGGCGCTGGCCGGGCTCGCGGATCGGCAGCCACTCGTAATAGGCCTGGAGAGCGGCATCGCGGCGGGCCAGCCAGTCGCCCTCCGTCTCGCCCTGGTGGTTCTGGGCGCCGCCGTTCCAGCTGTTGTTGGCGGTTTCGTGGTCGTCCCAGCCGGCGATCAGCGGCGCGATGGCCCGCAGGTTCTGCAGGTTGCTATCGGTGTGGTACTGGGCGTAGCGCTGGCGATAGTCGTCGAGGTTGATGATCTCGCGCTCCGGCAGGAAGCCCCGGTCTGCGGCGGCATCCTCGGCGGTTCCGTAGCCACCGGGGCCGTATTCGTAGATGTAATCGCCCAGGTGCAGCAGGGCGTCGTAGGGGTTGACGGCGTGGATCTCCGCGGCGCGGCCATAGGCGACAAACTGTTCGGCGGCGGGAAAGTTGGTGCAGGAGAACACCGCCAGGCGCACCGGATCGCTGCCCTCAGCCAGGGTTTTCGTTGTCCCCACCATCGATTCCGCATCGCCGGCGCGGAAGCGGTAGAAGTAGCTGGTGTCGGCGCTGAGGCCGTCTGCTTCCACCTTCACGGTCCAGTCGCGGCCGGCGCTGGTGGCGAACACGCCGCTGTCGATCAGGGATTCAGCTGCGAAGTCGGCGCTGCTGGCCAGCTCCCACTGCACATCCACCAGGCCCGCAAACGCAGCAGGTGGGGTGATGCGGGTCCAGAGGATCACCGAATCGCTGTAGGGATCACCGGAGGCAACGCCGTGGGCAAAAGCGAGCCCGGCCGGCACGGCGCGGCCCAGATCCAGGTCGAGCAGCACTGGATCGTGGTCGGAGGTGCGGTAGGGGTCGGGTGCGTAGCCATCCCGCACCGCCGCGTTGCCGTTGCTGTTGGTGTCGAGGTTGTAGTCGCGGAAGGCTGCTTCGGGGGCGTTGATGCTCCAGTCGAGGGCGGCGGTGGCCTGGGGAACCAGCGAGGGCGAGATCAGCAGGTGATCCAGGGCCCCGCTCATGTCCACCGGGTTGAAGAAGGCGTAGCTCGACGGCGGCTCGGCGGTGAAGCTGGGCAGGGCATTGCGATAGCCGGCGGCCTCAAACACCCGGATCGGGTCTTCCTTGGCATAGGCGTTGATGTCACCCAGCACCACCCAGTCGGGATCACCGCTGCCGGTGGGATCACTGTTGATCCACTCCAGCAGACGGGTGGCTGCAGCGGTGCGGGTGGCATTGAAGGCCGCCTGGCCATCCTGCTGGTCGAGATCGGCACCGGTGGCATCGGTGGCGCCCTTCGACTTGAGATGGTTGACCACCACATTCACCGTTTCGCCGCTGGTCAGCTGGCGGAAGGTCTGGGCCAGGGCCGGCCGGTTCTTCGGGGTGCCGCTGGCCAGGGGATCGGTGAACGCGGTTTCTGCCAGGACCTGGGCGTTTCCGCTTGGGGCCACCGCCAGGGTGTTGTAGATCAGCCCCACCTTGATCGCGTCACTGCCGATCAGGCCGGTGGGCACATAGCTGTAGGTGCGGCCGGAGCCCTCGGCCTGGGCGCCATTGAGCCGGGCCACGATCTCGGCCAGGGTGGCATCGGTGGCGTCGTTCTCCAGCTCCATCAGGCCGATCACATCGGCCTGGAGGCCGTCGAGGGCGGCGGTGAGCTTGCTGAGCTGGCGCTCCAGTTCCTCGGGGGTGTCGGCACCGCGGGGATCCAGGCCCGTGGCCGTGGTCGCTCCAGGGGCGTCAACCGTGGTGAAGGTGTTGAGCACGTTGAAGCTGGCCAGGCGCAGTTGTCCCGGGGCCACCGGCGCCGGGGCTGCCGGCCTGGGGTTTTCCGTGACGAAGATGGGCGTCGCTGTGGGGTGCAGCCGGTATTTGTTGAAGCCGTAGGCGAGCACCCCTTCAAGGTCGCTGACGGTGTCGCCGCGGCGCAGCAGCGCATCGCGAACGGGTGCGGCTGGGGTGGCGGCCGAAGCCGGGCGGTAGCTGCTGTTGCTGCCGTCGTCGAGTACCAGCTCCCGCAGGGCGTTGGCCTGCTCGGCGGCATAGGCCCCAGGCCCCGGCTCCATCACGTTGGTGGGCTGCTGCGGCAGGCCGCCGGCGCTGAGTTCGATCTCCCCGAAGCGGAACTGGCCGTAGAGGCCATTCACGGAGAGGGTCTCGGGGAAACGCACCCACATGCCCTCGTAGGGCTCCAGGTCGAGGGCCGTACTGCGCTGGGCCAGCAGGTCTGGAATCTCAACCGGGCGGGTGTCCGCCAGCCGGCCCTGGGCTTCCACCGTGAGGGCCTGGACGGTGCTGAGGATGGTCTGGCCGAAGCTCTCGCTCACCAGGCCGCTCACCAGCACCCGGTCGCCCAGCACCACATCGACGTTGCTGCCGGTTAAGGGATAGGCCACATAGAGGCCTTCGGAGCTGAGCGTGGAGCCGTCCCAGTCGCTGCTCTCCTCCTGCAGGACGAAGCCTCCCAGTTCGCCGCTGAGCTGGAAGTCGCCGACCACCACCGCGCGCACGTTGACGCTCTGGCCCGCCAGGGGACTGACGCTGCCACTGCCCTGCACAGCGGAGATGGGGCTGATGCGGTCGCTGTCGAAGAGGACGATCTCGGCGAGGCCGCCGGTGGCGGGGACGGTGTAACCCGCGGGGGCGGTCAGTTCGACCGTCAGGATTTCGGTGCCTTCATCGAGGGCGTCGTCCCGCACCTCGATCGTCAGGTCGACGCTGGCGCTGTCGGCCGGGATCACCACTGAGGCGGGCAGGGGGTCGAGGAGGTCGTCGTTGTCTGCCAGACCCGGGCCGGTGCGAAGGGCGATCGGCACGGTGAGGGGGTCGCTCAGGCTGCCGGTGCGGCTGATGCGCACCCCGGTCTGGCCTTCGAGTTCGCTCACCTGGCCCAGCACCGCCTGAATCGACACTTCGGGCTGGGGTGGGGGCTGCGGGAGGGAGATCGCCAGATCGTCGATCGCCAGGCCGTGGTCGCTGCCGGGGTCGTTGGCCTCCGTCCAGCGCAACCAGAGCGTGGCATCTGCGGCCCAAGGGGTGGCGCTGAGATCGAGCGTGCCGCCCACGCCGCTGACCCGGCCTGTGCTGTTGCCATCCACGGCGGCGGCGCTGGCGGTGGC
>CAMDLO010000054.1 GCA_945901765.1 Cyanobium sp. NIES-981 | reverse complement strand
AGGCCGCCAGCCAGGCCGCCAGTGGCTGGTTCGCCGCCGATGTGGCCGCTGCGGTGCTGCCGGCCTCCGGCGCCGTGATCTGCGGCTGGTTGCTGCTGCAGCCGGTGACGGGCAGCATCGCTGACATCGCCGCTTCGGTGTTCGGGTTGTTCTATCTGGGTTTTCTGCCAAGCCATTGGATCAAGCTGCGGGCCCTGCCGGAGGGCGGCCTGGCCCTGACCCTGCTCGCCTGCTTTCTGATCGTGGCCACCGATATCGGCGCTTACGTGATCGGCAGGCGGTTGGGCCGCACGCCGCTCTCGCCGATCTCCCCGGGCAAGACGGTGGAAGGGGCCATCGGCGGCGTTGCCTGTGCCATGGCCGTAGGGGCTCTGGGCGGCAGCTGGATCGGTTGGCGCTGGGGCTGGCTGATCGGCCTGGTGCTTGGCGCCGTGGTGGCGCTGTTCGCGCTGGTGGGCGATCTCACCGAATCGATGATGAAACGCGATGCCGGCCTGAAGGATTCGGGCGATGCCATCCCTGGCCATGGCGGCATCCTCGACCGCATCGACAGCTACCTGTTTGTGCCAGCTGTGGTGTATTCCCTGGTGACGCTGGTGCTGCCGTTGTTGCAGGAGGGCGTCAGGGGCTGACCGCCGCCTGGCCCGTGAGGACCACCTGGCCAGCCTCCAGCAGCACCTGATCCAGCGCAATGGCGGGGTCGATGGGCAGCAGGGCCGCGTTGCCGTCGTCCGGCGTGATCCGCAGGCCGCCCGGTACGGCCTGCAGGGTGGCCGGCCGTTCCACCAGTGGTCCGGCAACGATCGGTCGGGCTGCGAACACCAGCCGATCCGCCTCGATCCGCAGCCCGACCAGCGGCGTGATGCCCAGCAGCTGATCGGCCAACGGATCCGCCAGCGCGCGCCATGCGGGCCTGGCCAGGGAGCGGCAGAGGCCGGCGGGGCTGAAGGCCACCCTTCCGCTGATCTGGAAGGGCTGGCGAAACTGCAGCGGCTGCCCGCGCCAGAGGGGGCTGAGCTGGAGCTCCAGCGCCGAGCTGGTCAGCTCCACCCGCTCCAGGTCGAGACCGCGATAGGTGACCTGGCGGGCGAGCACCTTCACGCCCGCCAGCCGGCCGCGCAGCAGTTGCACGGAGGAGCCGAGCAGCTGGATCTCCAGGCTGCCCACCGTTTCACACTGCTGGCGCACCCACAGCTTCAGGGCCGAGGCCAGCAGCTGCAGCAGCGGTCCGGATGCTGCCGGAGGTGGGTCCGTCGCGGGCGCTGGCAATGGGGTCATCCGGGCAGGACCGACGCTGGGCCGCCGTTCCACCGGGTGGCGACGGCCTCAGGTCTGTCGATGTGCGGCAGGTGGCCGCAGTGGCTCAGCTCTTCCACCCGCTCTCCCAGCAGGGTGGAGGCGGCGCGTTTCTGGGGCGGTCGGAGGATGCGGTCCTGGGCTCCCCAGAGCACGCTGAGGGGCTGATCGGGCAGGGGAGAGCCGCATCCTGCAAAGCCGCCGGATCGGGCGAAGGCGGCCAGGGCTTCGGCCCAGTGGGGGGCTTGCAGATGCAGCGAGGCGATTTCCAGTTCGGCCGCCCCGACATCCCGGTCGGGATCGGCGAAGGCGCTGCGACACAGACCGCGCCGCACGCCCGGCAGGGCGAGGAAGCGCACGCCGAGTCGGTCGAGCAGCGGTGGTACCGGCATCGGCCGGCCGGTCAGGCCCGCTGGCGCGAGCAGCAGCAGCCGATCGAACCGTTCGCTCTGGCGCCGGGCCAGTTCCACGGCGACGGCTCCGCCCATCGAAGCGCCGATCAGCCCTGCCGGGGCACCGGCGTCGATGCCGGTCGCAGCCAGCAACCGTTCCAGGTGGTCGAGCACGGCCGGTGGGCCGTAGGCGCCTGGCTGGGGCCTGGGACAAAAACCGAAGCCGTAGAGGTCGGGGATGATCAAGCGGTGCCGGTCGGCCAGCAGTGGTGCCAGCCGCCGGAATTCCAGGAAGGAGCTGTCGAAGCCGTGCAGCAGCAGCAGCGCTGGCCCCTGACCCAGGATCGCCACCGGCCAGGCGCCGGGCAGGCCGGCCAGGGGCAGCCACTGCACCGCGGCCGCCAGGCTGCGGCCCTGGGGATCGAGCAGGTCGGTCGCCGCTGCCGCCACCAGGGCGCGACAGCTGTTGAGGTCAGCGGCCGGGACCTGGTCCCCTCCCGGGATGCTCACGCCGGTTGCCGCTCGCCGCTGGTGGTGCTCACCAGCGCAGCCAGGAGGTCGTCGGCGCTGACTGGAAAGGGCAGGTGGTGCAGATCGGACTGGGGGGCCAGCGCGAAGTGGCACACGGTCTGCAGATCAGCGAGGCTGACCTTCGCGAGGCCCAGCTCCGCCAGGGTGCAGGGCAGAGCCAGCTCCTGCAGCAGGGGCAGCAGCTGGCGGCGCGCCTGGCCGGCCAGCTGACTGCCGCCGAGCAGTTCCTCCAGCCGCAGTTGCACCAGCACCCCGAAGCCGACCTTCTCGCCATGGAGGCTGGTGTGGCAGGCCGGCAGCTGGGTAAGGCCGTTATGGACGGCATGCGCCGCAACGGTGCGACAGCGGGCGCCGCCGATGCCGCCGATCAGCCCTGCGGTGAGAGCACAGCCCTCCACCACCCGCACCCACGCCGGAGCAGCTGGAGCCTCCGGCCCCTTGGCGGCGCTGAGGGCTGCGGCGGCGTCGAGGAGCAACTGATCGCGCAGCACCCGGGCCATCTGCACCGCCTGCTGAATCAGACCGTCGTCGCTGCCGCCGCTGCTCACGGAGGCCTCGTACCACTTGGCGAGGGCATCGGCGATGCCGCTGGCCAGGGTGCGGGGTGGTGCCAGGCACACGAGCCGGTGATCGAACACCAGCAGCTCCGGACAGCGCTGCAGGGCAACGTCGTACTGGAAGGCCCCGGCGGGTGAGTAGACATTGGCCAGGGCTGTCCAGCCGGCGCAGGTGGCGGCGCTGGTGGGCACGGTGATGCAGGGCTGGCCGAGCCGATCCGCCAGCAGCTTGCCGGCGTCGAGCACCTTGCCGCCGCCGACCGCGATCACCGCATCGCTGCCATGCTCCCGGGCCCTGGGCAGCAGGGCCTGCAGATCGGACTCGCAGCAGTCGTGTTGCAGCAGTGCCGGCTGCACCGTCAGGCCGAGGCGCTCAAGGTCGGCCTGAAGCTGGAGCCGCAGGGCGGCCGTGGCCGGGCTGCGGCCCAGCAGCAGGGGTCGCCTGGTGAGGGCGGGCACCAACGCCAGGGCATCGCCCCATGCTCCCGGACCGCGCAACACCCGAGCTGGCGCAATGGCGTGCTGAAGGATCGGGTCTGACATCCCCCCACCGCAATCAGCAGCCATCGTATGCAGCGGACCTGGCCGAGGTGCCAGCTGGGTGAGCCGTTCCTGGCGGATCCGGATCAGGCGCCTGCCCCAGCCAGTTCCGGCAAGGCCGGGGTGGAGGTGTTGCGACGAATCACCACCTGCTTGTCGGCATTGACGTCGACCACGGCCCGGTCGCCTTCGCCGATGCGGCCGCTGAGGAACTCCTCCGCCAGGGAATCTTCCAGGAGGCGCATCACGGCGCGCCGCAGGGGGCGCGCTCCGTAGGAGGGGTTGTAGCCCTCCTCCACCAGGCGCTCCTTGAAAGCATCGGTCACCGAGAGGTGAATGCCCTTCTCTTCCATGCGGCTGAACACCTCCTTGAGCATGATCTCGGCGATCTCCTTCACCTCATCGCGGCTGAGCTGACGGAAGACGATGATCTCGTCGAGCCGGTTGAGGAACTCCGGGCGGAAGTACTGCTTGAGTTCCTCGTTCACCAGTGAGCGGATGCGGTTGTACTGCGTTTCTTCGGCCGCTTCGCCGGAGAACTCGAAACCGAGGCCACCGCCGCCTTTCTCGATCACCTTCGAGCCGATGTTCGAGGTCATGATGATCAGCGTGTTCTTGAAATCGACGGTGCGGCCCTTGGAGTCGGTGAGGCGACCGTCTTCAAGGAGCTGCAGCAGCAGATTGAACACATCGGGGTGGGCCTTTTCGATCTCGTCGAACAGCACCACGGTGTAGGGGCGCCGGCGCACCGCCTCGGTGAGCTGACCGCCTTCGTTGAAACCCACGTAGCCGGGAGGGGAGCCGATCAGCTTGCTGACCGTGTGGCGCTCCATGAATTCCGACATGTCGAGGCGGATCATCGCCTCCTCACTGCCGAAGAAATAGGCGGCCAGAGCCTTGGTGAGCTCGGTCTTGCCCACGCCCGTGGGGCCGGAGAAGATGAAGCTGGCAATGGGCCGGTTCGGGTTCTTCAGACCCACGCGGGCGCGGCGGATGGCCCGGGAGACGGCCTTCACCGCTTCGTCCTGCCCGATCAGCCGCTGGTGGAGCGTCTCCTCCATGTTGAGCAGCTTGGCCGACTCGCTCTCGGTGAGCTTCTGCACGGGCACGCCGGTCCAGGAGGCGACGATGTGGGCGATGTCCTCCTCGGTGACCATCGGTGCACGGTCGAGGTCGACCGTGACCGTGGTCGCTCCGCTGGCCTCTTCCCCTGCGGCGGGACCTGCGCCAGCGGCATCGGGTTCGTCCTTGCGGGCCTGCAGGATCGTGCGGATCTGCTCGCGCAGTTCCACTTCCTTGTCGCGCAGCTCACCCGCTTTGGTGAAGTCCTGCTCGCGCACGGCCTCCTCCTTCTCCTTCTGCACGGCGCGCAGCTGCTTGTCGACCTCCTTGGCCGCCGGCGGCAGCTTGGAGTTCATCAGACGCACGCGGCTGCCGGCCTCATCGACAAGATCGATCGCCTTGTCGGGCAGGAAGCGGTCGGAGATGTAGCGATCGCCCAGGGTGGCTGCGGCGATCAGGGCCTCGTCCGCGATCTTGAGGCGGTGGTGCTCCTCGTAGCGGTCCTTGAGACCGCGCAGAATCTCGATCGTGTCGTCCACTGATGGCTCGCCCACCATCACCGGCTGGAAGCGGCGCTCGAGGGCCGCATCGCGCTCGATGTGCTTTCGGTATTCATCGAGGGTGGTGGCGCCGATGCACTGCAGCTCGCCGCGGGCCAGGGCCGGCTTGAGGATGTTGGCGGCGTCGATCGCCCCCTCGGCGGCGCCGGCGCCGATCAGGGTGTGCACCTCATCGATCACCAGGATGACGTTGCCCGCGCCCCGGATCTCCTCCATGATTTTCTTGAGGCGCTCCTCGAATTCACCGCGGTACTTGGTTCCCGCCACCAGCAGGCCGATGTCGAGGGTGAGTACGCGCTTCTCCTCGAGAATGTCGGGCACGTCGCCCGAGTTGATGCGCTGGGCCAGGCCTTCAGCGATGGCGGTCTTGCCGACACCGGGTTCACCGATCAGCACCGGGTTGTTCTTGGTGCGGCGACCGAGAATCTGAATCACCCGCTCGATCTCGTTCTGACGGCCGACCACAGGATCCAGCTTGCCGTCGGCGGCCTGCTGGGTGAGGTTGCTGCCGAATTCGTCGAGGGTGGGGGTTTTGGTGGATCCCTTGCCACCACCACCGCCGGCGGTGACCTCTGCGGTCTCGCCGAGCATGCGGATCACCTGGGTGCGGACCTTGGCCAGATCGACACCCAGGTTCTCCAGCACCCGCGCGGCCACGCCTTCACCTTCGCGAATCAGGCCCAGCAGCAGGTGTTCGGTGCCGATGTAGTTGTGACCAAGCTGCCGGGCCTCTTCCAGAGAGAGCTCCAGCACCCGTTTGGCCCGGGGCGTGAAGGGAATCTCCACGGCCACGAAGCCGGAGCCGCGACCGATGATCTTCTCCACCTCGACCCTGGCGTCCTTGAGGTTGACCCCCATCGACTTGAGCACCTTGGCTGCGACGCCGGTGCCCTCACCGATCAGACCGAGGAGAATCTGCTCGGTGCCCACGAAATTGTGCCCAAGGCGGCGGGCCTCTTCCTGGGCCAGCATGATCACCTTGATGGCCTTCTCGGTAAACCGCTCAAACATGGGGCGTGGCCTGCTGCACGTTTCACCAACCTATCAGGATCGGCAGGGTACCTGTGATGATGCTCGCAGGAGCAGCAGATCCCCTGCACTGACTGGCTCCTGACTGGATGTTTCTGTACAGAATCGTCCCTGATTGAGAAGATTTCCCCATCACAAAGAATGGGCTCGGCGGTTATCCACACCCCTGGTCCCGGGGATCCGATTCAGGCAGCCGGAGCCATTGGATCAGGGCATCACCGCCGTCGCGGTAGTAGGCGCGACGGATCCCCGCATCGCTGAAGCCCAGGGAGCGGTACAGGGCCAGGGCGGCCTGATTGGCGGTCGCCACTTCCAGGGTGGCGTGGGCGGCCCCCAGCTCCGCTGCGCGGGCCAGCAGGGCCGCAAGCAGCCGCCGGCCCAGGCCCCGGCGCTGCCAGGGCTGATCCACGGCCACCAGGGTGATGTGCAGTTCATCGACGACCAGCCAACCGCAGGCCATGGCGCAGAGCGCCTCGCCGTGCCAGAGCCCCAGGCCGGGCCGCCGCTCATCCGCCAGCTCCTGTTCCCATTGGTCTGCGCTCCACAGTCCTCCCAGGCAGCGACGGTCCAGCGCCAGACAGGCCTGCAGGTGCGGCGCGGCCAGGGGCCTGAGCTCGGGTTGCACGGCGGCGGTTGCGCTGGCTTCCGTACATTCGCTGATCACAGCGCACCGGGCCGGTCATGGTGATCTCCAGCCAAACCATGGATCAGGGGCTGATCGAGCGCCCCTACGAGCCCGATCGGGATGGGAGCAGTCCGAACCGAAACCTGGCCCCCCTGACGACGTCGCTGGACGGCGAGGACCGGTTGCGGATCGGTGGCTGCCGGCTGAGCGAGCTGGCCGCCACCTACGGCACGCCCCTCTACGTGCTGGATGAGGCGACCCTGCGCAGCACCTGTCGCGCCTATCGCCAGGCGCTGGAGCGCCATTACCCCGGCCCGTCCCTGCCGATCTACGCCTCCAAGGCCAACAGCTCCCTGGCGATCACCGCTCTGGTGGCATCGGAGGGGTTGGGACTCGACGCGGTTTCGGCCGGTGAGCTGCTCACCGCCCTGGCCGGGGGCATGCCACCCGAGCGGATCGTCCTGCACGGCAACAACAAAAGCGCCGAGGAACTGGCGCTGGCAGTGGAGCGCGGCGTGACGGTGGTGCTCGACAACTGGCGAGACATCGAGCTGCTCAGCGAACTGGCACCGGGCTTCCTCCAGCCGGTGCGGCTGATGCTGCGGTTCACGCCGGGGATTGAATGCCACACGCATGAGTACATCCGCACGGGTCATCTCGACAGCAAATTCGGTTTCGACCCCGACCAGCTCGAGGCGGTGTTGGTGCACCTCGCCGCCTGCCCCTGGGGCCGGCTCACCGGCCTGCACGCCCATATCGGCTCCCAGATCTTCGAGCTGCAGCCCCACCGTGACCTGGCGGGGGTGATGGCCGATGCCCTGCAGCTGGCCCGCAGCCTCGGCCATCCTGTCAGCGATCTCAATGTGGGCGGTGGCCTCGGCATCCGCTACGTGGTGAACGACGATCCGCCGTCGATCGAGGCCTGGGTGGCGGCCGTGGCGGCGGCGGTGGTCGCTGCCTGCCAGGACCGGGGGCTGGAACTGCCCCGGCTGCTCTGTGAACCGGGCCGCTCGCTGGTGGCCACCGCCGGAGTGACCCTGTACCGGATCGGCAGCCGCAAGCAGATCCCCGGCATCCGCACCTACCTGTCGGTCGATGGCGGCATGAGCGATAACCCGCGGCCGATCACCTATCAGTCGCTCTACACGGCGGTGCTGGCTGACCGCCCGGCTGCCGAGGCCAGCGAGACCGTGACCGTGGCCGGTAAGCACTGCGAATCCGGGGATGTGCTGCTGCGGGATGTGCAGCTGCCCCCCGCCAGTGAAGGCGATGTGCTGGCCGTGTTTGCCACCGGTGCCTACAACGCCTCGATGGCCTCCACCTACAACCGCCTGCCCCGTCCCGCGGCCGTGCTGGTGCACGAAGGGGTGGCCGACCTCGTGCAACGCCGGGAGCAGCCGGAAGAGCTACTGCGCTACGACGTGCTGCCGGCCCGCCTCTCACCGGTACCTTGAAAACAGGTCTGGAGCGGGTGTGAGTGGGATCGGTTCTGGGGTTTTGCTGAACCTCGACCTGCCGTTCGCCCTGCTCAATCCTGCACGGGTACGCCCGATTCTCGACCTTGTGTTCGCTGCCGGGCTTGGCCTGCTGGTGTTCGGTCGCGTCACCGAAACCCGCACCCTCTGGCTGCTGCGGGGCTACCTGCTGCTGGTGGCCCTGGCCTGGTTTGTGCAGCGCTACGCCAACCTGCCGCTGACCTCGAAGCTGGCCGATGCCCTGGTGCTGGCCTGCAGCCTGGCGCTGGCGATCCTCTGGCAGGGGGAGCTCAGACGGGTGATGGAACTGCTCGGCACCGGCCGGATCGGCCTGCTGTTCGGCAACACCAGCGGTGACCAGCTCGGTTCCGGTGCCGTGGCCGTGCTCAGCGAAGCGGCAGGCCGGCTGTCTCAGGCCCGCCGCGGCGCCCTGGTGGTGCTGGATCTGGGCAGCGACCTGAGGCCTGAGGATTTTCTCAACCCAGGCATCACCCTCGATGCCCAGCTCTCGGTTGATCTCCTGCTCAATCTGTTCACCGCTGATTCACCGCTCCACGACGGTGCCGTGCTGGTGAAGGGCAACCGGATTCTGGCGGCCGGTGTGATCCTGCCCCTCTCGCGTCAGGGGAGCAACCGTTACGGCACCCGCCATCTGGCTGCCCTGGGGCTCACGGAGCGGTTCGATCGCTGCATGGCGATCGTGGTCTCCGAGGAGACGGGCACGCTCTCCCTGGCGTCTCAGGGGCGTCTGGAGCGGCCGATCACCAGCAGCCGGCTGCATGATCTGCTCAGCCAGGCACTGGCCAAACCGGCTGGGCGTAGCGTGGCGAAGGACACGCCGGAATCCCGCGGATGAGTCGCGCCCTGGCGACCCACAATCACATGCAGACGCCGGTCCCCGATCCGGCCGCCCGACAGCCGGGCACCCAGTGGCTGCCGGCAGAGCTTGATTCCGCCCGCCTGCCGGCCCATGTGGCCCTGATCATGGACGGCAATGGCCGCTGGGCCCGTGGCCGCGGCCTGCCGCGGGTGATGGGCCACCGCCAGGGGGTGGAGGCGCTCAAGCGCACCCTGCGCCTGTGCAGCGACTGGGGCATCGGCACCCTCACCGCCTACGCCTTCTCCACCGAGAACTGGAATCGCCCCGGGGAGGAGGTGAGTTTCCTGATGGCCCTGTTCGAGCGGGTGTTGGAGCGGGAGCTGCAGGGCCTGGAGCGGGAGCGGGTGCGGATCCGGTTTCTCGGCGACCTCAGCGCCCTGCCGGCCGGCCTGCAGCGGCTGATCGCCGATGCCACTGCCCGCACAGCCGGCAACACCGGCATCCGTTTCAACGTGTGCACCAATTACGGCGGTCGGGCCGAACTGGTGGGCGCGGCGCGGCGCCTGGCGGAGCAGGTGGCCAGTGGAGCCCTTGATCCGGCCGCCATCGACGAGCGGCGTTTCGCCTCCGAACTGCACACCGCCGGTGAGAACGACCCCGACCTGCTGATCCGCACCAGTGGTGAGCAGCGCCTCAGCAACTTTCTGCTCTGGCAGCTGGCCTACGCCGAGCTGCACATCACCGATGTGCTCTGGCCCGACTTCGACGAGGCGGCCCTGAAAACGGCCCTGCTCGATTACCAGAGCCGCCAGCGCCGCTTCGGCGGCATTCAGCCAGGTTCGCTCTCCCCGGACTGAACTCCGCTCCTGACCTGCACGCCGGTGCGGGTCCGTTTTTCTGTCGTTCCCCAGCGCTTCCGTGACCTGCAGCCCCGCGATTCGCACGCCCACCCGTCACGACTGGAGCCGCGCCGAGATCCAGGAGCTGCTGGCGCTGCCGCTGCTGGAGCTGCTCTGGCGGGCCCAGGCCGTGCACCGTGCCGTCAACCCCGGCTACAAGGTGCAGCTGGCCTCGCTGCTGAGCGTCAAGACCGGCGGCTGCGAGGAGGACTGCGCCTACTGCCCTCAGTCGATGCACCACAGCAGCGATGTGGCCGGCCGGCCGGAGCTCGAGGTGGAGCCGGTGCTGGCCCGCGCGCGGGCGGCCAGGGACGCCGGCGCCCACCGCTTCTGCATGGGCTGGGCCTGGCGGGAGATCCGCGATGGGGCCCCGTTCGAGGCGATGCTGCAGATGGTGCGGGGCGTGCGCGAGCTGGGCCTGGAGGCCTGCGTGACCGCCGGCATGCTCACCGACCGCCAGGCCGAGCGCCTGGCCGAGGCCGGGCTCACCTCCTACAACCACAACCTCGACACCAGCCCCGAGCACTACGACCGGATCATCACCAGCCGCACCTACCAGGAGCGGCTGGAGACCCTGCAGCGGGTCCGCCAGGCCGGGATCTCGATGTGCTGCGGCGGCATCATCGGCATGGGCGAGAGCCTGGACGATCGGGCCGGCCTGTTGCAGGTGCTCGCCAACCTTGATCCCCACCCCGAGAGCGTGCCGATCAATGCCCTGGTGGCGGTGGAGGGCACGCCGCTGGAGGAGCAGCCGCCGGTGGATCCCCTGGAGCTGGTGCGGATGGTGGCGACCGCGCGCCTCCTCATGCCCAGCTCGCGCGTGCGGCTCAGTGCCGGCCGCGAGCAGCTCAGCCGTGAGGCCCAGATCCTCTGTCTGCTGGCCGGTGCCGATTCGATCTTCTACGGCGAAACGTTGCTCACCACCGGCAACCCGGATGTGGAGGCCGACCGGGAGCTGCTGGCGGCTGCGGGGGTGCAGCCCTGGCCGTGAGCGTGCTGGTGGCGGCCTTCTACCGCTTCGCGGCCCTGGATGATCTGCCGGGGCTGCGAGCCGAGCTGCTGGAGCTGGCGGCGATGCGGGCGGTGCGTGGCACGATTCTGCTGGCTGGGGAGGGGGTGAACGGCACGATCGCCGGCCCTGAGACCGGCGTGCAGGCCGTGCTGGCCCGGCTGCGCCGGGTCCCCGGGCTGGAGCGGTTGCAGGTCAAGTACAGCCGGGCCCGACAGCAGCCCTTCCATCGTCTCAAGGTGCGGCTGAAGCGGGAGATTGTGACCATGGGGCAGCCGGATGTGGCCCCCTACCTGGCTGCGGAGGTGGGGACGCATGTGCCGCCCGAGCAGTGGGATGCCCTGATCGCCGAGCCAGACACGCTGGTGATCGACACCCGCAACGCCTACGAGGTGGCGATCGGCACGTTTGCCGGTGCGATCGATCCGGGCACGGCCAGTTTCCGTGAGTTCCCCGCCTGGGTGGAGCGGGAGCTCAGGCCGCTGGTGGCCGAGCGCCAGCCCAGGGCCATCGCCCTGTTCTGCACCGGCGGCATCCGCTGCGAGAAGGCCACCGCTTACCTCAAGCAACAGGGGTTTGCCGGGGTGCACCACCTGCAGGGGGGCATCCTGCGCTATCTGGAGGAGCGGCCCGAGGCGGGCAGCAGCTGGCGCGGTGAGTGCTTCGTGTTCGACCAGCGGGTGGCGGTGAACCACCGGCTTGAGCCCGGGGAGCACAGCCTCTGCCATGCCTGCGGTCTGCCGCTCACGCCCGCCGATCGGCAGCTGGTCAGTTACGAGCCTGGGGTGAGCTGCCGCCACTGCCATGAACGGTTCTCCGAGACCGATCGGGAGCGGTTCCGGGAGCGTCAGCGGCAGATCGAGCGCGCCCGCCAGCGGGGTGTGCCGCATCTTGGCGGCAGACCGGAGGCTCCGGACGGGTTGGGTGGCTGAGGAGCGGCCCGTTCTCTACAGCTTCCGCCGCTGCCCGTACGCGATCCGGGCGCGGCTGGCCCTGGCGGGGGCGGGTCTGCTGCCCGGCCCTGATCTGGAGCTCCGCGAGGTGAGCCTCAAGGCCAGGCCGCCAGAGCTGCTGGTGGCTTCGGCCAAGGGCACGGTGCCGGTGCTGGTGGCTGCGGGCGATGGTTCTGCGGCGGCGGCGGTGCGCGACGAAAGCCTGGCGATCATGCACTGGGCCCTGGAGCGCTGCGATCCCCAGGGCTGGCTGGAGGGCTGGAGTGCCGCCGACCGTGCCCGGATGACGGAGCTGACCGCCGTCAACGACGGCCCTTTCAAGCACCACCTCGATCGCTTCAAATACCCCGAACGTTTCGCCGCCGAGGGGCCCGCCGCCCCCCTGCGCGCCCATCACCGCGCGGCGGGCCTGGTCAACCTGCGGGATTGGAACACCCGCCTGCAGCGGGGTGGCTGGTTGCTTGGCCCCCGGCCCTGTCTGGCCGATTGGGCCCTGCTGCCGTTCGTGCGCCAGTTCCGCCTGGCCGATCCGGCGGGTTTCGATGCCGAGCCGGGCCTGGAGCTGTTGCGACCCTGGCTGCAGCGGTTTCTCGATGGCCCGGAGCTGGCGGCGGTGATGACCACGCCCTGGGCCGAGCGCAGCCCCTGGCGCTCGCCAGGCTGGCTGTATCACCTGGCCCTGCGGCCGGAGTGGCAGCAGGCCCGCGCCGCGGGCGAGTACCGCCGCTCCACCCGCGGACGCTCCCTGGAGGACGAGGGCTTCATTCACCTCAGCGCCGCTCACCAGGTGGAGGCCACGGCCTCCCGCTTCTACGCCGATCTGCCCGTCGGTGGGCTGCTGCTGCTCGTGGTGGATCCCCAACGCCTGGCCGCCGCCGGCCTGACGGTGCGTTGGGAAGCGCCCCACGGCAGCGCTGCGTCGAGCGCTGAGCTGTTCCCCCACCTGCACGGCCCTCTGCCCGTCGACGCCGTGGTGCTGGCCGAGTCCTTTGCGCCGGTATCAGCCCGCTGAGCCGATCACCCTGGCCTGACCATCGGGCAAACGCTGGCCGACCGCGTCTGGCGTCGCCAGCATGGAAGCCCAACCGCGCGTCTTGAATGCTCAGTCCCTCGCGTGGTCCGGAGCGGCTGGTGCGCCTGGGCCAGTGGCTGATCGCCCTGCTGTTCGCCTATTTCCTGATCCAGGTGGGCGGCTCCCTGATCGCCGATCTGCCCCTGCTCTCGCGCCGGCCGCCCCAGGAGCGCCTCCTCGACACCGCCCGGGTGGGGCAGCTGGAACGGCAGCTGAAGCCCCTCCAGCAGCGCCGCGACCAGCTGCAGGGGGAGATTGAGCGGCTCAGCGAGCGCCAGCAGCTGGCGGGGCAGGCCACCGCCCGCGAGCAGACCAGCTTCGACAACTGGCGCGCGGCCCGCTCGGCCACGGAGCAGGTGCAGCAGAACCCGGAAGTGATCGCCCGGGCCCGCCAGCTGGATGGACTGCTGCAGCAGGAGCAGCAGCTCCGCGCCCAGCGCAGCCGGTTGGAGGCAGACCTGCAGCAGGCCCAGAGTGAGCTGGCCGCACCTCAGCAGCAGCTGGAGCAGCTGCGCAACCAGGCCCGCCAGCGCGCGGAGCTGCTGGCCTTCGGGATTCGACTGCTGTTCGTGGGGCCAGTGCTGGCGCTGGCCCTCTGGCAGTTCCGCCGCTACCGGGGCAGCGACCAGTGGCCGTTCGTGTGGGGGTTCCTGCTGTTCGGGCTGTTTGCTTTCTTCGTGGAGCTGGTGCCCTACCTGCCCAGCTTCGGCGCCTACATCCGCTACGGCGTGGGCGCCCTGCTCACCCTGGTGGTGGGCCGCTCGCTGATCCGCTGGCTGAACGCCTACCTGCTGCGCAAACAGCAGGAGCAGGCCGCTCCCCAGCAGCAGCGTCAGCGCCAGATCCGCTACGAGAAGGCCCTGCAGGCCCTGGGCCGCCACCAGTGCCCCAGCTGCGAACGCAGTCTGCCGCGCCAGGAGGGTGCCCTGCCCAATTACTGCATGCACTGCGGCCTGCAGCTGCAGCGCCACTGCGGCGGCTGCGGCAGCCAGCACCTGGCCTGCTTCCCCTACTGCCCCAGCTGCGGGCTGGCGGTTGAAGTTGGCGAGCCTGGAGGGGCCGCGGCAGAGGTGGTGCCATCGCCGTGATCCAGCCGCCAGCCAGTCCCACCCTGGCCCAGCTCGAGCAGCTGGCCCGCAGGCGGGGGCTGCTGCTGCGCCTGCAGGTGAGCCGGCCGGCGGCGCTGGCCTGGGGCCTGCGGGTGGGGGTGGCCCGGCGCCGCGACGCTGCCGAGTCCGCGGCGTCGCTGCAGCTGCTGGGGGAGCTCAAGGGTTGGGCGCTGCCCAGCGCTGGTGGCCTGCGGCTCGACACGCTGCGGGTGCAGGGGGAGCGCACGGCCGCCGTTGGCCCGCTGATCTGGGCGGCCACCTTCGCCTGGGCCCTGGAGGCCACCCCCTGCCGCCAGGCCACCCTGCTGGCGATCCGGGACCAGGAGCGCCAGCACCGGCGGCTGGTGCGCTATTTCCGCCAGCTGGGTTTCCGGCCGTTGCGGGAGCTGGGCGCCGGGGTGGCCGATCTGGCGCCCCGGATGCTGTGGGGTGGCGCCGGGCTGCTGATGCGCGGCGACTGCGTCGAGGGGCTGGCCCGCAGCACGCGGCGGCTGGCTTTGGACAGATTGTGCAGCGTTGACTGAAGATCAGCGAGTCCGTTCTGCGGCATCCAGCCTGGAGTCGGTTCATGCGGCGACGATCCTGCTTCTCCAGACGGCTCGTCCCGTGCCGGCCGCATGGACGGGCTGTTCCTCCACCAGCCGTCTCGCCACCAGCCGACTTTCCACCGGCTGACCTTCCAGGCTGTTGGGGGTCTGGTGGGAGCCGCATGACCGTTGAACCGGGCATTCCGGCTGGCTGGTCGTGGCAGGCGAGGGAGCGCTGCGGCTGTCAGTCCTTCGCCACCGGGTGGCGGCACCGCGACTGGCCTGACTGGAAGTTCCTGCCCGTGATGCGCTGAGCCCATGGGCTTCGATCCCCGCACGCGCGGCCGACAGCCCTCACGGGGCGTGGTGACGAGCAATGTGGAGGCTCTGCTGGCCGAGAACGACACCCTCCGGCGGCAGGTGCGCTCCCTGCAGCTGCAGCTGGAGCGCCTGCAGCTCGGTCACAACGGCGTCACCACCGGCGCGGGACCGCTGATCAGCGCTGCCGAGGTGGAGCGCTGGGGGGAGGCCATGGCCCGACATCCCCACTGGCGGCACCTGCGCCTCGGTCCTCCCGGCGGACTGCGTGGTGTGGTGGAGTCCCAGCGGCGCCGCTGGTGGGATCCCGGGCTCGAGCTCGAACAGGAACTGGACCGCCGCTCTCCCGGCTTGGGCCGTGCTCTGGCGGCGGCCCTGCGGGGTCCCCACAGCCGGGGCCGCTGGGCGGTGCGGGCCGCGTTCGCTCTCTACGGTCAGCGGGCTCCCGAATGGCTCAGCGAAGAGCCGCTGCGCGTCGTTGATGAACTGCTTCGCCAGCAGGGCCAGCAGCAGCGCCAGCGACGGCCCGGGGGCACCCGCACCGCCAATCACAGCGCCAATCCCAGCGCCAATCAGGGCGGTGCCAGCGAGTCTCCCCGGCAGGCCGCTCTGCGGCTGCTGGGTCTGCAGGGCGATGTCAGTGTCGAGGCGATCAAGCGGGCCTATCGCCGCCTGGCCAAGACCCACCACCCCGATCTCGGCGGCGACCCTGCCGCGTTCCAGGCGGTGGAAGCTGCCTATCGCCTGCTGCTCGAACCAGCCTGATCAGAAGCGCAGCTGCAGCTGCACCCCGGTCGCCAGGATCGGCGACAGCTGACGGCTGCCTCTTGGGTTGACAATCCACTGCAGCACCGGCTGCAGACTGAATCGCTGATCGAGCTGCCAGCTTTAGTTCAGCTCCAGCAAACCCTCCTGGCGCAGTCCGCTCAGACCGGGGGCTTCGAAGCGGCTGTGTCCGAAGCCGATCGCCAGCCGATCCAGTGGCCTGCCGGGCACGGGGCCCTGGCTGAGCCAGCCGCCGCTCAGAAACAGGGGAACCGGGTTGGTGGAGCTGCGCTGGCCGGCGTTCACCCCCAGCCAGACCCGGTTGTCAAGACCGATCGGCAGCGGCGCCGCCAGGGTGACCGTGCCGGTAAGTGCCCCCGTGCTCTGCGAGCGTGCCACGTCCTGCACCAGCAGCCCTCCCAGCTGCAGCAGCGGTGGCGGCAGCAGCCGGGGCACCGGCCCGGCGGGGAGTGCCAGCGGCTGGCTGCTCTGGCGATGGCCAGGCAGGCCTGCGTAACTCCACTGCAGCAACTGGGCGGCGCCGCGCAGAACCGGCGCATCTGTCTGAACGCCGAACAGCCCCGCCAGCTCGTCCTGCGGATCCAGCCAGAAGGCCCCCGCCTGCCAGCGTCCCCATCGCCCGCTGCGGCCGGGACTCCAGGTCAGCCGCAGACCAGGGGCAACGTAGGGATTGACCGGCAGTCCTGTGACATCAAGGTTGAGGGTGTTGTTGAGGACCGAGTGCACGTAGGCATTCAGGACCGGCGCCTCCACGAAA
>CAMDLO010000053.1 GCA_945901765.1 Cyanobium sp. NIES-981 | reverse complement strand
TTGATGTGCACCAGCTCGATGCCCGGCCTGCCCCACAGGGCGCGAAACACCAGCCGACCGATGCGGCCGAAGCCGTTGATGCCCACTTTCATGGCCAGAGAAGCTGCTGCCGCCATTCTCTGATCAAGCGGAGTTGATGGGTCTTATGCGGCGGTTAAGGAGGGCGGCTTCCGATCAACTAGATTTGATGAATCCTGCGGTCATGCCCGTGCGTCCTGCCATCCTGCCGGGGACGCCATTCAGCAGGCAGCTGGGGCCGGATCAGGCCCGCACGCTGCTCAAGGCCCTCGCCGATCCGATTCGCCTGCAGGTGATCGAAGCTCTGGGCGACGGCGAGCGCTGCGTGTGCGAGCTCACCGAAGAGCTGGGGCTGGCCCAGTCGAAGCTGTCGTTTCATCTCAAGGTGCTCAGAGAAGCAGGCCTGCTGGCCGATCGGCAAAGCGGCCGCTGGATCTACTACCGGCTGCAGCCCGAGGCCCTCGAGCAGCTGCGCGGCTGGCTGGCGGAGCTGGCCGCCAGCTGCACGGCTCCGGCCACCCCCTGTTGCTGAGCCGCCATGGGCATCTTTGAACGTTTTCTCAGCCTGTGGATCGCGCTGGCGATCGTGGCCGGCGTGGCCCTGGGGGCCCTGTTCCCCGGTGCGGCGGCGGCGATCGAGGCGCTGCAGGTGGCCCGCATCAACCTGCCGATCGCCCTGCTGATCTGGGGCATGATCTTCCCGATGATGCTGGCTGTGGATTTCGGCTCCATCGCCTCCAGAGAGGAAGGGGGCCTGCGCCGCCAGCCCAAAGGTCTGATCGTCACCGTGGCGGTGAACTGGCTAATCAAGCCGCTCACGATGACGGCCATCGCCTGGCTGTTCATCCGCGGCCTGTTCGGTGCCTGGATCCCCGCAGAACTCGGCGATCAATACATCGCCGGCATGATCCTGCTGGGCGTGGCCCCCTGCACGGCGATGGTGTTCGTGTGGAGCCGCCTCAGCGACGGCGACCCCAACTACACCCTGGTGCAGGTGGCGATCAACGATCTGATCATGGTGTTCGCCTTTGCGCCGATCGCCGCCCTGCTGCTGGGGGTGAGCGATGTGCTCGTGCCCTGGGACACCCTGGTGACGGCGGTGGGGCTGTTCGTGGTGGTTCCCCTGGCGGCGGGCTGGCTCACCCGCCTGCTGCTGCGCAGCCCGGGCCGGATCGAGCGCCTGGAGGCGCGGCTCAAGCCCCTGGCGATCGTGAGCCTGATCGCCACCGTGCTGCTGCTGTTCCTGGTGCAGGCCGGCGCGATCCTGGCCAACCCCGTGGCCATCGTGCTGATCGCCATCCCGCTGATCCTGCAGACCTACCTGATCTTCTGGATCACGGCCCAGTGGATGCGGCTCTGGCGCCAGCCCCATGCGATCGCCGCTCCCGGCGCCATGATCGGCGCCTCCAACTTCTTCGAGCTGGCGGTGGCGGTGGCCATCAGCCTGTTCGGCCTGAATTCCGGCGCCGCCCTGGCCACCGTGGTGGGCGTGCTGGTGGAGGTGCCGGTGATGCTCTCGCTGGTGGCGATCGCTAACCGCAACCAGCAGTTGTTCCCGCGGACCTCCGGCTGTCAAGTAACCGAAACACATCCATCCCCAGCCAGTGCTCCATAACCTCCTGGCAGTCAACGCATGACCCTGGCGACGGGTGCGATGGGTTCAGCGCTTGCTCTCTGGACAGCCTGCGGAGCGGTGGCGCTGCCGCTCCTCATCGTGTCGCTGGCGGTGTGCACCGTGGCATTCGAGCGCTGCGGCTTCTGGTGGCGTTGGTGGCGGCAGGGCCGTAAGCCCTGGCAGGACGCCCGCCATCAACTGGCTGGCTGCGACGACCCTCAGCAACGCCAGGTGATCCTGGAGCGGCAGCAGCGCCTGATGGCCTGGGGCGAGCCCGTGCTTCAGGCCGCCTTGATTCTCGCGCCGCTGCTGGGCCTGGTGGGCACCACCGCGGGGCTGATGGGGGTGCTGCGCAGGCTTGGCCCCCAGCTGCTGCTCCCTCCAGGCAATCCACTCACCGGCTATGCCGACGTGCTGCTGCCCACCTTGATCGGACTGCAACTGGCCCTGCTGGCCACCGCCCTGCTGCTGCTGAACCAGGGCCTGAGCCAATGGCAGTTGGAACGGCTTCAGTCCAACGGCGAGAACGGCTGATGCTCGCCCCGGCTCTGCTGGCCCCTCTCGCTTCATCGGTGTTGCTGGTCTGCACCGCGGTCGCAGCCCTGCCGGCGCTCCTGGCCAGCGGTGTGGAACCCCGGCTTCCCCCCCGGGTCGATCCCCTGGCCATCCAGCCCCTCCTGGTGGTGCGCTCTGCCCAGGGACGCTGGTATCTCGAAGGCCAACCAATCGCCGGCTCCGCTCTTGCCCGGTTGCTGGCCGCTGCCGACAACCGCCAACGCCCGGTGCGCCTGCTGGCCAGCAATTCCCTCAGCATCGCCGACGTGAGCGCTGCCCTGGCCTGGCTGCGTCGCCAGAGCAGAGGGTCGGTGCAACTTGAGCCTGCCATGCTGCCATGACCAGGCCTCGGCCCCAGCTGCTGGCCTCCCCTCATCTGAGCGGCCTCGTCCACGGCCTGCTGGCCACAGGCCTGGCTGGCTTCGGCCTCGCCCTGCTGCTGATGCCGCAGCGCATTGTGCAACGTCCCCTGCGGCAGGCGATCGTGACCCTCCACATTGGAGCCGAACAACAGCTGCGGCTCTGGCACCAACCGATCCAGCGGCGGGAGCTGAATACCTTTCTGCGGGCCACGGCCAGCCGCCATCCCGGCAGCCGGCTCCGGGTGATCCCTGATCCTCAGGTGAACTGGGGCCAACTGCGCCTGCTGCTGCAGGAACTCCAGGTCGGGCCGCTGCCGGTGGAACTGCAATTGCCCCCAGGAGGATCGCACCATGGTTGATCGCCACCGCCTGCTGGAGCCGATCGCGCGCATCGCCGGCCAGACCGTGCCTCGGCTGCGCGGCTGGCGCAAACGGCTTGAGCCCAAGCTGCTCCAGCGCCGCCACCTCCCCCATCCGCTGCTGCCCGCGCTGGCCGCGGCTGTGCTCAGCCAGGGCCTGCTGGTCGCCTTGGTGCGCCCGTTGCTGCCTCCCGGGTCCGATCGAGCCCGGAGCACTCCGGTGGATGACACGCCCGAACTGCTCCGGCTCGGGGATCGCCTCAATCCCCTGACGGGCGGCGGCCCGTCCCTGGGCCAACCCCTCACCCTGCCCCTGCCGCCACCACCGCCACCGCCGCCGGATCTGCTCGGCTCCCCTGCCGCCCAACCTGCAGCGACCCGCATGGCCCCGGGCACGACAGGCAGCAGCCCAGTGCCCACCAGGGTTCGAAGCACAGCCCCCAGCGCCCCGCCTGCACCGGTGCGAAGCACCGACACGGCCAAGGGGAGCCCTTCCCGCGGCTCGACGACCATCCGAGCGAAGCCCGCCGAGGCGACAGCGGCCCCAGCGACCGAAGCCCAGAGCCCGGCAGCAGCAGGCCTGCCGCGCCAACCCGGGGCAGCGCTGGAACTGGCCCGGGCGATCGCGGAGGGAGCCGCCTCCGCCCTGCCCAACGACGGGGTCACCCAGGCCATGGCCGCACAGCAACGCCGCCAGCTCTGGCTCGATCCAGGCCAGCAGCGCCAGCTGCAGCGCACCTGGGAGCAGGCAGATGTGAGCGCCCCTCCCGCTGACTGGGGCGACCTGCCTGACGGCACCCAGGTGCGACGAACCAGCCGCGTCAGCCTCGGCAGCCTTGCCGATGGGGACGTCAGGGCCAGGTCCCTGGTGAGCCGTCTGCACATCACGCTGCTATGGCCGCAGGGCTCTCAGCTGTGGCTGCTGCGGCTGCCCCTGGCCGGCCCCGCCAGCCAGACCAATCCGGGCTAACCGTTTCTTAAACGCACCGCTACCGCGCCTTTGCCTGGCCCTCCATGGCGGCCCATAGCGTTCAAACAAACCAGGTCCAGCCCGTCATGGTGTTCACGCCTGCCCACGAAGCCAGCGCTCGCGACAGCTTCCGGGACCTGCTCGAAACCAGCTACGAGAAACGGAGCCTTGTTCACCTGAGTGCGGGCAGCAACGTGCCCCTGCTGAAGAAGAGTGTTTGGCTGGTGGTGCGCGGCATGGTGAAGCTCAGCGCCATCTCGATGCAGGGCGATGAGCTGTTGCTCGGTCTGGCCGGTCCGAACGAGCCCTTCGGTGATCCGCTCAGCAACGTGCAGGCCTATGAGGCACGCACCCTGCTCGATAGCGACCTGCTCTGCCTGAGCTGTGAGGAACTGGCCCGTTCCCCCCACCTGGCCGTTGCCGTGCTGCAGGGAATGGCGGCCCGTTACCGCCAGAGCGAAGCGATGCTGGCCCTGCTCGGCCTGCGCCGCATCGATGACCGGGTGCGCGGCTTTCTTGAGCTGATGGCCAACGATTACGGCCAGCCCTGCGACCAGGGCCTGCGTCTGAACATCCGCCTCACCCACCAGGATCTGGCCAGCGCCCTGAGCACCACCCGCGTCACCGTCACCCGGGTGCTGGGCAACCTGCGGGATGAGGGCTGGCTGCAGATTGATGCCCAGCGCCGCCTGGTGATCAGCCACCAGCCCCTGGCCAAGCGATGAATCCGCAGCAGCGGCCCCTGCGGCTGCTGCTGGTGACAGCCGATCCACCAGGCAGACCGACGCTGCAGCAAGCCTTCCAGAAGGAAGGTTTTTTTGTGGTGACGTGTGAGGGAACGGGGAACCTCCAGCAGCACCTGTCCCGGGACGACGACTGGGATCTGCTGGTGGTCTGCGGCGATCCCTGCGCGGCAGATGTGCTGGCCACCTGCGCCTGTCAAGGTGACCGTCCTCGGGCCGTGCCGCTGCTGGTGATCGGCAGCACCACCGCAGCGACCGGGGAGACGGCACGGGTGCGGGCCCTGGAAGCCGGTGCCGATGACGTGATGCTGGAGCCATTCGGACTGGCGGAGTGCCTGGCCCGCTGCCGTGCCCTGGCCCGCCGGCGCCAGCTGGGCGGCGAAGCCCGCACGGTGCTGCGCTGCGGGCCGATCGAAATGGTGGTGGAGGAGCATCGGGTGATGCGCGATGGCAACGTCGTCGCCCTGTCTCCGCGCGAGTTCCGGCTGCTGCGCTTCCTGCTCGCGCACCAGGGGCGGATCTGGCATCGGGAGGATCTGCTCAGCCGGGTGTGGGGAGAGCTGGAAGCCCTCGACCTCGACCCCAAGACCGTGGATGTGCACATCCACTGGCTGCGACTGAAGCTGGAAACCGACCCGGCCCGACCCGCGTTGATCACCACCGTGCGGGGCAAGGGGTACCGCATTGCCTGATCAGACCCTGTTCTGGAATCATCCGCTGAGGGGCGAGAATGGCGGCATGCAACCCCGGCTGCTGGTCGTCGAAGACGACGAAACAATCCGCGAGACGATCCGCGATTCCCTGGAACTGGAGGGATTCACGGTCACTGCCTGCGGCAATGGTCGCGATGCTCTCCAGTCGCTGCAGCGGGCACCCCAGGGGGATGGGTTCGCGCTGGTGGTGCTCGATCTGATGCTGCCGGGCCTGGGCGGTCTGGACGTGTGCCGCCAGCTCCGCTCCGCCAACGACCACACCCCCATTCTGGTGGTGAGCGCCCGCGACAGCGAAACCGACCGGGTGCTCGGGCTGGAGGTGGGAGCCGATGACTATCTGATCAAGCCCTTCGGCATGCGCGAACTCGTTGCCCGCTGCCGGGCCCTGTTGCGACGCACCACCAGTACGACCGACAGCAGGGTGCTGGAGCACGCCAACCTGCGCCTTTATCAGGAGGAGTGCCGGGTCACCCGCGACGGTATCGACGTCAATCTCTCCCCGAAGGAGTATCGGCTGCTGGAACTGTTCATGCAGCACCCAAGGCGCGTCTGGAGCCGCGACAAACTGCTGGAACAGGTCTGGGGCATTGACTACTTCGGAGACAGCAAGACAGTGGATGTGCACATCCGCTGGCTGCGCGAGAAGCTGGAACTGAATCCTTCTGCTCCCGAGCACCTGATCACCGTGCGCGGGTTCGGCTACCGGTTCGGATGAGTGCTCGCCTCTGAAGCGCTCCTGACCCACCACCACTGACGTTGCTCTGATGATCTGGGGATGGCTGTGGCGGTGGCGCCAGCAACGGCGGCGGTTGGCCTCCCTGCCGGGATCCCTGCAGCTGCTGAGCTGGATGGATGCCTCACCCGTGGGCTGGATCCTGCTGGCGGAGGGCGATCAGGTACGACACATCAACTCCAGGGCGCTGCGGATTCTGGGGGTGGAAGGCATCAGCCGCTGCCGGGGAAGGGAGCTGCGGGAGATCTGCGCAGACGCCAACCTGGCCAGCAGTGTGGCGATCGCCAGACGCCAGGACCGGGCGCAGCGACTGGAATGGCCCTTCAATGGACAGGACTACGACCTGATGGTGGTACCCGGCAAGGCGGGCTGGGTGGGGATCCAGCTGCAGAGTCGCCGTTCGCTGGAGGCCCAGCTTGAGCAGCAGGAACGATGGGTGAGCGATGTGGCCCACGAACTGAAGACACCGCTCACGGCGCTGCTGCTGGTGGGCGACAGCCTGGCCGCCCAGGTCAGTCCGCAGAACGAACGGCTGGTGGAGCGGTTGCAACGGGAATTGCTGCGCCTTCAGGAGCTGGTCGGCGACCTGCTCGAACTCTCCCGGCTGGAGAACACCATGCCGGGGCGCGGCCTGCAGCTGCACAACCTGGAACTCGGTCTGCTGGTGGAACAGGTGTGGAGCGGGCTGCGCCCCCTGGCCGAGCAGCGGGGGGTGAGCCTGGCTCTGCAGCAGAAGCAGGAGCTGTTGATCGAAGCCGATAACTCCAGACTGCATCGGGCCCTGCTCAACCTGATCGACAACGCCGTGCGTTACAGCCCCGATGGCGAGCAGGTGACGGTGACGCTCAGCGGCCGCGGCGGCTGGTGTCAGGTGAGCGTGCGCGATCGCGGGCCGGGGTTGAGCGAGCAGGATCTCGAGCACCTGTTCGAGCGGTTCTACCGGGGCGATCCCTCGCGGGTGCGCAGCCAACGCAGTGGCAGCGGCCTGGGACTCTCCATCGTGCAGCAGATCGCCCTCACCCATGGCGGCAGGGTACAGGCGAGCAACCATCCTGAAGGTGGTGCCCAGCTCGACCTGATCCTGCCGTTGCGGCATTCGCAGCACCAGCTGGATCAGCCGGGTTGACCGGAGATCCAGCCCGCAGTCCACGCCCACCGGCCATGGGACATCAGGGGTGCAGCGGTGGTGCTCAGTTGACGCGCACCTCCACCACGCGACCGCCGAGACGACCGATGCGCTGCAGTGCCTCGTTCATGCGCGTGAACGGCACCCGCATCACAGTTTCAGAGGAGCGGCAGTAGCTGTTGTCGGCGATGCCGGTCACCAGCAGGGTGACCAGGCGGGAGCTGCTCGACTGACTCGAGCGGCTGCCGGCCAGCACGGGCAGACCGCCCACCCGGTCGGAACGGTCGCTGTTGAACACCGCCACACCACGGCCGAGATCGGCGGCGTCGATGCCGGAACCAACGGAGGCCCGGAAGAAGACGGGGCCTGAGCTCGGCGGATTGACAGCGATGGCACGGTTCACGTGCACCACCTTGTTCAGGCGCGACTGCACGCCGGCGGCGTCACCCTTCACCGATGCCGCAGCACCACGGGCCAGCTGCATCAGCCAGGAGAACTGACGCCCCTCCTGCCCCTTGGAATAGTCCCAGCCATGGATGAAGGGCACCACGTCCTGGCCGAAACGCTCCTGATACTCAATACTGTCAATCTAGGAATCAATCTCCGCATCGCATCCTTGCTCCTGCAGGATCGTGAAGTGATGCAGCATTTCAGCCTTGTTCTGGGGTGCGCGACCCAGAAGATGCTTGAAGTTCAGCTCAATAAATCTGTAGGGATTGCAATTCTCAAAGAACTTCTGCTTGTACAGACCACTCTTGGCAACCTGACGAACGAACTCCCGCACCGTGAGATCACCGTTGCGGAACAGCGATTCGAGGCCTTCGAGGCGCTCACTGGTCATGATGTACTGATTGCCAAGCACCTGCTGGTACACCGCACGGATGATCGTGTTGCGGTCTTCCGACGAGGCGTGAGCCCAGTTTTCCTTGTTGCGGGCATTTGCAAAACGTTCAATGCCAAGAACGGGGGCTTTGACCAGAGCCATGGGAGGAGATGGCGGCGAAGGGCAAGGGGCGCCACGAAAGGCGCGGCAGCGCCAGTAAAAGCGTTCCGAGCCGGCCACGCCGAGGTTCATTGAATGTTTATGTTCCTGTTAAGAGGTTTGAAGGTGGCGGCTTTGGCCGCTCTCGCTATGGTCTGACTGCGAACCTCAATGCCCGCAACGGCAACCCACCTTCTGGTCATGCACTTCTGGGCACCTGAAATTGATCCATCCCATCCGATGGACTGCACGCAGCCGGAGCGCTACGCCATTCAGCGCCTCGACAACGCCAACTTTCTGGCGGTGGAAGGCCAGGACCAACGGGTCACCGAAGTGATCGAGGCTGAGAATGCCTACCTGTTCCACACCCATGAGGCTGCTCTGCGGGCCGCTCACGAGCTCAATCACACGGGTCGTGGGCCGGTGGATGTGGTGAAGATCGAGTGGGACCCCGTGGCCCGCTGATCCATAGGCAGGAGTTGGCTCAGGCCGGGATGTCTAGGGTGATTCCGTAGCGGCGCCTGCCCATGTCCATCTTCGCCGATAACAGCCTCAGCATCGGCCGCACGCCGCTGGTGCAGCTGCAGCGGGTGACGCGGGGATGTGGGGCGCGCGTGCTGGCCAAGATCGAGGGCCGCAACCCGGCCTATTCGGTGAAGTGCCGGATCGGAGCAGCGATGATCTGGCAGGCGGAACAGGATGGTCTGCTGGGAGCGGGAAAGGAGCTGATTGAGCCCACCAGCGGCAACACCGGCATCGCCTTGGCCTTCGTGGCCGCGTCCCGAGGCATTCCGCTCACCCTCACCATGCCGGAGACGATGAGCCTGGAACGGCGCAAGCTGCTCACGGCCTATGGGGCGCGCCTGCTGCTCACCGAAGGGCGCCGGGGCATGCCCGGTGCGATCAGCGCCGCCCGGGAGCTGGCCGAGTCCGATCCCGATCGCTACGTGCTGCTGCAGCAGTTCGCCAACCCCGCCAATCCCCGCATCCACCACGACACCACGGGTCCGGAAATCTGGACCGACTGCGAGGGGAGCGTGGACGTGCTCGTGGCCGGGGTGGGCACCGGGGGCACGATCACCGGGGTCAGCCGCTACATCAAACACACCCTCGGCAAGCCGCTGCTTTCCGTGGCGGTGGAGCCGGACAACAGTCCGGTGATCAGCCAGACCCTGGCCGGGCACGAGCTGAAGCCGGGGCCGCACAAGATTCAGGGGATCGGAGCCGGCTTTGTGCCAACCAACCTCGACCTTGACCTGGTGGATCGGGTGGAAACCGTCAGTGATGCCGAAGCGGTGGAAATGGCCCGACGGCTGATGCGGGAAGAGGGGATCCTGGCGGGCATCTCCTGCGGCGCCGCCACCACCGCTGCCCTGCGCCTGGCGGCGGACCCCGCCTTCAGCGGCCAGACCATCGTGGTGGTGCTGCCGGATTCGGGCGAGCGCTATCTCAGCTCCGTGCTGTTCGAGGGGATGTTCGATGCGAGCGGCCTGGCCCCGGCCTGAATCCGTGCTGGCTGCCCTCACCGATACCCTGCACCGCAGATCCGCCCCACCAGGGATGAGTCGCCCTCACCGCATCTGGGTCGTGGACGATGACCCTGAGATTCGCCAGCTGCTGGCCACCTACCTGGGTGAGCAGGGCTATGACGTGCGCACTCTCGCCGACGGCAGACAGCTGACCGCCCGGCTCGAGAGCCAGCGCCCCGATCTGGTGGTGCTCGACCTGATGCTCCCGGGTGATGACGGCCTGACCCTGCTGCGGCGTCTGCGGGATGGGGGCGACGACCTGCCGGTGCTGATGCTCACCGCCCGCGGTGATGCGGTCGACAGAATCATCGGCCTTGAACAGGGGGCCGATGACTATCTGGCCAAGCCGTTCCTGCCGCGGGAACTGACCGCCCGCATCGAAGCGGTGCTGCGCCGCCGCGGCCTGCAGCCGGCCGGTGCGCCGCTGGCCATGGCGGAGCGGATCCGCTTCGGGCGCTGGGACCTCGACCCCAGCGCCCGCAGCCTGACGCGCGACGGCGAGGCGGTGACGATCACCAGCGGGGAGTTCAGTCTGCTGCTGGCTCTGGCCAGGCACCCCCATCAACCCCTGTCGCGGGAGCGACTGATCGAGCTGGCCCGGGGTCCGGCCAGCGAGACCGATGCCCGCAGCATGGATGTGCAGATCTCTCGCCTGCGCCGGCTGCTGGAAGACAACCCCAGCCAACCCCGCCACATCCAGACCGTGTGGGGATTCGGTTATGTGTTCGTCCCCGATGGTCAGGCCCGTCGCTGATCAGGGCCGCTGGCTGCGGCTGCTCGCCTACGGGGCCACCGGGCTGGCCCTGTGGCTGCTGAGCCTGCTGGTGGTGCAGAGCCTGCTGGCCAGGCGGATCGCCGGGGCGCAGCTGGCCCAGCTCGCCTCGGAGGTGGCCTTCAGCCTGCGGTTGGGAGAACTGGTGCTGGAGCGTTATCCGATGGAGACGGTGGCTGAGCTCAGCGGGCTGGACCTGCATCGCCAGCCGGCCGCCGGGCCAGGTGGACGGGACGGCGCCGGCGAGGCCGAGGCGACAGCCCTGCGCCGGGAGCTCTGCACCACACTGAGCCACTGCCGGCAGGTGCGTGCCGCCGATGGGCGTCTCTGGGTGGAACTGGCTTCGCCGATCGACCCGGTGTGGCTGAGCACGGCGATTCCCCAACCGCAACGCTGGCCGCCAGACCCTCTCTCGCTCGGCCTGTCCCTGGTGGCCGCCGGCCTGGCCCTGAGCACCCTGGTGCTGACTCTGGAAGTGCGGCGGCCACTGCGACTGCTGGAACGATCTCTGATGCAGCTTGGTTCGGGGCTGGATCCACAGCCGCTGCCGGCACGGGGCGCGGCGGCCGTGCGCCGAATCACGACCGGTTTCAACACCCTGGCCGCCCAGCTGGCCCAGGCCCGCCAGGACCAGGCGACGATGCTCGCCGGCATCGGCCATGACCTCAACAGCCCACTCACCAGGCTGCGCCTGCGCCTGCATCTGGCTGAAACCAGGGCGATGTCGACCGAGGAGCAGCAGCGGGCGCTTGCTGATCTGGATTCCCTGGAGCGCATCACCGGCCAGTTCATCAGCTTCGCGCGGGGCCAGGGCGACGAAGCGCCGGCACCGCTGGATCTGCAGGCCCTGCTGGCGGAACTGGCGGGCCAGAGCGGCCTGGAACCCCTGACGCTGGAGCTTGAGCCCCTGCAGGCCCTGGTGCAGATCACCGCAGTGGCCCGCGCCCTGACCAACCTGCTCGACAACGCCCGCAGCCACGGTTGCCCTCCCTACCGACTGCAGCTGTCTGCCTGGGGTGAGGATGGTTTCGCGATCAGCGTGATCGACAGCGGCGCCGGCGTCGATCCAGAGCAGTGGTCGAAGCTGCTTCAGCCCTTCCAGCGGCTTGACCAGGCCCGTGGCGGCAACGGCCACTGCGGTCTGGGCCTGGCGATCGCCGAACAGGTGGCCCGGGCCCATGGCGGTGGTCTGCTCTGTCGGCGCTGCACGGCGCCTGAGCCGCCGGGCTTTGCGGTCGTGCTGCAGGGGCGATCCTTGGGGCCCTCCCCTGCAGACACATCCAGTCACAACTCAACCGGGTTCAGTCGGATGCCTGTCAGATCTGCCGTGCAGGATTGGAGCCGTTGATCGTCCGGTCTCCAACCGACATCCCCTTGATGACCCATCCCCTGACTTTCAGCAGGCGAGCACTCCATGCCGGCCTGGCCGCCATCCTGCTCAGCGCCGCCAGCGGTGTGCCGGCACTGGCCCAGGACTCAGCCCCCTCGGCCAAGCTCAGCAAGGAGCAGCAGGAGAAGATCTTCCCCGAACGCAAGGCGCTGCTGCTGGAGGACTTGAAGGAGCGACGCCGGATCCTCGAAACGAGCGAGCGCTGCGTCAATGGTGCCCGCAAGTCAGACGGCCTGCGGGACTGCCTGAAGACCCAGCGCAAGGCGGAGATGACGCTGCGCCAGAAGGAGCGCGACGGCATGCGACGCATCTTTGAGCGCAACGGCATCAATGCGCCGGTGGGCGGTCCCGGCGGCAAGGGCAAAGGGCAAGGCAAAGCCAAGGGCCAGAGCCAGGGCCAGCAGGTCAACTGAGCCAGCCGGCATAATGAGAGGACTGTGATCGTGCTGGGAGATGGGCTCGCAGCAAAACGTGTCAGCCAGCCAATCTGCCTCGACGACTCCATCAGCCCCGGCCCATCAGACACGTGGTGCCGCCCAACCAACCCATACCGATCGGCCAGCCTCTCCCGATCCGCTCATGGCTCCCCCCAGCCCGCAGCTGCTGGGGGAATTGAGTCAGTTTTTCCGGCTCCTCAGTGAACCGGCCCGCCTGCAGCTGCTCTGCCAGCTCAAGCACAGTTCGATGGATGTGGCGGCTCTGATCGAGGCCACCGGTTTTTCCCAGTCCCACATCAGCCGCCAGCTGGGTCAACTGCAGCGGGCAGGCCTGGTGAGCTGCAAACGCGATGGCGTGCGCCTGATTTACTCCGCCGACGACGACCTGGTGCACGATCTCTGCGACCTGGTGCAGAACCGGCTGCGCCAGAGACTGGAGCACCAGTTGCTGGCGATCCAGGCAGCCTGAACGGTTTGGAGCCCCTCAGCCGCCGCCGGTTGCTCAGCCTGGCCGGCGGCGGCGCCCTGCTCCTGCTGGCGAGAGACCTGGCCGGACAGCCGGTTGTCAGCCGCTCGATGCAACCGGCGGAGCGGCTGGACATCCTGGCGCGGGGCAGCCAGCGCCTCGGCCTGATCAGCGATCTCAATTCCAGTTATGGCTCCAGCAGCTATGTCCCCCAGGTGCACCGGGGCGTGCAGCTGTTGCGGGAACTGCGCGTGGATCTGGTGCTCTGCGCGGGCGACATGGTGGCCGGCCAGAAACTGGGCTTGAGCGCCAGTCAGCTCGATCACCTGTGGAGCAGCTTCGAGCGTCAGGTGCTGCAGCCGCTGCGCAACGCCGGTGAACCCTTCGCACCGGCGATCGGCAACCATGACGGCTCCAGCAGCAAAGGGACGTCCGGGTACCTGTTCGCCCGCGACCGTGAGCGGGCGTCGCGCTTCTGGCGGGCGCGCCGCGATTCCCTTGGCCTGCAGTTCCTCGAGGGCGGTGGCTTCCCGTTTCGCTACAGCATCCGCCAAGGGGACGTGTTCATCGTGGTGCTGGATGCCTCATCCGCCCAGGTGAGCGAAAGCGACTGGAACTGGCTCGACCACCAACTCGGCTCCGCAGCGGCGCGCCGGTCTCGGCTGCGGCTGGTGATGGGGCACCTGCCTGCCTACGGACTCAGCCGGGGCCGCGACCGCCCAGGCGAGGTGCTGCAACGGCCCGAACGGCTCCGACGGCTGATCGAACGCCACGGCGTGCATCTGTACGTGAGCGGCCACCAGCACGCCTGGTATCCAGCCCGGGTGGGAGACACCAACCTGCTGGGGCTGGGAGCGATGGGCAGCGGGCCTCGCCCCTTGCTCAGTGGCGGCCAGCCGGCGGTGCAGACCCTCACCCTGCTCGACCTGTTCCCGGAGCGCAACCTGCTGGTGGAGACCACCATCGATCTCAATCGGCTGAGGCCCATCCCGGTCTCCAGTCGACCCGTCACCCTGCAGCCGCGGGGCGGGCCGCTGCTGCAACGCCGCGATCTACGCATGACACTGGGTTGACCGGCCAGCCGGCAATGCCCCCTAACCTGCCGCAGACCGCAGCGTTTGGATGCGTCTCCAGTGCTCAGGATCCGGATCGCTGTCCGTCGCATCGGTGGGTACTGCAGAGGTGAGGCCGTGCGCTGGATGACCTCCTTGATGCTGGCGCTGGCGGGATCCGGCCTGATCGGGACCGCAGCCAGCGGGGCAGACCAGCATCACGCCGTTGCCAGCCCCTTGGCGGACTCCCCACTGCGTCACGACCAGATCGGCAGCACCAGCCAGTTCAGCGACCTGCGCCCGACCGACTGGGCCTATCAGGCCCTCTCCGATCTGATCGAACGGGTTGGCTGTGTGGCCGGCCATCCCGATGGCCTTTACGGCGGTGGCCAGACCATCAGCCGCTTCGAAGCAGCGGCTCTGCTGAACGCCTGCCTCGAGCGCGTCAGCGAGGTGACGGACACGCTCAGTCGCCTGATCGCCGCCTTCGAGCCGGAACTGGCTGTGCTGCGCGGCCGGGTTGATGGGCTGGAGGGCAGGATTCGGACACTGGAGGCCCAGCAGGTCTCAGCCACCACCAAGCTCTCCGGCCTGGCCACCGTTGTCATGGGCGGTGTGAGCCACCATCCTGCCGGCGGGAGGGTCACGGTCAACTACGACCTGCAGCTGAACATCGACACCAGCTTCACCGGCAAGGACCTGCTGCGCACCGTGCTGCGCGCAGGCAATTTCGACACGGCCGGCAATGCCTTCAACCGTGGACTCTCCACGCTGGAGACCGCCTTTCAGCTGGATGCGGGCCCCGATCTGATGGGCGTCGATCGACTGTTCTACCGATTCCCGCTGGGCAACGGTGTCACGGCCACCCTCGGCGGCCGGGTAGGCCAGGAAGACATGCTGGCGCTCTGGCCCAGCGTCTACCCGAGCAGCACGGTGCTCAACCTGCTGAACCTGGCGGGGGCTCCGCTGGCCAACAACCAGAATCTCGGCCCCGGCTTCGGCCTGTGGTGGCAGGCCAGTGGTTGGAGCGTGAGCGCCAACGTCGTGGCAGCCAACGGCTCGACGTCCTCCCAGGGGCTGTTCGGCGGCGACTCCGCCACCACCAGCACCGTGCAGTTCGGGTATGGCCGCGACAACTGGGGCATCGCGGCGATGTATTCGGCGATCGATGGCGGTGTGGAGGTACCCGGGGGCACCCCCTTCGTCACCCGCCAGATCGAAAGCGACGGCTCCCGCACCAATGCCGTCGGCATCAGTGGCTTCTGGCAGCCCGTCGCCAGCGGCTGGATCCCTTCGATCAGCGCCGGCTACGGCATCAACGGCAGCGACGCCGGGGACCTGCGCATCAGCCAGTCGTGGATGGTGGGCCTGCAGTGGAGCGATGTGCCGGCCAAGGGCAGCAGCTTCGGGATGGGATTCGGCCAGCCCGCCTTCGCCACCGCCACCCGCAATGGGGCGGCGACCGAGAATGGGGTCTGGGCCTGGGAATGGTGGGTTCGCTGGCAGCTGAGCGACCAGATCAGCCTGACCCCGGCGATCTTCTTCCTCGACCATCCCAACGGCAGCGGCCGGGACCAGCTCGGCGCCCTGCTCAAGACCAGCTTCGCCTTCTGATCAGGGGGCCAGCCGCTCGATCCGCCACGACGCTCCGTCCCCTTGGGGCTGCGGCGATCGGCTGTAGCGGAAGCGGTCGTGCAGGCGATCGGCTCCGCCCTGCCAGAACTCAAATTCCTCCGGCACCACCCGGTAGCCGCCCCAGCCACTGGGCAGGGGGACCTGACCATCGGCAAAGCGCTGCCGCAGGTGCTGCCACTGCATCTCCAGAACCGCACGGGAGCTGATCACCGCGCTCTGCTGCGACACCCAGGCCCCCAGGCGGCTGCCGAAGGGACGCGACACGAAATAAGCCAGCGATTCGGCCGCAGCGATCCGCTCAGCTGTCCCGAGCACGCTCACCTGGCGCTCCAGGCCATACCAGGGGAAAAGCAGGCAGACGTGGGTGGTCGCGTCAATCTCCCGCGCCTTGCGGCTGCCGTAGTTGGTGAAGAACACCAGGCCGCGCTGGTCAAAGGCCTTGAGGAGAACGGTGCGGCTGGAGGGCCGCTGCCCATCGCTGGTGGAGAGCACCATGGCGTTGGGCTCGAGCAGCTCGGCGGCACAGGCCTGCACAAACCACTGACGAAACTGCTCCAACGGATCGGCATGGAGATCACGACGCCGCAGCGCACCCCGCCGGTAGTCGCAGCGCAGGGCGGCTGGATCGTCGCCTGCGGCGCATCCCATCGCACGCTCGTCTGATGATTCCACTATCGACCCCTGGGGCCTGGGCAGCAACCCTGCCTGCACCGGGAGGCGGCCATGCTCTGATCGGTGCAAGCGCCAAGACCCGGCTCATCGATGACAACCCCACCAGCTTCGTCGCAGCGATCCGTAAGCAACGATCCGCAGCAGTGGGATCAGCGCTATCGGGAGGGGAACGACGGCTGGGAACTGGGTCGGCCGGCACCGCCTCTGGAGCACTTTCTCCGTCACCATCCCTCCGCCCCCCGCCCGAACGGACTGGTGCTGGTACCCGGCTGCGGGCGGGGCCATGAGGCCGCCCTGCTCGCCGAGCTGGGCTACACGACCCTGGGTCTCGATTTCAGTGCCGAAGCGATCAAGGAAGCCCGACGGCGGCATGGCGCCGATCGTGCGGAGCTGCGCTGGCTCCAGGCCGACCTCTTCGACCACAGGGCCCTCCAGACGGCAGGTCTGCGGGAAGGCAGCCTTGCGGGAGTGGTCGAACACACCTGCTTCTGCGCGATCGATCCAGCCCAGCGCGAGGCCTACCGAACCACGGTGGCCAGCCTGCTCAGGCCAGGCGGCTGGCTGCTGGGTCTGTTCTTCTGCCACAGCCGTCCAGGCGGGCCACCCTTCGGCAGCGATCCGCAGGAGCTGGCGCGGAACTGGCGCCAGATCGGCCTGAAGCAGCAGATCTGGCTGCCGGCGGAAGGGTCGGTCATCGAGCGCGACGACGAATGGCTGGGGCTGTGGCACAAACCGCTGAGTGCCGATGGCCCGCAGTAGGAGCTGGCGCGGGCACGC
>CAMDLO010000052.1 GCA_945901765.1 Cyanobium sp. NIES-981 | reverse complement strand
GGAAGGCTTCCATCTCGATCGGGGTGCCGCCCCAGCAGTGCATCACGCCGCGGGGGCACCGTCCAAGGTCGGCGCGGTGGCGCAGTTCGGCCAGCATCGGTGCCGCCGCATCACGGCAATGAATGATCACCGGCAGATCCAGTGCCTCTCCCAGATCGAGCTGGGGGCGCAGCACCGCCAACTGCTCATCAAGATTCTGCTGGCGGAACAGATCGAGGCCCAGTTCACCGATGGCCACGACCCGGGGATCGGCTTCAGCGGCCTCTTGCAGGACCTGCGGGGTATCTGCTGACCAGTGCTGCGTGTCAAGCGGGTGAACGCCCACCGAGTAGCGCATCTCAGGGAAGCGGTCCGCCAGGGACCGGATCGCCGGTATCTCCGCTGGCTCCACGCAGGCATGTACCAGGGCACGCACACCCGCATCGCGCCAGCGTTGAGCTACCGCGTCAAGGTCCGCGTCAAAATTGCGGAAGACCAGATGGCAGTGGGAATCCACCAGCGCCAGGGCCGCGCTGGCTGGAGCTGGCGTTGCTGAGCACGGCTGGGTGGAATCGGGCTGGGCGATCACGGGCCGGGCGAAGCGTGGAGCAACGCCATGCTGGCAGGGGATGTTCAGGCCGTGGCAGCCGGCTCGGTGACCTTCTTCACCGCTGCACTGAGACGGGACTTCTGATGGGCGCCGGTATTGCGGTGCAGCACACCGACTTTCACAGCCTTGTCGATCTTGCTGAAGGCGGCACTCATGCTGGCCTGCACAGCCTGCCTGGCCTCATCGCCGGGCTGTTGGCTGTAGGCGCTGCAAGCGCTGAAGCAGCGCTTCATCAGCGTGCGCAGGGCCGATTTGTAGCTGCGGTTGCGCAGACGGTTGCGCTCCGCGATCTCGATACGCTTCTTCGAGGAGGTGTTATTGGCCACAGGCGGTTGTTCGCTGGATCAGCAAACGACCATCCTAAACCCAGGGCCTCCCGGAGGCTGCATGCGTCTGACTCGTCAGGGCCGCAACGGTCTGACTGGGGGCCTGCCTGCGGTGCTCGTGCTGCTTCTGGTGCTGCCGGTGCTGGCCAGGAGCGGGGCTGGACCCTGGACGCCTAGGTTCGGAATCCGCGCTCGCCGAGCCTGCCGTGGCCGCTTCAGCAGTCCCCACCAGCACCAGCATCCTCTGCCTGCGCGACCGGGTTGCAGCGATGGAGCGACTCCGATCCATCGCCGGTCGGACCGACGGCACGGGCATCGACGCGGCTGCCGCCAGCGTGGAAGCCATCCTCAACCGGGTGCGCAGCGAAGGCGATCGCGCTCTCCTGGCCTTGAGCGAGCAGTTCGACGGGGTGCGGCCCGACCCACTGCGCATCCCTTCGGCCGCGCTTGAGGCCGCCTGGCAGGCTTGCGAGCCGGCTCTGCAGCGTTCGCTGGAGCTGGCACACGAACGTATCCTCGACTTTCACCGTCGCCAGCTGCCGGCTGATCTGGAGGTGACGGGTCCCCATGGTGAACGGCTGGGTCGGCGCTGGCGGCCGGTGCAGCTGGCCGGGCTGTACGTGCCCGGGGGGAGAGCCTCCTACCCCAGTACGGTGCTGATGAATGCGGTGCCAGCCAGAGTGGCCGGTGTGCAGCGGCTGGTGATGGTGACGCCGCCGGGTCCCGACGGCATGCCCAATTCCACCGTGCTGGCCGCCGCTCACCTGGCCGGTGTCAGCGAGGTCTACCGCATCGGTGGGGCTCAGGCTGTGGCCGCCCTGGCCTATGGCACCGAGTCGATTCCGCGCGTCGATGTGATCAGCGGCCCAGGCAATCTCTATGTGACCCTCGCCAAGAAGGCGGTGTATGGGCGGGTGGCGATTGATTCCCTGGCCGGGCCAAGCGAGGTGCTGGTGATCGCCGACCACTCGGCCCAGGTCGATCAGGTGGCGGCCGATCTGCTGGCCCAGGCGGAACATGACCCCCTGGCCGCCGCCATCCTGCTCACCACCAGTGAGGACCTGGCAACCGCGGTACCTGCCGCCCTGGAGCGGCAGCTGGCGGGCCACCCCCGGGCGGAGATCACCCGGGCCGCCATCCGCGACTGGGGCCTGATCGTGCATTGCGACAGTCTGGAGACAGCAGCCGAGCTCAGTGATTGCTTCGCCCCCGAACACCTGGAGCTGCTGGTGGAAGATCCCGAGCCCCTGGCGGCCCGCATTCAGCACGCCGGCGCCATCTTCATGGGGCCGCATACCCCGGAGGCCGTGGGTGACTACCTGGCCGGCCCCAACCACACCCTGCCCACCAGCGGCACGGCGCGATTCGCCGGAGCTCTCAGCGTGGAGACCTTCCTGCGCCACACGTCACTGATCCGCTTCAACCGGGAGGCTCTCGAGAGCACCGGCCCGGCCGTGATCACCCTGGCCGAAAGCGAGGGGCTGCACAGCCACGCCGAATCGGTGCGTCGCCGGCTGGCCCGGCTCCAGGGCTGAGCGGGCTGGCCAGCTGACCGATCGGTCCTGGGGCACTGCCGTTCTTCCCTGGCGCCGATGTCCCGCGATGGCTCCTGTCGGTTGAGACACCTGTCGCGAGCGCACGGCCCCGCTCTCCTCAAGCGCTCAGCCGCGCTTGGAGAGATCACGCACGCCCGCCATGCCATCAACAATCTCGCCGACGAGCACCTGGTCGGCGAGATTGACGAACAATCCGTTTTCCAGCACGCCGGGCAGGTTGTTGATCGCCAGCTCAAGGCCTGCAGGGTCGCTGATCCCGCCTGCGAATTTCACATCCAGCACCAGGTTGCCCTGGTCGGTCACCACCGGGCCGGCCTTCCTGACGGCCATGCGCAGCTGGGCATCCCCGCCCAGCTCTCCCAGCTGGCCCTGCACCTGGCGCCAGGCGCCAGGCAGCACCTCCACCGGCAGCAGGAAGCCCAGATTGAGGGTGTCCACCAGCTTGCTGGCGTCCACCACCACCACGAAGCGATCGGCCCGCACCGCCACCAGCTTCTCCTGCACATGGCAGGCGCCGCCCCCCTTGATCAGCTGGAAGGCCGGATCCACCTCGTCGGCACCGTCGATGGCCAGGTCGATCCGGTCCACGGCATTGAGGCTCTGCAGCGGGATGCCCAGCTCGGCGGCCAGCACCTCACCCTGGAAGGAGGTGGTCACACCCACGATGTCGCTGAGTTCGCCGCTGCGCAGTTTGGCGCCCAGGGCCTGGATCATCAGGGCGGCGGTGGAGCCGGACCCCAGACCGACCACCATGCCGCTGCGGATCTGCTCGGTGGCGGCAGCCGCCACCGCCTGTTTCATCTGATCCTGCAGCTCCGCCATGGTTCCGGCCGTTGTGGGCCGCGACCGTAGCAAGGGTTAACCCGCCTGGGGCAGGGCTGCGGGCCGGATCGACACGGTCAGTTCCCGCTGGCCCCGGATCAGGGTGAGGGCCAGGGGCGCCCCCACTTCAGAGCGCTCCACCTGCTGGAGCAGGGCAGCCGGGTCGGTCACGGGCTGCTCGGCGACCGCCACCACCAGGTCGCCGCGGCGCATCCCGGCCGCCTCTGCCGGACTGTCCGCCAGCACCCGCTGCACCAGGGCGCCATCGCGCTCCGGCAACTGCAGCAGGGCGTCGGGGTCGCGGTTGTTCTCGCGGGCTCGGCGGGCGGTGAGCGGCACGAGCTGCAGGCCCAGATACGGGTGCACCACCGCCTTGCCGCTGGCCAGCTGGTCAGCGACGCGCCGGGCGAGGTTGATCGGGATGGCGAACCCCAGCCCGGCCCCCGGGCCGGAGCGCACCAGGGTGTTGATGCCGATCACCTCGCCGGCCGCGTCGATCAACGGACCCCCGGAATTGCCGGGATTGATCGCCGCGTCGGTCTGGATCAGGTCGAGGCGCTTGTCGGAGAAGCCCAGGCTGTTGATGTCCCGGTGCAGGCTGCTGACGATGCCGAGTGTGACCGTGCGCTCCAGGCCATAGGGGCTGCCCATGGCGATCGCCCAGTCCCCGACCTCCAGGGCTTCCGAGTCCCCCAGGGGGGCGGCCTGCAGGTCGCGCACACCGCGCACCCGCACCACGGCCAGATCGGTCACCCCGTCGACGCCGACCACCTCCCCGTCCAGCTGCCGGCCATCGGCCAGGGTCACCTCGACGCTGTCGACCTGGTCCACCACATGAGCATTGGTGAGCACCAGGCCGCGGCCGGCGTCGATCACCACCCCCGAGCCCTGGCCCCGCTCCCGCCGGCTCCCCTCCGGATCACCGAACAGATCGCGCAGCAGCGGATCGAGCATGGCGGGATCGAAGGGCTGGCGCGCCACGCTGCGCTCGATGTCGATGCGCACCACGGCAGGCGCCACGGCCCGGGCCGCTTCGGCCACGAAGCTGTGGGGAACCGGCCGGTCGAGCACCGTCTCCGCGGCGCCCAGGGGGAGCGGTTGCAGCAGCAGCAGCAGCACCGGCAGCAGGCTTGCCAGGAGCCTCCCCAGGTGGGCGCTGAGCTGGCGACCGGGGACTCGGGGCGAGGCGATAGTGTTCACCTGTAACTCGGCACAGCTCCGCCTGAGGCTAGGCATGCTGGGGCTCGGGGATCGTCCAGCGCAGCAGTTGATGCCGGAGCGGCGCCGCGGCCGTCAGCTCCAGCCAGAGGCCGCCGGGATCGGCGGGGCGGCCAAGGGGACAGGGCTGCACCGGTCCGAAGCCGCACAGGGTCGAGGGGCAGCCCAGCATGGGCACAGCGCTCCGCCCCGGTAAAACGCCCTGCCAGTACTGATGCACGTGGCCGAACACCACACCCCGCAACCCGGGGGCCTCGGCCAGCAGCGCCAGCAAGGGACCCGTGTCCCTCAGTCCGATTGCATCCATGCTCGGATCGCCGATCGCCACCGGCGGATGGTGCAGGGCGATCAGCAGCGGCTGCGGGGGCTGCTGGTCACTCCAGCGCTGGATCTGGTGGCCCAGCCAGTGCAGCTGCCGGTCCCCCAGCCAGCCCTCCGTGCGACCGGGGCGGTGGCTGCTCAGCAGCACCAGCCGGCAGCTGTCCAGCTCCAGTACGGCTGGTGCGATCACGGCCCGCCGCCCCAGCGCTGCCCGCAGCAGCTGCGGGTGGTCGTGATTGCCACAGAGCAAGGCCACCGGCGACGGCCAGGCCGCCAGCAGGTTGCGCAGATGCGCGTAGCCGCCCCAGCTCTCGTCCTGGCAGAGGTCACCGCTGATCAGCAGCAGATCCGGCACCCGACCGCTGGCCAGCACCTGGGTCAGCACTGCCCTCAGGCGCGGCAGCGGTCGGGTGCCCCGGTAGCGGCCCCTTCCATTCGCCAGCAGGTGGGGATCGCTGAGCTGAAGCAGTTGCATCCGCTTAAGTTGCTGGTTCAGCGCCGCACGCACGATGGCAGCAATTCCTCCAGGCAGCCGCCAGCGCTGCAGCCTCTGTCAGGTGGAGATCGAGGGCATGGCGGGAGGCGGCGACCTGGTGCACTTCAGCCGTGGTGGCCCCGGCACCCGGGCCAAGCTCTGGGCGCGGGTGTGCCAGTTTCTCAAGGACGACGCGCAACGGGCCCAGTGTCTCAACCAGGACCCGGCCGGGCGCGGCACGGTGCAACCCGGCGATTACTTCGCCGAGGCTCCGTCGCTTGATCTCAGCGGCGCCAGCGGGGCAGGCCCCGGCACCGAGCAGGCGCCATAGGGCCAGCCCGTACTGTTCGCCGCTGCTGCGGGTTCCGGTGAATCCGTAGGTTGAGGAGAGTGCTCGATTCTGTTGTCCGTGGCCCATCCGCTCAGCCCGGAGCTGGACCGGCTCGCCCGCCAGGCCCTGGCTGGCGGGCCGTGCAGCGTGCGGGGAGTTCAGTTGCTCACCCATCGGATCCCGATGACCCTGCAGGTGTTCGTGCAGCGGAACGACGGAGCCGATATCAGCCTCGATGAGTGTGCTGCCCTCAGCGCTCCGCTCGGCGAAGCGTTCGAGGCTTCCGGCGTGTTCGCGGAGGCCGCCTATGTTCTGGAGGTGAGCAGCCCCGGTGTGAGCGAGGTGCTGCACGACGATCGGGACTTCCGCAGCTTTCGCGGATTTCCGGTGGCCGTGCTCCATCGCGAAGCCGACGGCGGTGAAAGGCGCTGTGACGGGCTGCTGCTCGAGCGCGACGCCGCCACGGTGCAGCTCAACATTCGCGGCCGCATCCGGCGGATCCCCCGCGATCAGGTGATTGAGGTGCGGCTCGTCTGCGCCGATACCGACAACTGAATCCCTAAAAACCGAATCACTTCACAACCGAAAACCCATGGCCCTCGTCCTGCTACCCGGTCTGACCAATCTGATCGAGGACATCAGCGAAGAGAAGAAACTGCCCGCCGCCGTGGTGGAAGCCGCCCTGCGCGAAGCGCTGCTGAAGGGTTACGAGCGCTATCGGCGCACGCTCTACCTCGGTATCAGCGAGGATCCCTTCGAAGAGGATTACTTCTCGAACTTCGATGTGCAGCTCGACCTCGATGACGAGGGCTATCGAGTGCTGGCCTCCAAGATCATCGTGGAGGAGGTGGAGAGCGACGACCATCAGATCGCCATTGACGAGGTGCGCCAGGTTGCCGAAGACGCTCAGATCGGTGACACGGTGGTGCTGGATGTCACCCCCGAGAAGGATGATTTCGGTCGCATGGCCGCCGCCACCACCAAACAGGTGCTGGCCCAGAAGCTGCGGGATCAGCAACGGCGGATGATCCAGGAGGAGTTCGCCGATCTGGAGGACCCGGTTCTCACGGCCCGGGTGATCCGCTTTGAGCGCCAGAGCGTGATCATGGCCGTAAGCAGCGGCCTGGGGCGCCCGGAGGTGGAGGCCGAGCTGCCGCGTCGCGATCAGCTGCCCAATGACAACTATCGGGCCAATGCAACCTTCAAGGTGTTTCTCAAGGAGGTGAGCGAGGTGCCTCGCCGGGGGCCTCAGCTGTTTGTGAGCCGCTCCAATGCCGGTTTGGTGGTGTATCTGTTCGAGAACGAGGTGCCCGAAATCCAGGAGGGTTCGGTGCGGATCGTGGCTGTGTCACGGGAAGCCAATCCTCCCAGCCGGTCGGTGGGTCCGCGCACCAAAGTCGCCGTCGATTCGGTGGAGCGGGAAGTCGATCCGGTCGGTGCCTGCATTGGCGCCAGGGGCTCGCGGATTCAGCAAGTGGTGAACGAATTGCGCGGTGAGAAGATCGATGTGATCCGCTGGTCGCAGGACCCGGGCCAGTACATCGCCAATTCGCTCAGCCCGGCCCGGGTTGAGGCGGTCCGGCTTGTGGATCGCGATGGCCAGCATGCCCATGTGCTTGTGCCGCCTGATCAGCTCAGCCTGGCGATCGGGCGGGAGGGGCAGAACGTGCGCCTGGCGGCCCGGCTCACCGGCTGGAAGATCGACATCAAAAATGCCAGCGAATATGACCAGGTCTCCGAAGACGCGGTGGTGGCCGAGCTGATCGCCCGGCGGCAGGAGGAAGAACAGCTCCAGGCCGAGGCCGAAGCGCGTTTGGCGGCTGAGCAGGCGGCACGGGCCGAAGAGGATGCCCGCCTGCGGGAGCTCTATCCCCTGCCGGAAGACGAGGAGGATCAGTACGACGGCTTCGAGGCCGAGGGGGAGCCGGAGCCCGACGCTGCTGCACTTGAAGACGGCCAACCTGAAGCCTCAGAAGGCGCCATGGCCGATTCAGATGTCGATTCAGATGCCGATTCAGACGCCGACGCAAACGACGAGGAGGAGTGATCGGCATGGCAGGCAGCCGGCCCGTGCTGCGGCGCTGTGTGGCCTGCCGCAGCTTGCGCGATCGCAGTCAGCTCTGGCGGGTCATCCGCCTGGCTGCCGGTGGCATCGCCCTTGATCAGGGCATGGGGCGATCCGCCTACCTCTGCCCATGCCGCAGTTGTCTGGAGGAGGCCCGTCGCCGGCGGCGGCTGGGTCGGGCCTTGCGCTGCGCCGTTGACGAGGCCGTGCTCAGCGAGCTGGAAGCCCGTCTCGAAGGCGACGGGCAGCGACCTTCCCCCTCCTGAGGCAAGATGGCATCTGGCCGCAGTGCGCGTGCGGCCTGGTGCGCCCCGGATCCCAAGCGGCCTGGGAGCCCCGTCCATTGGAGACCTGAATGACCAGCAGCGGCAAAGTCAGAATCTATGAGCTGTCCCGGGACCTGGGCCTGGAGAACAAGGACGTGCTCGACGCCGCTGAGAAGCTGGGGGTGGCCGCGAAGAGCCACAGCAGCTCCATCAGTGACGCGGAGGCGATTCAGATCCGTCGTCTGCTCGCCAGATCCGGCAATGGCGCGGCGCCGACTCCAAGCCCTGCCCCTCCGGCTCCGGCCAAGGCGATTCTCACCGTGAAGAAGGCGGGCTCCCCACCGGCCGCCCCCGCCAATCCCCCAGCCGCGACACCCCCAGCGGCCAAGCCTCCAGCAGCCAAGCCTCCAACAACCAATCCGCCAGCGGCCAAGCCCCCAGCGGCCAAGCCTCCGGCTGTCAAGCCGACCAGAGTCCAGCCTTCTGCTGGGCAGCCCTCAGCGGCGCCCCCTGCCGCGATCAAACCTTCTGCTGTGAAGCCGCCCGTCGCGAAGCCGCCACTGGCAGGCCCGGCTGCCCAGAAACCCCCGGTTCCCTCTGCCCCGGCATCAGCACCCGCCAGGCCCAAAGTCGCCCGGCCAGAGGTTGTCAAGCCGGTGCCGGTTCAGCCGGAGGCCAGGTCTGCTTCCGTTCCGACCAAGCCTGCGGCCCCCCAGCGGCCTGCGGCTCCCACCGGCGATAACGGCCGCCCCCAGGTGCCTGCCAAACCGGCCCGTCCGGGACTGGCTCCCGCCCAGCCTGCCCCTCCTGCGCCTGCGGCAGCTCGCACCCAGTCCCCACCGACCTCACCTCGCCCCCCCTCACTCCGCCCCAGCGCGCCACCCAGCCGCAGTGCCCCGCCTGCTCGCCCGCCGGTGGTGATCGCCTCCAAGCCGACCCGACCCGCTGCTCCCGCCCCGAACCGCAAACCGGATCAGCCTTCGCGGGGCCCCGGTGCTGGCGGCAGGCCGCAACTGGTGGGTAAGCCGATCAGCGGCCCGGCCACCAGCAACAGGCCTGCCCCGCCGGCCGGTCGCCCTCCCCTCAGCCAGCGGCCCGTTCCACAGCGCCAGGGTGGTGCGCCAGCTCCGACGCGTCCGGGCCAGTCCGGTCGACCCGGCCCCACGCCCCTGGAGCTGGTGGGTAAGCCGATCCGCCGCGACAGCAACGCCGGCCCCGCGCCTGGCGCCGGCGCTGCCACAGGGGCCGGTGCCGGCAGACCTGCCGCACCCGGTCGCCCGGGGATGCCCGCAGGCATGCGCAAGCCGGTCGCACCTGGCCAGTTGATGCAGCTGCAGAAACCTTCCGGCCGCACCCCCGCACCGCCGCCGCGTCGGCCGGGTGAGCGCAGCGATGCAGTCACCACTGCTCCCAGTACCACCCCGGATCTGGTCCGCCCCACGCCGGCCGCGCCAACGGCCCCGCGGCGCCCGGGTGCCCGCCCCGGCGGCGCGGTCGGCCCTGCCGGTCGGCCGCGTCGGCCCGACTGGGATGACAGCGCCAAGCTGGAGGCTCTTCGCAGCCGCACACCGCAGCGCCAGCGGCCCAAGGTTCACATCATCGGCGAGAACGACGACGCTCTCACGGCTGAAACCGGTGGTTACGCCGGCGAACAGGAAGCGATCGTGCTGCAGGCCAGCCTGGCGCGACCGGCCAAACCCCGCAGCAGTGCCCCGCCAGCGGCCAAGCCCACCGTGGCCGTGCGCAAGCGCAAGAAGGAGACGACCCGTCAGCGCCAGCGCCGCCGGGCCATGGAGTTGCGTGCAGCCCGGGATGCCAAGCAGCAGCGGCCCGAGATGCTGATCGTGCCGGAGGGCAACCTCACGGTGCAGGAACTGGCGGAGAGGCTCGGGGTCGAGAGCTCCGAGATCATCAAGAGCCTGTTCTTCAAGGGAATCATCGCCACCGTCACCCAGAGCCTCGATCTGGCCACGATCGAAACGGTGTCGGAAGAGTTCGGTGTGCCCGTGCTCGAGGACGACGTTGAGGAGGCCGCCGCCAAGACGGTGGAGATGATCGAGGCCAGTGATCTCGAGCATCTGATCCGCCGTCCACCGGTTGTCACCGTGATGGGCCATGTCGACCACGGCAAGACCAGCCTGCTGGATGCGATCCGCAAGACCCGTGTGGCAGCCGGTGAGGCCGGTGGCATCACCCAGCACATCGGCGCTTATCAGGTGGAGGTTGACCACGCCGGTGAATCGCGCCGGATCACCTTCCTCGACACACCGGGCCACGAGGCCTTCACCGCCATGCGGGCCCGCGGCACCAAGGTGACCGACGTCGCTGTGCTGGTCGTGGCCGCTGACGACGGCGTGCGGCCCCAGACCCTGGAGGCCATCAGCCACGCCCGTGCCGCCAAGGTGCCGATCGTGGTGGCGATCAACAAGATCGATAAGGAGGGGGCTTCGCCCGACCGGGTGAAGCAGGAACTGTCGGCCCAGGAGCTGGTCGCCGAGGACTGGGGTGGCAACACGGTGATGGTGCCGGTCAGCGCCATCAAGAGCGAAAACATCGACAAGCTGCTCGACATGATTCTGCTGGTCTCCGAAGTGGAGGATCTGCAGGCCAATCCCGATCGAATGGCACGAGGCACCGTGATCGAGGCTCACCTCGACAAGGCCAAGGGCCCAGTGGCCACGCTGCTGATTCAGAACGGCACCCTGCGCACCGGCGACGTGCTGGCAGCGGGCCCCGTGCTGGGCAAGGTGCGAGCCATGGTGGATGACACCGGCAAGCGCGTGAAGCTGGCGGGTCCCTCCTTTGCGGTGGAAGCCCTGGGCTTCAGTGAGGTGCCGACCGCCGGCGATGAATTCGAGGTCTATCCCGACGAGAAAACAGCCCGCTCGGTGGTGGGCGATCGGGCTAGTGAGGCGCGGGCCACGCGCCTCGCCCAGCAGATGGCATCCCGCCGGGTGTCGCTGGCTTCGATGTCCAGTCAGGCCAGTGAAGGGGAGCTCAAGGAGCTCAACCTCATCCTCAAGGCGGATGTCCAGGGTTCGGTCGAAGCGATTCTCGGTTCCCTGGAGCAGTTGCCCCAGGGTGAGGTGCAGGTGCGGGTGCTGCTCTCCGCACCGGGCGAGATCACCGAGACCGATGTCGACCTGGCCGCTGCGTCCGGAGCCGTGATCGTGGGCTTCAACACCTCCATGGCCCCGGGCGCCAAGCGGGCTGCGGACGCCACCGGTGTCGATGTGCGCGATTACGACGTGATCTACAAACTGCTCGAGGACATCCAGCTGGCGATGGAAGGCCTGCTGGAGCCCGAGCTGGTGGAGGAGCCCTTGGGCGAAGCCGAGGTGCGGGCCGTGTTCACGATCGGCAAGAGCGCCGTGGCGGGTTGCTATGTCACCACCGGCAAGCTGCAGCGCAACAGCAAGCTGCGCGTCTGGCGGGGCAAGGAGAAGGTCTATGAGGGTGACCTCGATTCCCTGCGCCGCAACAAGGACGATGTGAAGGAAGTTGCCACCGGCTTCGAATGCGGCGTGGCCTGTGATCGCTTCAGCGCCTGGCAGGAGGGCGATCGCATCGAGGCGTTCAAGCTGGTCACCCAGCGCCGCACCCTCAGCATCTGACCGTTCCCTCCACTCCGCCCCCGCCGGCCGTGAATCCCCGCAGCGAGCCTCTGCTCTGGCTTCAGCTGATCGCCCTTGGGGCGCTGCCGCTGGAGCTGCTGCTGCTGGTGCTGGTGCTGGCTGGGGCCGACCCCGGCCCCTTCCCCGCCCTGGAGAGGTTGCTGGCGTGGGCTCTGGGGGGACTGGCCCCCGGGGCCCTGTTCTGGCGTCGACCGCCGGACTGCTGCTCACTGCTGCTTGTTCAGGTCCCGGTCGCCGGTCGCACGGTGCTGCAGCGCCGGCTCACCGCCATGCCCCTGCCCTGGTGGTTGCGCTCTGCCCTGCCGTTCGCCATCGGGCTGCTGCTGGTGCTGCTCTGGCGGCTGGATGGCCTCTCGGCCGTGGCGACCTCCCTCTCCCCCTTGCAGGATGCCCCTCGCCTGGTGAGCCTGCTGCTGGCCGCCGGGGTGCTGGCGCTGATGCTCTGGCAGACGCTGCAGCTGCTGCAGGCGATCTGGTTGCTGAGTCGCCCTGCGGCCGCTGTCGAGGCTGGCCTGTCTAGCCCCCTTGCCCCGGCGGCCCAACGGCTCTCGCTCGGTCTGCCCCTGCTGCTGCTGCAGCCTCTGACCATGAAGGCATTGGCGGAAGCGGCGGTTTCGCCTCCGGCCATGTCCGCGCACCAGGCTGCCGCCGAGACCCTCGAAGCGGCGGATCAACCGGCAGCGGCTGACTCGTCTGCACCGCCCGATCGGTCTGTGTCAGCCCTCACCGCCGCTGGGCCCTCCCCTGTGGCGATCGAACCAGAGCAGGCCCCCGAAGACGACAACGGCAGCGATCTGGATCAACAGATCGCTGGGGGCGACGGATTCACCTGAAGACAGTCGCAGGGCCATCACCGCAAGGCCGAGGGCGCCGGATGCTGTCAGAGCCAGCCAGAGGCCGCGGCGCAGCCCGCGCCAGGGGGTTTTCGCCTCCTGCAGCAGCCTCCGCCTCAGCTGGGGATCCAGGGTGCGGTTGCGCCCGGACGCAGGATCGCTGGCCATGGAGGGTGTCCGAATGCCGAATGCTAATTTCGCGGGGAGGCCGGTGTAGCTCAGCGGTAGAGCAACTGATTCGTAATCAGTAGGTCGCAGGTTCAAATCCAGTCACCGGCTTGCCTCTTCCCCTTCCTGCCTCCCCCTCGCCCAGGGAGCCGATTCAGTGGCGGCATCTCGGCTCTCGAGAGGCCGATCTGGTGCCGTCGCCAGCTCAGGTGCCGGGGCTGTTCTGCGCCCTCCAGGGTGGTTGGTGCAGCGGGGCACGGCCGGCCGAACAGATACCCCTGTCCCAGGCTGCATCCCATGGCCAGCAAGGCCTGGCGCTGATGTTCGGTTTCGATGCCTTCGGCCACCACGCTGAGGCCAAGATCCTGGAACACCTGCACAAACCCCCGCACCATCGTGGTGCGGGGTTGATCGCTGTCGAGTCCGGCAATCATCGACCGATCGAGCTTGACCACATCGATCGGGAATGCGCTGAGCCAGGCCAGGGAGGAGTATCCCGTGCCGAAGTCGTCGAGGGCGATCCTCACGCCCGCCTGCCGCAGCGCGGTCAGGTTGTGATGGGTATGGGCGTTGGATTGCAGCAGTACGGTTTCCGTGATGTCCAGGGTGACCCTGGTCAGATCGATTCCCCAGTCCTGCTGCAACTGCAGCAGTTCGCCGGCCATCTCTTCCCGTTCCAGGTGTTGGGGGCTCACATTGATGGCTACCCCCCAGCCATGGTTTTCTGCCTGCCAGTCGGCGAGGAGCCGCAGGGATTGGTCCATCACCCAACGCTCGATCGGCACGATCAGGCCTGATCGTTCTGCTACAGGGATGAACGTCTCCGGGCTGATCAGATCGTCAGCCGCTGTGCGCAGCCGTACCAGGGCTTCGGCGCTCAGCACCGCACCGCTGTGCAGATCCACCAGGGGGTGGAGATGCAGAAGAAGGCGGTCGTGACGCAGGGCCTGTTCCACCTGCTGGCGCACGCTCACTATCTGTTGCACCCGACGGTCTGAGGCGATGCTGTAGACGGCAATGCCGTCTCGACCCTTCGATTTGACGTCATACATCGTCAGATCGGCGCGGCGCAGCAACTCTTCAGCACTCAGCGAGTTGTTGCTGGCAGGGTCGGTGCAGGAGCTGAAGGCAATGCCCATGCTCATCGAGAGGCTGAACTCATCGCCGCCATGGCGCCAGGGAACCGCCAGGCAGCGCTGCAGCCTTTCCGCCAGCTGCAGGGCACCGGCTTCGTTGTGCAGCTGATCGACCAGGAGCACGAATTCGTCGCCGCCGAGACGAACGAGCGTGTCGTTCTCTCGCAGCACCGTTTGCATCCGCTGGGAGATTTCGAGCAGCAAGGCATCGCCCACCGCATGACCGTAGCGGTCGTTCACGTCCTTGAAACGGTCTAGATCGCAGAAGATCAGGCCAATGTGATGGGTCGGCTGGTTCAGAGCCTGCTCAAGCCGCTCCAGCAGGCCGCGCCGGTTCGGCAGCCCTGTGAGGGGATCGCTCAATACCTGCTGCTCCAGCAGGGCTTCGCCGGCTTTGCGTTCGGAGATGTCCCGTTGCACAGCAACCCAGTGGCTGTAGGTCCCATTGGCATCGGCCAGGGGAGCGGCCTTGAGATCGATCCAGATGGGGCGGCCCTCGCGGGTGTAGTTCAGCACCTCCATGCGCGCGTGACGCCACTGCCTCAGTTGCTCGCCGAACTGTCGGGTCACGCGATGGTCGGTGCCGGTTCCCTGGAACAGCCGAGGGCTGCGGCCGAGGACTTCGGAGCGGCCATACCCCGTCTCCCGCAACAGGGTGGAGTTGGCGTACACGATCACAGGACCTGGTGCGGCCATCGGTTCGGCCAGGGTCACCAGCAGGGCGTCCTGCACCGCATCGAACATGCCGCACAGCATCTGGGTGAGGGGATGCTCCAGCTCGCCCCGACGTCTGGACCGCAGCAGCCCGACGCCGATGCCGTGATCGGTCTGGAACAGGCGCACCGCCTGAATCATTCCCCTGGGATCCGGCAGCTCCAGGTCAAGCGGAGCCTGCTGGAGCCGCATGCCGTGCTTGCCGACCAAACTGCTCAGGGCGGGCCAGCAGGCCGAAAGGGGCTGGCCCTGCCAGCCGCTGCTCTCAGCCCCGACCAGGTCAGTTGCCGACCGGTCAACCCAAGTCACATTGCCGGCGGCGTCGACAAGCAGCAAACAGTCACCGGGAAGGAGCAGGAATCCGGGCAAGCCGGGTGACCAAGTTGCCGAGAGCGTCGCTGGATTCACGCTGCTGATGTCTCGATCACACCCAACAATCCCAATCTAGTTGAGGGAACCAGCTCAATTCTTGCGGCAATCGAAAGCCCCCAGGGCTGGTCACCAGCTCCTGGGGGTTCGCTGATCAGCTACTGCCGCAACATGCTGCCGCAGCCAGCCCCATCAGGGACGTGCGATCGGGGCGTCGCTCACTCGTCCTCTTCGGTCGCTCCGACTGGGATGAGCTTGATCTGTTTGCGGCCGAGCTTGATTTCGAACTCGTCGCCGGGTTGTAGACCGAGCTGGGCAGTGTAGGCGCTGCCGACCAGCAGGTTGCCATTGAATTGCACTTTGGCAATGTAGCTCAGCTTCCTGCCGCCTTTGCCACCACCTTTGCCGTTGTCGCCGAGGTTGAGCCCCTTGGCTTCCAGCAGCGCCTCGTAGAACGCCGTGAAGTTGAGCCGCTCGCTGCCGTCCTTCTTGGTGCTGACGTAGCCACACTCACGCACCAGTTCGGATTTGGAGGCGTCCCCCAGTTCCTTGACCTTGGCGAGCAATTCCGAACCGGTGAGCATGGATTGGATGTTGAACTGTCAGCACCTTACCAACCCATCTTTGCCTGTCCAGAGGGCGGCAGGTCGTGACGACTTTCCGGATCACTGGTGTGACTGGCCCCATGCATCTGTCCGGATCCTGGTGATCTGGTGGTCGGCCTGGCTTTGAGGGCGGCCGCCGGGGCCTTGGCTTCAAACAGCTGGGCCAGACCCAATAGGCTTTGGTTCGAACGATGTTCCGCGTTCCAAGGCAGTGCCGTCACGATCCGGGCCAGAGAATCCAGTCCCATCAGGTCCTTCTGACCCATCGGCACGGTCTGAATCCACCAGCTCCAGGCCGCTGCAGCGCGCGACGGGCATGGCCGGAGCGGTGCTGATCGGCCTCGGTTCGATTCTTGGCACGGGTGTGTTCGTCAGCCTGGCGCTGGCGGCGGGGCCCGCCGGCGAGGCGCTTCCCTTGGCGATCCTTCTGGCCGCGCTGCTCGCCGGAGCCAATGGGCTCTCGGCCGCCCAGCTGGCGGCAGCGATGCCGGTGAGTGGCGGCACCTACGAATACGGCTTCCGGTTGCTCTCGCCTCTGGCCGGATTTGCTGCCGGTTGGCTGTTCCTTTGCGCCAAGACGGCTTCGGCGGCAGCAGCGGCGCTGGGCCTGGCTGCTTATCTCGCATCTGTGCTGGGGGTTGAAGCCGATGGTCTGCGCGGGTGGCCGCCGCTGGCAGTGGCGCTGATCACCGCCGCGGCGCTGGCTGGCCTGCGCCGCAGCCGATGGTTGAACGCGCTGCTGGTGGGCGGCGCACTGCTCAGTCTGCTCATCTTTGTGGCTGGTGCCAGCAGCCTGCCGCCTCTGCCGATCGCACCGGATCTGGTCAGGCCTGGGCTCGGCGGCGTGGCCCAGGCCACGGCCCTGGTGTTTGTCGCCTTCACCGGTTACGGCCGTGTCGCCACGATGGGGGAAGAGGTGCTGCGCCCTGAGCGCACCATCCCCCGCGCCGTGCTGGCCACGCTCGTTGTGGTTCTGTTGGTGTATCTCGCGGTGGCGGCGTCGGCGCTGCGGTTGGTCGGGCCGAGTGCTCTGGCGGCGAGCCTGCAGCAGATGGGCTCGGCCTCTGCCGCGGCGCCGGCGCCGCCTCTGGCTCGCCTGCTGCTCGAGGCAGGCTGGGCCTGGGGAAGCTGGTTTGTGGCCCTCGGTGCTGTTGTTGCGCTGGCGGGGGTGTTGCTCAATCTGGTGCTGGGCCTGTCGCGGGTCTGGCTGGCGATGGGGCGTCGCGGGGACATGCCATCGCAGCTGGCGGAGCTCAACCCATCCGCCACCAGCCCCCGGTCAGCGGTGCTGTTCAGCGGTCTGCTGATTGCCCTGCTCAGCTGCAGTGGGCGGCTGGAACTCACCTGGGGCTTCAGCGCCTTCAGTGTGCTGATCTATTACGCGATCACCAATGTGTGTGTGTTGCGGCTTCGGCCCTCCCAGCGGCAGTTCCCGGCGGTTCTGGCCTGGCTCGGTCTGTTCAGCTGCCTGCTTCTGGCCTTTCAGGTGCCGGCAGCGGCGTGGCGCGGCGGCGTGCTGGCGCTGGCCCTGGGCTTGCTGTGGCGTTGGCTCTTCCGTCGCTTCAGCCCCGCTGCCGGTTCCGCTCTAACAACCGGGCACTGAA
>CAMDLO010000051.1 GCA_945901765.1 Cyanobium sp. NIES-981 | reverse complement strand
CGGGCTTGCTGCACCAGCGAGGCCGTGCCTGCCCCGCCGGGAAAGGCGATCACCAGCACCGAGGCGCTGAACGCTGGGGAGGTGTGGGCCTGGGCCTCCACCAGGGCCTGCTCCAGCAGAAGACGATTGCGGATCGGACCGGCAGCGCGGCCATGGCGGCGCCAATCAGCGGCGAGGGCCTGGACCCGCCAGCCGAGCTGCTGGGCGGCACGGCCGATGGCGCGATCAGCGCCACGGGCCCCGCCATGGAGCAGCAGATGGACAGGCCGGCCACCGCTGCGCTGGAGCAGGGCGCAGGCGATGCGCTCCTGGGGCCAGACGAGATCACGGCCACCAGCGGCAACGATGACGACCGAGCGATGGGCCAACGTCGGCGGCGACAGGAGGCCAAGGGAAGGCAATGCAGCGGCCTGGGCCACTGCAGCAGAGGACAAGCTCATGGTCTACAGAGCAAACGAACGGGGCAAGTTGTCCAAGGATTTCGTTGCCGCAGGCGATGGGCTCGTGGCCTTTGGCGCAGCTCTTATTCTACCAGTACAAACGCACTGAGTGGCGGGCAGAGCGGCTGCAGGGCAATGGATCTACGCAAAGCAAAGCCATCCACTGATGGATCGGCTAGCTGATAAGCAAAGCCACCAGATTCAGCCCTGAATGCCCAACCGGCCGCGCAGCCGCGCGAGGAGACTTGGGGCCTCGCCCCAACCCCTACCGACTGGAGGCGGCTCCGCTACCGCAGCCGCGGGAGGACAGCCATGCCCGCCACCCCCACACCGGCCCCGGAGCGGAGGGCGGCGGCGGCTGGCCGATGCACGCCACGGCGCAGCCGTGGCACGCTGAAGGACGGCCGTCGCCGACCGGAGCCCTGCGGCGGTTGCTCAGCCCCAGGGAACGTCCAGGAACTCCACCAGCAGCACGCCTCGGTGGGTGCCGTGGATCTTCACCAGGCCCGCCTTGGCAGCACGCTCCATGCCAGGACGCTCCTTGCGCACCTGCTCGGCGCTGGCCAGCACCCGCACCCAGCCGCCGGTCATGAAGTCCTCGCTACCTGTCTCGAAAGCCTGCAGCCGGCGGTGCTGGTTGCTGTGGCGCTCGTAGTACAAGCCTCCACCGGTGGGGTCTGTGCCCTCTGCCCAGACCTGATCCACCATCAGCTTCCCGATCGCCAGTGGGTCCTGCGCCGCGGCGTCAATGGCCTCACCGTCGAGCACCAGCGGGTTGCCCGGGTCCTCACGGTTGTCAGAAATGATCAATCGGTCGCCCATGAAAGGGTTCTCCTCAGCCCCTTCCTGTCGCCTGATCACGCCGCATGGGTCAATCCAGCGATGGTGCTCGTCAGTCTGGCTGCGGATCAGCTCTCAGCCCCAACCAGCACCGGCTCAGCCGTCTCCCCTGAACCCTCCGGCCTGGGTCTCAAGCAGGTCCCACAGTGGTCTGCAACGTGGAGATCGGCCCGCTGGTGCCGCCAAACGGACTAACATGACGTAAGTCCTGCCGTGAGGCGTCGCTTGCCATGGCTGTCAGTCCTTACCGCGTCACGCCGGCCCGGATCGGCAACTCCTCAGGGCTGCGGCTGCCGGCAGCCTTCTACCGGGACCATCCCCAGTTCGCTGGAGCCGCCGGCCAAGTGGAGGTGCTGGACGACAGCACGCTGTTGCTCCGACTGGAGCCAGAAGAGCAGCAGCAGGGCGAGGCAGAAGAAGACACTCTGATGCTCGGGCTGTTCCTCGATTTCCTCAGCCGACAGGCACTCACAAGCGATCAGGGCCCTGTGCTCTACACGGAAGCCATGGCGGCAGATGACGACGAGCTGCTGGCTGACGTAACGGTTGACGCCGCAGACGAGCTGAGTCGGGCATGAGCCCGCCGCTGGTGCGCCATGGCTGGGAGATCGCCTTCCAGCCCCAGCTGTTTGCGCGGCAGTACGCCGAGCTCAAGGCCGAGGTGAAACGGCTCAAACAGGAGCTCGATCCCCAGTCCTTCGTTCAGCACCCCCAGGTGAAGCTGTTGGCGGCAGTGATGGAGGGGATCAAGGAGCGGATCGCTGCCGATCCCTACGCCAGCCGCTTTGCTCTCACGGGCCCGCTGCGCCGCTATGGCCGACTCAAGGGCCTGGGACTGCCGGATCGCTACCGCCTGTTCTTCCGCCCCTTTGAAGCGGAGGGCCGGCGCCTGCTGTTGATCCTCTGGCTGGGCTTCCCCCGCAAGGACGGCGATCGCAACGACTGCTATGCCGTGTTCTCGCGCCTGGTGCAGCGCGGCGAGCTGCCGGAGGACTGGGAGAGCCTGCAGCGTGAGCTCGACGCCGGCTGAGGGGACGACGCCTGGCAAGGCAGACATGACCCAGCCGGCCGCAGCGTTTTGCGGAGTGTCGAGCCCCCTCAAGCGTCCGTTGCAAGCAATCCGGTGCCGATTCACTGGGGCCCCGTCGGACCGTCACCCGGGCTGAATGAGCTTCAGATTCCTGGCTTTACCGGCCCCGTGTGTTTATCAAGCTCGGGAAGATTGATCCGGCTTGTCGTCCCCCGAGATCCCAGCGCATCCCCCACAAGCCCGGCAAAGTGGTGGTGCAAAAGGTGGTGTATTTGCCGAGCACCCTCGCCCAGAAGCAAGTGCTGGCGGGCTTTCTCAAAGGCGGTTCAGAGGACACCCTCTCCGTTTTCACAGGCCACGGATCAGGCCATCCAGCTGGTAGCCGGAACCACACGAACCGATCCCACCCCGCCGGCATTGGACCGGAACGCACCAGGCCACGCCAGACAAACCCAGAGCAGGCCGGCTCGGCTGGCGATCGGTGGCCTAGCGTCTGGCCATGCATCAGCACCTGCCGACACGCAAGCCTGGGCAGTTGCTCGACTTTCTTCGCCGCAACTGGGAAATCCTGCTGCTGGTGGCAATCGGCCTGCTGCTGCTGTTGCAGCTCTCGAGCTCCGGCGTGGTCTCACCGGAATCGATCCGCTATCCACTGGCCCGCTGGCTGCTGACAGCACTCGACACCTTGCGAATGGTGGTCGTACCGCTGCTGTTGCCCCTATCGGTGCTGCTGGGCGGGGTGATGTTGTTCGTGCCGCGCCGCTCGCGGCTGCGGCGCTCCCTGATCGATCTGTTCGCGATCTGGTATTGCATCCGAATTCTGCTCGACTTTCTGCTGATCAACCTGCTGTTGTTCGTGCCGGTGCCTGACCACGCCCTGCTGGCCCTGCAGCTGGTGTGCTTCCTGCCCTGCCTGCTGCTGATCTGGGGCTGGGTTTACTGGCGGCTTGACATGATCGCGATCAGCCATGGCGGCAAGGAGATGTTCCGCTTCAACACGGCAGCTCCGTCAGAGACCAAGGTCTACGACTATTTCCTGGCCTCCTTCAATTCCGTTCTCTCGCCGACATTGAGCGGCTTCACAGGCCAGACCCGGTTTGCCCGCACCTTGATCTTTTTGCACGGCATCATGATCTGGAACGTGATGGCGTTGATCCTCACGCGGGCGATCGGCTCAATCAGCGTGGTCAAGTGACCTGATGCGCTGGGCGACCGGCATCGGGCCAGCTGCCTGCTCGGACAGGGGCGGATGAACAGCGCTGCTGCGACCCAGCTCCCGCTCCAGCATGCGGATGCGCATCTCGCGCAGGCAGAACTTGCAGCCGCCGGTGGTCTGCAGATGCTTCTCAGGGGTGATTGAAACCTGCTTTACTGGATGATCCCGGCAGCGAATCTTGATCGGAGTTTTATAGCTTTTATAGACAATCTCGCTATAATCATAACGATTTCCGAAGCGGGCCTGAGCGCGCTGCAGAAATTCATCACGACCGATTGGATTCCCCATTCGGGGAGATTAAGAGAAACAGGCCGGCTCCGCCAGACCCGTCAAGGATCGTCACGCAGCGCTACCGGGCAGGCATGCTGATGCGCAGATCCGTCTCAGCGCCGCCATGTCCGCCCAGCCACCGCAACGCCCCGCCTGGCTGAACTGGCTGTTTCTGGCCATGTTCCTCTGGAGCAGCTGGCAGCTGACAGGCCTGTGGTTCTCCCGGCTCGGCCAGCACTGACGATCGCGCCCCGCCAGTCAGGGGTAGCGGTTCGGCACGAAGAACTGCTCCCAGCGGGGGGGACGATCCATCGCCACGGCCTTGGGCCGTGGCGGCAGCTTCACGGCCGGCGGCGTCATGTCGGTGTAGGGCACCTTGCTGAGCAGATGGGAGATGCAGTTGAGGCGGGCCCGACGCTTGTCGTCGGCTTCCACCGTGAACCAGGGCGCCTCAGGAATGTTGGTGTGGCGGAACATCTCATCCTTGGCATGGGAGAACTCCACCCAGCGCTGGCGGGCCTCCAGATCCATCGGACTGAGCTTCCAGCGGCGGGTGGGATCGTTGATGCGGGAGCGGAAGCGGGACTCCTGCTCCTGATCGCTCACGGAGAACCAGTACTTGAGCAGCACGATGCCGCAGCGCACCAGCATGCGCTCCAATTCCGGACAGCTCTGCAGGAACTCCTCCACCTGCTGTGCACTGCAGAAGCCCATCACCCGCTCCACGCCGGCGCGGTTGTACCAGCTGCGATCAAAGATCACGATCTCACCGGCACTGGGGGAGTGCTCCACATAGCGCTGGAAATACCACTGACTCTTCTGCTGATCGGAGGGAGTGCCAAGGGCGACCACCCGGCAGCCGCGCGGATTGAGTGGCTCGGTGATGCGTTTGATCGTGCCGCCCTTGCCGGCGGCATCGCGCCCCTCGAACAGCACGATCAACCGGAAGCCGGTGGCCTTGGCCCAGTACTGCATCTTCACCAGCTCCACCTGCAGGCGGGTCAGCTCCTTCTCGTAGACCTTGCGATCGAGCCTGGCGGGCGGGCCGCTGCTCTCGCCCTCGGGCCCGGGGCCGCTGCCCCCATTGCGCAGATCGTCCATCAACCCGGAGGGGTAGTACCGATCGCCGCAGGGGTCAAAGCGGGGCTCCGGAGCTCCATCCGCCTTGGCGCGGCGCTGCTGCTTGGGTTTGGATCTGACCATCGACCGGCAGAGGAAGCTGCCTTCAGGATGGCCGCGGTGAGCGCGGGCGAGGCATCAGGGCGCGCACCAGTCGCACGCCACCGCCCACCAGCAGCAGCAGGGCGAGCAGAGCCACCAGCACCACCAGCACCACGCCGAACAACTGCAACAGACCCAGCAGCAGCGCCCGCACGCCGCTGATCAGCTGGGCCAGCGCGTTGCTGAGCAGCAGCACGGTATCGAGACGCTCCGGCAGTTGCACCAGCCCGAAGAGCATGGCCGCCCCCAGCGCCATGAACAGCAGGCCGACGCCGAACTGGCGCCAGCGCGGGGGATGGCGCCGACGGCGGAACACATGCCGCTGGCGCTGGGCCGACAGCGGCAGTTGCAGGGAACGGCGCCGGGGTGAGGTCATGCCTCCAGAGCGTGGCCAGCGCCCCGCATCCAGCGCAGAAATTCCGTCAACACGAGTTCGTTGGGGCAGTCAATCAAGGAGAGATTGCCGACCTGGCAGTCCCCCTGGCCGCCGTGGTGCAGGGAGATGTGGAAGTCAAGACCGCTGAGGCCGCAGACCTCCGGATCACTGCGCACCACCACCCCCAGGGTCGCGCCGATGCGAGCCATCTGGATCCGCAGTTCCGACCAGGTCATCGCCGTCATGTGCTCAGTGTGGGGAGAACGGGGCAGCCGTCAAGCGGGCGTGGGCAGCAGCCGATCACGACTGCCGCTCGGGGGCGGCGTCCGGGGCTGGGCCGGCCGGAACCGACCGGGGCTGGGGCGATCGTGCCGGGGGGTCGGGCAGCAGCAGACCAACTCCGGCCGCCACCACCACCGCCAGGGCACCGGCCAGGGGGGCCACCAGGCGTTGACGGCGCGGCACGCGCCGCAGCACCTCCCGGGGGCGCAAGGGTCTGGGCTCGGGCAGATCGAGCTTGAGCTGGAGGCGGGGATCAAGCCGGAACTGATCGAGCAGGCGTACCAGATCGGTCAGTTCGGCATCATCGAGTTTCAGCTCCAGCGGCGCCGTGTCGGGCTGGCTGCTGCGCAGCTGCAGACAGTGATGGCCGCTCTCAGGGGCCGGCGCGATCCGAACCGGATCCTCAACGGCGCCGAAAGGCCGGCCCACCCCGCTGATCAGGTGTCGGGCATAGGGAAGCACCACCGCCACCAGGGCCAGCAGGTGATCCTTGCGCCCCTCCAGTTCGGGACGGCCGCTCCACTGCAGGCTCCAGCCGGTGATGATGCCGAGAGCATCGGCTGACTGACCGGTCGACACGTCCGGCAGGCCATCGACCCGCAGGCGACAGCTGGGCTGGTCGTAACGGAGGGTCTGCTTCATCGGACGAGGGCGGGGAGAGGGCTGCGGCGGACAATCCGGGGAGCGAAGCCGCTCATGCCGCTGGGTCGGCAAGGCTGGCGCGCAGCCGTTCAAACCCACCGGTGCCGGTCGCCAGGGCAAGACTCTGGACCAGCTGGCGACGCAGGGCGGCGCCACGCTCCGCATCGAGCAGGGTCTGCACGCCGACCCGGCGGGGGTTCATCCGTTCACGCAGCAGGGCGGAAAGACGGTTCTGGAACAGCTCCCAGCGCTGCTGGCGCACCGACTCGGGCTCGGCGCTGGTGAGCAGCGCCCGCAGCAGGGGATAGAGCCGATCGGCCAGGGCGCAGAGCAGGCGGATCAGCGCATCGGTCTCGGCGGGATCGAGATCGCCGCGCCGGGTGTTGCGCCGCAGGGGATTGTGGCAGCGGCGCTTCCACAGCTCCACCCGGTTCGGGAACAGAGCGCTGAAGCCCAGCTGCTCGCTCATCCACACCAGCGCTTCACCACCGTTGAGGTCGAGGGCCTCCACGCACAGCAGCAACAGGTCGAGACGTTCCAGCCCGCGACGCGGCAGCCTGAGGGAGGCGGAGACGGCTGAAGGTTCTGGCATGGCTGCGATGATGCCAGTTCCCAGCCCCGATCGTCACGTTCATGTCGATGCCGCCGAGCCAGACGCCCGCCGAGAGCCCCGCCGGGACGCCGGAGCGGCACATGGCTGCCGCGATCGATCTGCGCCAGCTGGTGCGGGATGTGCCGGACTTTCCAAAGCCGGGAATCCTGTTCCGCGATCTCACGCCGCTGATGCGCGATCCGGCGGGCTGGCAGGAGGTGATCCGCCAGCTCAGCGCCGTATGTGAGCGTCTGCAGCCCGACCTGATCGTCGGCATCGAATCCCGCGGCTTCATCGTCGGCACGGCCCTGGCCACGGCGGTGCGACTGGGGTTCGTGCCGGTGCGCAAGCCCGGCAAGCTGCCGGGGGCTGTGACCGGTGTCGACTACGCGCTGGAGTACGGCAGCGACCGGCTGGAGATTCACAGCGATGCCCTCAGCGACGGGGCCCGGGTGCTGGTGGTGGACGACCTGCTGGCCACCGGCGGCACCGCCGCCGCCTGCGCCGAGCTGGTGGCAGCCGCCGGCGGCCAGCTCTGCGGCTTCAGCTTTGTGGCCGAACTGGCGGCGCTGCAAGGGCGCCGCCGCCTGCCCCAGGACCAGCCGGTGCAGTCTCTGATCATCTACGGCTGACGGGCCGTTGATGGGCTGACGGTTGCTGGTGCTCCGGCAGCGCGCGCGCCGGGCAAGAGCACCTAGAGGCACCTAGAGGCACCTAGAGATGAATGTCCTGCCAGCGCAGCACCTGTTCAAGCTGCTGCAGGTTGATCAGTCCATAGCGCCACAGCACCACCGGCAGGGGGGCCTGCTCCAGCTGGGCCTGGCGCAATCCGAGGGCAAGGGCGCTCTCGCTCAGACCGAGCTGCTGGCGCAGATAGCGCTGCAGATCAGCGGGGGGCGGTGGCGGCGGGCCTGAGCTGAGCACCATGGCCGCAGTCTGGCAACGGACGTTCGCTCACCAGGGCCGGCAAGGCCCTTCGGTCATCACCCCGAGGCAGAGCCTCCGCAGCGGCGCCCAACGGGCCAGCAGCAGCAGGGCCAGACGCCGCAGCGGCAGCAGCAGGGGTGAGCGGTTGGAGAACAGGCGCACCAGCAGGTCGGTGCTCAGCAGCGTGAGGATCAGATCGGGCCAGCGCTGCAGGCCGTAGCGGCGCGGCAGTTGCTCAGGCCGGAGCCGGCCGGAGCTCACCCGCAGCGCCAGCCGATGCAGGGCGGCCACATCGCGCCAGCAGAGATTCAGCCCCTGGCCGCCGACGGGATGACAGCGATGGGCGCTCTCCCCCACCAGCACGGTGCGCCCCCGCGACAGCCGTCGGGCCTGCAGCAGTGCAACGGGGAAAGCGCGGGGCTGGTCGAGCAGGGCATCGGGCTCGAGACCGGCGGGCAGCACCCCGGCCAGCCGGTCGAGAAAAGCGGGAGCGCTGAGCTGCTCGAGCTGGCGGCAGCGCTCCGTCGGCGCACTCCACACCAATTGGGCCTGACCTGAGCCGAGGGGCAGCACCGCGAACGGCCCCTCGGCGCGAAACAGCTCCCAGGCCTGCCCGGCGGCGAGGCCGCGCAGCTCCACCTGAGCGGTGAGGCAGCTCTGGCGATAGGGATGGTGCCAGAGGTCGATCCCCAGGGCCTGGCGCTGGGGCGACGCCGGACCGTCGGCGGCCACCACCAGATCAGGCGGCTCCGGGCTGGGGAAGGCGGCACCAAGCTGCAGATTCACCGCCGGGTGATCGGCCAGACGCTGAAGCAGCACCGTCATCAGCGCTGCATGGCGAGCGATCCAGCCCACGGCGCCGCCACCACCGCGGCGGCTGGCACCGTTCAGATCAGCGGCACCGAACGCCACACCAGCCGCCAGCACCCTGTCGGAGAGCTGGAGCGCGGTGAAGGGCACCAGGCAACCAGCCAGGGCATCCCAGAGGCCAAGGCGTTGCAGCAGCCGCCGACTGGAGTGATTGAAGGCGTAGGCCCGGCTGCGGGCGCAGAGCTCTCCAGCCTGGAGGGGATCGTGGAGGCATACGGCCCAACCGGCATCGGCCAGGGCCAGGGCCGCCAGGGCCCCGGTGGGGCCGGCACCGTGCACCAGGGCCCGGCGAGGGAAAGCGGTCGCGACCATGGCGGCGGGCAGGAACACAAAAAAGCCGCAGCGAGTGTGCCGCGGCCGGGTGGGAGAGCGTGAGCGCTCAGCCGATGGGAGTGGAGTTCAGCGCGTCGCTCAGCCCAGACCGAGCAGACCACGGGTGAAGGCTTCGCCGCCCATGGCGAACTCGGTAGCCAGCAGGGCGATGAAGCCCAGCATGGCCATGCGGCCATTGAGCTTTTCGGCGCGCTCATGGAAGCCCCAGCCGCTTTCCGCGCTCACCACCTCCATGCGGGGCTCGCTGGCGAAAGCGTTGAGACGGCCGCCGTCCTCGGTGGTGACGGTGGCTCCGCGGATGTAGGTGGGGGCGGTGGGATTGGCCTGGCTCATGGGGCTCCGGAAGGCGATGCTCGAATTGTAACGCAATGTTTCGAGCGCTGGCGCCCTGTCAAAAGTTTTGTTGCCCGGATTCCGGCCACCCGGCACCGCCTGCAGGCAGGAGCGTCAGCGCAACCGCCGCAGGCACAGCTCCTCGAACGCGGGCCGCAGCAGGTAGGGATACTCGCCCACCCAGAGCTTGAGCTGGGGCAGCCATGCATCGCTGATCGCACCGATGCGGGCGAAATCTGCCCGCTCGCTCAGCACCAGGGCCCGCACCACCATGCCGCGGCGGATCAGTTGGTGCTTCTTCTCATAGGGAAACCGCAGCCGCCCCACATAGCCGTCCTCGTCCTCAAGCTCCAGGCTCAACCAGGTGCGGCGGTTCTCCACCAGCTCCAGCCGGCCGCTCTGGTCGGCCTGCTCGCGCCGCTCCTCCACCACCTCGCGGGTGAACAGATCAGCCACCTGCCCCTCGAAGAGCGCGGCGGCGGGGTAGCGGCGCAGGGAGGCGTTGCGCCGGCCGGCCTCCACGATCGGGCCCCAGAGGATGTAAAGCAGCAGCGTCACCCCAGCCACCAGCAGCACCGGCGCGAACTGGCTGCGGAAGGCCAGCGTCTGGCTGAGCAGCAGGGTGAGCACACCACCGATCACCGAGATCAGCAGCCGCTGCAGCAGGGTGCGCGGACTGCCGCTGCAGGCATTGAACTGGGGCCCGGTCGCCACCGCCGGGATCAGGCGCGGCAGTTCGCCGGAGCGGAGGGGAATCAGCATGCGGACGGGCGATCAGCAGGCGGACGATGACACGTCCCGCCGGCATCGAGACAATACAAATGGTCCGGCGCTGTGCACACACCATCCCGAGCCTCATCCGCCCGCTGCGCCGCATCGGCAGGCTCTGGCCGCAGCGTATCGGCAACCAGTGCCTGCTGATGCTGGCGGTCGGCCTGACGATCGGTCGCGCCGCCCCGACCGCCGCCGCCGCGCTCGAGCCCCTGGCCGTGCTGTTCCTGCAGGCCTCCCAGGTGGTGGTGATGCCCTACCTGATCTGCGAACTGGTGGTGGGCTTCGGCGGCCTGAGCCCGGGCAGCATGCGCTCGCTGCTGCAGGGCGGCCTGCTGGTGCTGGCCGGACTCTGGCTGGTGGCCGGCGCTCTGGTGGTGGTGCTGCCGCCGCTGCTGCCGCCGGTCGAATACTCCAGCTTCTTCCACACGGGGCTGTTTCAGGAGCCCGCCCGCACCGACCTGCTGCGCACGTTCGTGCCGGACAACATCTTCACAGCGCTGGCAAACGACAACTTCCCGGCGGTGGTGGTGTTCAGCTCCGCCCTGGGCATCCTGGCCCAGGGGCTCGACGGCCGGGAGGAGCTGCTCCACTCCCTCGAGCTGGTGCGTCGCCTGTTCGGACGCCTCAACCGGGCCACCGCCCGGACCATCCCCTTCGGGATCCTGGCCCTGAGCGCCTTGAACAGCGCCCGTCTCGACCCCACCCAGCTGGCGCGCATGCAGGGGTTGCTGCTGCTCTGTCTGGCAGCCCTGCTGCTGCTCGGGCTGGGCCTGTTCGCCCTGCTGCTGGCCCTCACCCCGCTCACGGCAGCAGGGCTGTGGCGGATCGTGCGCGGTCCGCTCGCCTTCACAGCCAGCAGCGGCAACCTGCTGGTAGCCCTGCCGATGCTGGTGGAGGGGCTGCAGGAGGAGCTGCCGCGCGCCCAGGCTCGGCTGCGGGGGCCGGATGCCCAACCCAGCCCCCTGGATCGGGAGCGGGCCCTGGAGCTGGCGCCGCTGGTGTCGCTGGGCTTCTCCCTGCCGGGGCTGGGCCAGGTGATGTGCCTGGTGATCGTGCCCTTCGCCGGCTGGTTCGTGAACCAGCCGCTGGGGATGGGCCGCACCGCCACGATGCTGCTCACCGCAATCCCCACCACAGTGGCAGGCCTCAAGGCGGTGATCCGCCAGGAGCTGCTGCGCCAGGGGCTGCCCCTCACCCTGCTCGATCTGGTGATCCTCAACGGTGAGTGGCTCTACCGCTTCGAAAAGGTCCTCAACCTGCTCGGCCTCGTGGTGCTGGCGGTGCTGGTGTATTTCCTCAGCGGCCGGGCCTTGCGCTGGCGTCCGCTGCCCCTGCTGGCGGGTCTGGGCCTCGGCCTGGTCACGGCGGGCGCCACCCTGGCGGCAGGCCGCTACTGGCTGGAACTGAGTCTGTCCGGCAGCTATCGCAACGATCGGATCCTGCTCAACCTCCAGCCGACCTTCAGAGGTCCACCACCGCTACAGCTGAACGGCAGCGACCCCGCCGCGATCACGATGGCGGGGATCCTGCAGCGCGGCGTGCTCCGGGTGGGGTTCCGCAGTGATGCGGTGCCGTGGAGCTTCCGCAACAGCAGCGGCCGGCTGGTCGGCTATGACGTGGATCTGCTGCAAGCCCTCGCGGTCGATCTGGGGGTGCGCCTGGCGGTGGAGGAGGCGCCCCTGGAGCAACTGGAGACCCTGCTGCATCAGCAGCGGCTCGACCTGGTGGCAGGAGGCATTCAGAGCAGTCCGAGTCGGGCCCTGCAGCACCAGGTGAGCCGGGGTTACGCCACCGTGCATCTGGCCCTGGTGGTGCCCGACGGCAAGGTGGGCCTGGTGCAGCGCAGCGGCGGCCCGGACGAGCCGCCGCTGCGGATCGCCGTGAGCGATCCCCAGGTGCTCACCCCCCAGCTGCAGCAGCAGATCGGCCTGGCGCTCGGGGATCACCGGCAGCAACGGCCGCTGCGGTTCGAGCCACTGCCGGAGCGGCGTCGCTTCTTCACCGCCAGCGGTCAGGGACGCTTCGACGCCCTGCTCACCACCGCCGAAGGCGGTTCCGCCTGGGCGGTGCTGAATCCAGACACCACGCTTCTTGCACCGTTCGGCAATCGCTTCGACAGTGAATTGGTGCTGCTGGTGGGGGGGGAGGATCCACGGCTGCTGGCTTACATCAACAGCTGGCTGGTGCGGGAACAGGGGCGTGGCCTGATGGAGGATCTGTTCGACCACTGGGTGCTGGTCGACCAGGCACCGCTTCAGAGCAACCGCTCCAGCCCGTAAACCAGCCCCGGCAGCTGGCGCACCCTGCGCACGCTGAGCAGCACCCCGGGCATGTAGGCGGAGCGGTCGATCGTGTCGTGGCGCAGGGTGTAGGTCTCGCCGGGGGCGCCGAACAGCACTTCCTGGTGGGCCACCAGCCCCGGCAGGCGCACGGAGTGCAGGCGCAGGCCGCTCTCGCGCTGGCCTCCGCGGCAGCCCGCCAGAGTCTCGTGCTCCTCCACCTGCTGGGGATTGAAGCTCTTGCCCAGCTCCTCGATCAGCTCGGCGGTCTTGATGCAGGTGCCGCTGGGGGCATCGGCCTTGCGGTTGTGGTGCAGCTCGGTGAGCTCGGCGAAGTCGTAGAAGCGGGCGGCGGCGGCGGCGGCCTGCTGCAGCAGCACCATGCCCACCGAGAAGTTGGGGATCACGGCCCCGCCGATCGAGGCCTTCTCGGCAAAGGCGGCCAGATCTGCCAGCTGCTCCGGGCTCAGGCCGGTGGTGCCGATCACCGGATGCACGCCATAGGCGATCGCGCCGCGGCTGTGCTCGTACACCACCTTGGGGTGAGTGAAATCCACCAGCACCGCCCCCTGGCCAGGGCCGGCGGTGCGCACCGCCTGGCTGGCCTGGCAGAGGCAGCCTTCGAAGTCGGCGGTGATCGCCACCTCCAGTTCACCCAGGCCGAGCTCGGTGCCCACATCGGCCCCCTCCTTGCCGGGGGTGGTGTCGATCGCGCCCACCAGGGTGCAGTCGGGCGCGGCGGTGACCGCCTTCACCACCTCGGCGCCCATGCGACCGAGGGCACCAGCCACCACCACGGCGATCGGCTGGGCGGGGGAGGCGGCGCTGCTGGTCATGGCGATGGGGCCGAAATGCAGGGGTTCTGAGCCTATGGCGGCCGCTGGCGTCAACCCCCACCTGAACGGCTGTAACACCTTGTCTGCCGCACTCGCGCCCCTACCGGGCGCTTCGTAGGCTGCTTCACATTGCTCAATCCGCCCGCATGTTCACGCAGGTCCGCTCCGCCTCCCGCCGCGTCAGTCCCGCGGAGGTGAACGGCCGGACCCTGATGAGGGTGGTGTACGTGGTGCTGGAGCCCCAGTACCAGAACGCCCTCACCCAGGCCGCCCACTCGCTGAACGACCAGAACGGTCCCCTGGCGGTCGACCTGTGCGGCTATCTGATCGAGGAATTGCGCGACCCCGACAACTACGCCGGCTTCTGCGCGGACGTGGCCGAAGCCGATGTCTTCATCGCCTCGCTGATCTTCATCGAAGACCTGGCCCAGAAGGTGGTGGAGGCTGTGGCGCCCCACCGCGATCGCCTCAAGGCGGCCGTGGTGTTTCCCTCCATGCCGGAGGTGATGCGTCTCAACAAGCTGGGCAGCTTCTCGATGGCCAAGCTGGGCCAGAGCAAATCGGCCATCGCCAGCTTCATGAAAAAGCGCAAGGAAGCCGGTGGGGCCGGTTTCCAGGACGCCATGCTCAAGCTGCTCAACACCCTGCCCACGGTGTTGAAGTATCTGCCGGTGGAGAAGGCCCAGGACGCCCGCTCCTTCATGCTCAGCTTTCAGTACTGGCTGGGCGGCACGCCGGACAACCTCAGGAATTTCCTGTTGATGCTGGCCGATAAGTACGTGTTCCCCCGCAGCGGCGAGAACGCCAATCGGCCCGAGCTGCAGGTGGCGGATCCCGTCACTTTCCCGGATCTGGGCATCTGGCACCCCCTGGCCCCGGGGATGTTCGAAGACCTCAAGGAATACCTCAACTGGAATGCCAGCCGCAAGGATCTCTCCGAGCAGGCCCGCCGGGGCCCGGTGATCGGCCTGGTGCTGCAGCGCAGCCACATCGTGACGGGCGATGAAGCCCATTACGTGGCCGTGATTCAGGAGATGGAATACCGGGGCGCCACCGTGATTCCGGTGTTCTGCGGCGGACTCGACTTCACCAAGCCGGTGAATGCCTTCTTCTACGACCCCCTCAACCCGGACGTGCCCTTGGTGGATGGGGTGGTGTCGCTGACCGGTTTCGCCCTGGTGGGCGGCCCGGCCCGGCAGGACCATCCCAAGGCGATCGAGGTGCTCAAGAAGCTCAACCGCCCTTACATGGTGGCGCTGCCCCTGGTGTTCCAGACCACCCAGGAGTGGGAGGAGAGCGATCTCGGTCTGCACCCGGTGCAGGTGGCTCTGCAGATCGCCATCCCTGAGCTGGATGGGGCCATCGAACCGATCGTGCTCTCCGGCCGCGACGATGCCACCGGCAAGGCCCACACCCTGCAGGACCGGGTGGATGCCATCGCCGAGCGGGCCATCCGCTGGGCCTCGCTGCGGATCAAGCCCCGCACCGAGAAGAAGCTGGCGATCACGGTGTTCAGCTTCCCACCCGACAAGGGCAACGTGGGCACCGCCGCCTACCTCGACGTGTTCGGCTCCATCCACCGGGTGATGGAGGAGATGCGTGCCAAGGGTTACGACGTGAGTGGCCTGCCGAAAACCAGCAAGGAGCTGATGGAGGCGGTGCTCAAGGACCCCGAAGCGATGGAGGGGGCACCGGAGCTGGCGATCGCCCACCGCATGAGCGTGGCGGAATACGAGCGCCTCACGCCCTATTCCGAACGCCTCGAAGAGAACTGGGGCAAGCCGCCCGGCAACCTCAATTCCGACGGCACCAACCTGCTGATCTACGGCCGCCACTTCGGCAACGTGTTTGTGGGCGTGCAGCCCACCTTCGGCTACGAAGGCGACCCGATGCGCCTGCTCTATTCCCGCAGCGCCAGCCCCCACCACGGCTTCGCCGCCTACTACACCTATCTGGAGAAGGTGTGGGGTGCCGATGCGGTGCTGCACTTCGGCACCCACGGCTCCCTGGAGTTCATGCCGGGCAAGCAGATGGGCATGAGCGAAACCTGCTACCCCGATTCGCTGATCGGCGCCCTGCCCAACCTCTACTACTACGCGGCCAACAACCCCAGCGAGGCCACGATCGCCAAGCGACGGGGCTACGCCGAAACGATCTCCTACCTCACTCCCCCAGCCGAAAACGCCGGTCTCTACAAGGGCCTCAAGGAACTGGGCGAGCTGGTGGGCAGCTATCAGCAACTGCGGGAGAGCTCCCGCGGCGTGCAGATCGTCAACGCCGTGGTGGAGACGGCGCGCCAGTGCAACCTCGACAAGGACGTGGCGCTGCCTGAGCGGGACGCCTCCGAACTGGATCTCGACGGCCGCGACAGCGTGATCGGTGCGGTGTACCGCCAGCTGATGGAGATCGAGAGCCGGCTGCTGCCCTGCGGCCTGCACACGATCGGCAAACCCCCCACCGCCGAGGAGGCGATCGCCACCCTGGTGAACATCGCCGCCCTGGAGCGCGAGGAGGATGGCATCCGCTCCCTGCCGGGCCTGCTGGCCGAGAGCCTGGGGCGCACGATCGCCGATGTGTACGAGGGCAACGACGCGGGTGTGCTGGCCGATGTGGAGCTCAACCGCCGCATCACCGAAACCAGCAGAGCCGCGGTGGGCGCCATGGTGCGCAGCGTCACCGGCAGCGACGGCCGGGTCAGCCTGCGGCGCAACTTCGGCTGGCTGTTTGATCTGCTGGGCAAATTCGGCTTCAAGCTGCCCAGCCCCTGGCTGCGGGCCTGCTGCGGCGCCGGCTTTGTGAGCATCGACTCGGTTGCGCTCGACAAACTGTTCGCCTACTTGCAGTTCTGCCTGGAGCAGGTGTGCGCCGACATGGAGATGGAGAGCCTGCTCAAGGCCCTCGATGGTGAATACGTGCTGCCCGGCCCCGGCGGCGACCCGATCCGCAACCCCGGTGTGCTGCCCAGCGGCAAGAACCTGCACGCCCTCGATCCCCAGGCGATCCCCACCCGGGCCGCCATCGCCGCTGCCAAGGGGGTGGTCGACAAATTGATCGAACGCCAGAAGCTTGAACAGGGCACCTGGCCGGAAACGATCGCCTGCGTCCTCTGGGGCACCGACAACATCAAGACCTACGGCGAATCCCTGGCCCAGATCCTCTGGTTCATCGGCGTCAAGCCCGTGCCCGATTCCCTCGGCCGGGTGAACAAGCTGGAGCTGATCTCGCTGGAAGAACTGGGCCGGCCCCGCATCGACGTGGTGGTGAACTGCAGCGGCGTGTTCCGTGACCTGTTCATCAACCAGATGGCCTTGATCGATCAGGGCGTGAAGATGGCCGCCGAGGCCGATGAGCCCCTGGAGATGAATTTTGTTCGTAAGCATTCTCAGGAGCAGGCCGAGAAGGAGGGCATCTCCCTGCGCGATGCCGCTACCCGGGTGTTCTCCAACGCCAGCGGCAGCTACTCCTCGAACGTGAACCTGGCGGTGGAGAACAGCACCTGGGAAGAGGAGAACGAACTGCAGGAGATGTACCTCTCCCGCAAAACCTTCGCGTTCAACGCCGACAACCCAGGTGAGATGAACCAGAAGCGGGAGGTGTTCGAGGCGGTGATGAAGACCGCCGATGTGACCTTCCAGAACCTGGATTCAGCCGAGATCTCGCTCACTGACGTGAGCCACTACTTCGATTCCGATCCCACCAAGCTGATCCAGGGCCTGCGCGACGACGGCAAGGCGCCGGCGAGCTACATCGCCGACACCACCACCGCCAATGCCCAGGTGCGCTCCCT
>CAMDLO010000050.1 GCA_945901765.1 Cyanobium sp. NIES-981 | reverse complement strand
CACCAGGCCCCGGTCCACCAGCTGCTCGATCAGCTTGCTGCCCAGGCCGTCCACATCCAGGGCCCCCTTGCTCACCCAGTGGCGCAGGGCGCCGCGCAGGATCGCCGGACAGCTGCTGTTTACGCAGCGGGTGGCCGCTTCGCCCTCCTCGCGCACCAGCTCGGAGCCGCACTCCGGGCAGCTGTGGGGCAGCTCCAGACGCAGAGCACCGGCGGGCCGCAGCTCGCTCAGCACCCGCACCACCTCGGGGATGATCTCGCCGGCCTTGCGCACCACGATCGTGTCGCCGGCGTGCAGGTCGAGTTCGGCCAGGCGACCGGCGTTGTGCAGGGTGGCGCGGCTCACCGTGGTGCCGGCCAGGGGCACCGGCTCGAACTCGGCCACCGGCGTCACCACCCCCGTGCGGCCCACCTGGCAGGCCAGGCGCAGCAGCCGGCTGGGGGCCTCCTCGGCGGCGTACTTCAGGGCGATCGCCCAGCGCGGCGCCTTCTGGGTGAAGCCGGCGTCAGCCTGCAGGCGCAGATCGTTGAGCTTCACCACCACGCCGTCGGTGGCGTAATCGAGGGCCTTGCGCCCTTCTTCCCACTGGGCAAAGAAGGCCTCCACCGCCGCCAGGGAGGGCAGCAGTGCGGCGTTGGGGTTCACCTTGAAGCCGGCGGCCTGCAGCCACTGCAGCGCTTCCCATTGGCTGCTGGGGCGGGCCGGATCGCTCCTGGAATCGCCGCCGGCTCCCGCCCCCCAGTCATCCGGCAGGTGCAGGGTGTAGGCGAAGAAATCGAGCCGCCGCGCCGCCACCACCTTCGGGTCGAGCTGGCGCAGGGTGCCGGCGCAGGCGTTGCGGGGGTTGGCGAACAGGGCTTCGCCCCGGGCCTCGCGCTCGGCATTGATCGCCTTGAACGTGGCATCCGGGATCAGGGCCTCGCCGCGCACCTCCACCCAGGCGGGGGGATGCTCCAGCTGCAGCCGCAGGGGCACGCTCGTGATCGTGCGCACATTGGCGGTGATCTCCTCGCCCCGCTCGCCGTCGCCGCGGGTGGCGGCCCGCACCAGCACGCCGTGCTCGTAGCTCAGGGCCAGGGCGTTGCCGTCGATCTTCAGCTCGCCCACCATCGGCAGCTGGGGCAGGGGCGCTCCGGGCTCGGGCGTGCGGTCGAGCACCTTGAGCAGACGGCCGTACCAGGCTTCCAGCTCCTCCAGGGTGAAGGCGTTATCGAGGCTGAGCAGGCCGATGCGGTGGGCCACGCTCGTGAATCCCTCCGCCGGAGCGCCGCCGACGCGCTGGCTGGGGCTGTCGGCCGTGAGCAGTTCCGGCTGGGCGGTCTCCAGCTCCTGCAGCTCCCGCAGCAGCCGGTCGTACACCGGATCCTCCATCACTGGAGCATCCAGCACGTAATAGGCGTGGGCGGCGCGGTTCAGCAGCTGGCGCAGCTCGGCGGCGCGGGCCTGCTGGCTGGTGGGCATCAGGTGGCGGCCAGGTTGCGGATCCGGTCGATGCGCCACTGCTCCTCAAGCTTCACGAAGGTGAAGTCGAGCGGGAGTTCGTCCTTGGCATCGGAGATCAGCTTCACGCTGAGGGTGAGCTGGCCGTCCTGCAGGCGCGGCCGGCCGCTTTTGAGGTTGCGGTAGCGGTTGAGCTTCAGGCCCGCCAGGAATTGGATGAACTGCTTGCGGTTCACGTGGCTGCGGTAATTCTTGGTGGTGAGCAGATAGGCGCCGTCCACCTGGCCGCTGGCGATCTGGGTGAAGAACTGCTTGATCAGCGGGTTGATGCCGCGGGCGCTGAGCACCAGCTTCACCGCGGTGATCGTCCAGTAGAGGAGCAGGGCTCCACCCCCGGCCAGCAGGGCCTTGGTGCCGATGCTGGTGACCAGAGCCGAGTCCATAGGCCGTGAACACGCGGTTGAATGGCCTGTGAGTCTGACTGACAACCCCGCCGGCGTGCCGCTCGAACCCCTGCTGCCGCTGTTTCACCGGCTCAACCGCGAGCATTTCGAGGGCAGCCTGGTGCGCGATGGCCTGCCCCTGGTGAGCCTGCGCTGGAGCGACGGACGCATGCGCCGCAGCGCCGGGATGTACCGCTTCGGCCGCCACAGCGATGGCCGCGAGCTCAGCGAGATCGTGCTCTCGCGCCCCCTGCTCGATCCCCTGCCTCGCGAAGCCCTGCTGGGCACCCTCTGCCACGAGATGATTCATGCCTGGACCCACCGGGTCCTGCAGGTGCAGGAGGTGCACGGCCCCCACTTCCGCGCCCGGATGGCAGCGATCAACACCGCCCAGGCAGGGTTTGTGGTGAGCGTGCGCCACCGCTATCCGCTGCCGGGGGAGCCCCGCTGGCTGGCCCGTTGTCCCCGCTGCGGCGTGTCGGCGCCCTACCGGCGCCGGGTCAAGGGCCTGGCCTGCCGCGCCTGCTGTGAGCGTCACCACGGCGGCGGCTGGCATGCCAGTTGCCTGCTGGAGTTTCAGGAGGTCGCCTGATTCAGGGGGCGCTCTGCCGCAGGGTCAGGCAACCGCACGGTCGCTCCGTTTGCCGACGTCTGTCTGGAGACCGTAAGGTCGGCGGGTTTCCGTCGATCCGGTGGCCGTTTTTTTCTGGAGCCTGGAGTGGAGCGGCGTGGCGATCGCCCTGGTGGGACTGACGCGGGAGCGCTGGCTCACGGTCCGGCGTCGGTAGCGTTGGTGCATGACTGAACGCCAGTACGACCGTCGCCAGCCTGATGCTCCCGGCTCCCGCAGCCGGCCCCAGCGACGGGGACGCAGCGGTCCTGATCCGCTTGAGCAGGGACTGGATCGGCTGGTGAGCGCCGGTCGTCAGCTGGTGGATGGGGTGGCTGGCACCCGGCCGGGTGCCCGGGCCGGCGAGCGCGCTGGCGAGCGGCCCCGGCTCGCCGGCCTCGGCCGCTGGGTCGAGGAGAAGCTCGACTGGATCCTGGAGGACGAGGACGACTGGCGTGAGCCCTGGCAACAGCAGGAGCGCAGCAGTTCCCCCGCCGCCTCCCCGCGGCGCCCCCTGGAGGCGATCTCGCGGCGGCGTGGTGGGCCAGCAGCTGCAGCCGATGTCCCCTGGCCGGACGACGACAGCTTCAGTCTGTCCCGCTGGCAGCGCCCACCCCAGGCGGCCGGCCCCCGGGAACCGGCCCCGCCCGCTCCAGCCGCCCGCCCTCTGCCCCGTTCGAGTCGCCGGCGTCAACCCTGATTAGGCTCTGGTCAATCCGTCATCCGCGGGGAGCGTCCGCGGCGAAATGATGAGCAGCCTGGTTGTGGTCGGTTTGCCCAGCGTCGAGGAAGCCGAGCAGGTGAGGCGTGAGCTGGTGGACATCCAGCGCGAGCAGCTGATCTCGCTGGAGGATGCCGTGGTGGTGGAGCACAACGGTGAAGGCCAGGTGCATCTGCATCAGGCGCTCAATCTCACCGCAGCCGGCGCGCTCGGGGGTGGGTTCTGGGGCAGTCTGGTGGGCCTGCTGTTTCTCAATCCCCTGTTGGGGGCGGCTGTGGGGGCCGGCGTGGGGGCCGCCTCCGCTTCCCTGTCCGACATCGGCATCAACGATGCCTTCATGCGGGAGCTGGGGGAGACGCTGCCGAAGGGCAGCGCTGCCCTCTGTCTGCTGATCCGTGAGGCCACGGCAGATCGGGTGGTGGAGCGGCTGCGGGCCCACGCGCCCCACGCCAAGCTGCTGCGCACCAACCTCAGCCACACCGACGAGGATCAGCTGCGCGCGTTGCTGGAGCGGGCCGCCAAGCAGGCCGAGGCGCTGCGTCTGGCCTGAGTTGCCGCCACCTGAAAACTGCTGCCCCGCTCCTGCAGCGCCCGGTTCACCGCTGTCACCAGATCCACCGGCAGCTCCTGGGCCATTTCTTCGGCGGAGGTGCTCACGGCTGCCACGCCCCCAACGAGGGTGTGCAGCAACTCGGCCCATTGTTCGATCAGCCGCTGCTGGCCGAGCAGCCCCACCCCCTGCTGAGCCAGTACGGCACCGCAGCCGCTGCGGTGCCAGAGCGCGCCGCAGCGGTTGCGGTGGGCTCCGGTGTGTCGGGCCAGGCTGCGGTGCAGAGCCAGCCGGCTTGGCCGGCCGTCCGGCCGGCGCAGCCCCGCGTCGCTGAGCAGGCGCCCGCAGTGCACGGCGGAGATGCCGTGCAGCCGGCCCAGGTCGGTGAGGCTCAACCACTCGGGCTGACCAGGACTTGGGCGAGCTGCCCGGATCGGAGAGGCAACGGTCATGGGGTGGCCGTGAAGCTGCCGGCATCGTGCGGCCAGCCATCGGGCTGTCAATCCGTTGAGGCTCAGCTGCTGGCTGTTGTCACAGGCCGTGCAAACGCTGATGACGAACGATTGCTGATCGTGTCGTCTGCGGCGCCGAGCCAGCGCTCCAGCGCCGGTGAAAACACCTCCCGGATCACGGTGAGCGGCTGGCCGGCCCGGAAGAAGCGGTAGTGGCGGCACCAGAAGGGGCCGGGGCGACCGAAGCGCTGCTCCAGCCAGGCGGCTTGCACCTGAGCCACCCCGTCCACCTCCCGGAAGAGTTCAGCGCGGTTGCTGGTGAGGCTGCGCCAGATCGGCTGATCGCGCTGCTGCAGGTGGGCATCGGCCTGGTGCTGATTCCACCAGCTCTCCGCCCAGGCCAGCGTCTGGTCGCCGCAACGCAGCCACACCTGACGCCGCAGCAGGGGCAGCGCCAGCTCGCTCACCTCCGGCGGCGCTGGAGCGAGGTCTGGATCGCCCGCCAGCAGCGGCGGCGTGTTCGGTTCCGGCCCCATGCCGATCAGCTCGATCTCCACGGGCAGCCCGCTCAGGGACTCCAGATGGCGGGTGGGGCTGCCATCGCCGAGCAGCAGCAGGCGCCAGGGCCCGCTCAGCGGCACCGGCAGGGCCTCCAGGGCCAGGGTTTCCACCCCGATTCCCCACAGCTGGTGCAGGTGCAGCATGGTGCGTTGCCTCAGCCCACGTAGCCGAGGGTTCTAGCCAGCCGGCGGCAGCGGCGGTGAACCCGCTCTGCTTCGGCGGCACTGAGGTGCTGGCTGTAGCTGCCGGTGCTGTTGAACAGCGGCTGGTTGATCTGGCGGTTGCGCAGTTCCGGATGGTCGGGATCCGTCACTGCGGGCTGATCACCGCCGTACCAGCGCACCTCGCGCTCGTAGTAAAGCAGCTGCTGCGGTTCGAACGGCACCCCCAGGAAGGGCATCAGCCGCTCCAGGCTGGCCTGGGGATCGAGCACCAGATCTTCGTAGCGCAGCAGGAAGGTCTGGGGGTGGTGGCGCCAGCGCTGCACCCGGCCATTGTCGTGCAGCCAGCGGCGCAGGGCCTTGCCGAGCCGGCCGTAGCGGCGGCGCAACGAGGCGACGCAGTCGCGCGGCTCGCGGCAGATCAGCACGATGCGGCTGTCGGGGGCGGCGTTGAGGATGAACCGCAGGTGCCGCACGTGTTTGGGGGTCTTCTCCACCCACACCCTGCAGCCGGCTTCCGTGCTCTCCCGCTGAAAGCGCTCCAGGGCCAGGCGGTAGCGGCGGTAGCTCTCCTTCTTGGCCACCCCGCTCTCGCCGGCGATGGCGTGGATGCCGGAGTGCGCTCCGATCAGCCGGGTGAGGATCGAGGTGCCGGAGTGGCCGCAGCCGCAGACGTGAATGCCCCCTGTCAGGGGGGGTCGCCAGAGTCGATGCATCGCTTCAGTCTCCCGCTCAGCGCCAGTGCTCCTCGATCCAGGGAACGGGCATGGCGAAGCGCCGCAGTGCTCCCCAGTCCCCCCGGGGCAGGTGGCGAGCCAGGTGGCCCCGCCTGCCGGTGTAGGCCGCTGAATCCGGCCGCCAGCGACCCGCCATCACATCAGCGGGATTGGGGCCGCCCGGAAAGGTGATGATCCGTGCCCCCGCCGGCAGCCGGGCCGGCCTGAGGTAGCGCAGCGGCAGCGGGCCAAGGCAGTGGAGGCGGAAGTGGCGGGTCCAGCCCCGCGGCCAGAAGCGCAATTGCTCCCCGAGGCAGTGGCTCACGAAGTGCTGTTCGTAACGGAAGCGGTCGGCGATCGCCTGGGGGTCGCGACGGAAGCGCTCCAGGATGTCCGGCCGCCCCCCGACCGGATAGCGGAACACCGAGGTCTGGCCCAGACCGCTCAGCGGCCGCGCCCAGTTGTGCTCGAGGATCACCGCGTCGGCGGGGCCATGGCTGAAGTAGGGATCAAGGCTGGCCACGATCACGGAATCCAGATCCACGAACAGGGCAGGTCCCTGCTGATCGGCCAGCGCCGCGCCCCAGAGGGCCAGCTTGCGCCACTTGCCCCGGGTGCGCTGGGGCTCCGGGCAGCCCAGCTCCGGCAATGGCAGTGTGCGCACGGCCGGATCGATGCCGCTCGGGTCGTCGCTGAAGCACACCAGCTGCACCGGTGGTGTGGTGTGGCGGGCCACCATCCGCTGCAGCCGGTTCACATACTCGGCGGGGTATTTGCTGCCCCACTTCATGCAGAGCACCAGCTTGGTGGCGGGCGGGCTGGTCGGTGAATCGGCTGGCGACCGGTCTGGCGGAGGATGGGACGGCAAGGGCTGGCTGGCTGAGGGCGGGGCGGTTCAGGCGTAGAAGGCGGCGATCTCGCGGGCGCAGACCTGGCGGATACGCTCCTGGCTCGCGGAATCGAGCACCTCCTGCCAGGGACGGCGGTCGCGGCGGATCTGGCCCTTCGGACGTTGCTGAGGCAGCTCCAGCGGCTGGGAAAGGCTGAGCCTTGTGGCCAGTGTCGCCAGATCGTCGGCCAGCTGCTCGTGGCGGAGCATCACGTCGGTGATCACGGCATCGTTGATGCTGTAGATGGGCCAGTTGGAGATCTCACTGGTGGGGCAGCGTTGCAGGTACTGATCGATCGGGATCGGCTGCCGCTGCTTGCGGGTGCGCCAGTAATAACTGCTGATCGCTTTGTCGAACGGGTTGCGTTCCACGCTGATCTTGAGATAGTCCTGCCAGATCGCCATGGGCAGTAGTGCTTGAACCCTGGCGGCGGGAATGTGGTTGTAGAACCGTTTCTTCAGACGGCCCCGGGTCAGCAGCTGCAGCAGTTCGGCGATTTGATAGTCGCGCAGGGGAGCACGGAAATGGCGTGGGCCGGGCCGGCCGAGCTGGCGGCTGAGACGTTCGTCGGCCCTGGAGATGGGGGTGATCACATCATCCGGGCCGAGCACCGCACGCAGGGCGATCTCGATGGCGGTGCCGGCCGTTTTCTGGGTCTTGAGAAAGATGAACCGGTGCCGGTGGGAGATCAGCATGAACCCTGCCGGCAGCCCTAGAGACCGCTGCTGATGCTGATCCGGCGCTGGATGCCATCGCGCTCGATCACGGCCGAATCACCGCTGGCTGCCTGCAGCCGCCAGCCACTCCCCCCGATCGACTCGCCCGCCGCGGCGCTGGTGGAGCTGCCGTTCACCTGAAAGATCGCCGAGCCGGGACGGCCGGGCACCTGCACGACCCCCACCAGCTGGGGCAGGTCGGCGGGGGCTGCCGGGCTGGCCGGACCGGGCCGGGCTGGGGTGGAGGGGGGGGCTGCGCTGGCGGGAGCCGGGCTGCTGATGCGCCGGTTCATCGGCACCCGCAGCACCTTGGCCGGTGGCGCCGAGCTGGCCGGCAGGCTGGCCAGTTCCTCCATCCAGGGCTCGCTTGGCGGTGGCGGCACTCCGGCCTGGTCGGCGGCGGCTGCGGCTTCGGTGGCGCTGGCCGGGGCGCCGGGCAGTTGCTGGGGCCGGGGGGCGGCGGTGCTGGGATCGAGGCCGACCGGTGCTGCTGCCAGCGGGCCCATGGCCCTGAGCCGTTCCACCAGCAGCAGGTTCCGTTCCTGGCGCAGAGCCTGCTGGCCCTGTTGCCAGAGGGAGAGAATCACCAGGCCGAGCGCGGCGGTGGCGGTGATCAGCAGGCCCGCACCAGCCACCATCAGGCCGGGCTGGCTCGGCTGCGGGCGTGGGGCCGCGCGTCGGGCCGCCGGGGTGGCAGTGGCCGATCGGGTTCGAGGCCGCGGCGCTGCAGGGGTTCCTGCTGCGGGAGGCTCCGGGGTGTCGCAGATCTCCACATCGATCGGGGCCTCCGGGTTGAACACCCGGTTGAGCACCTGTTCGGCCCGCAGTTCCCAGTAGGCCCGGGAGGTGGGAATCGCTCGCACCGGACTCACGGGCTTGGATCTAAACGTGTGGAGCCCACGTTACCGGCCCTGCCGGCTGCGGCGACCGGCCAGTTCCAGCCAGAGCAGCAGGGCTGTCGTATCGGCCGGGCTCACGCCAGGCAGCCTTGAAGCCTGGCCCAGGTTGAGCGGGCGCACCTCCGCCAGCTTCTCGCGCGCTTCGCGCGAGAGGGTGCCGATGCTGCCGTAATCGAGGTCGGCCGGGATCGGGCGGTGTTCCTGCTGCTTCACCTGATCGATCTGCTGCTGCTGGCGGGCCAGGTAGCCGCTGTACTTGATGGCGATTTCGGCCGCCTCGGCCACCTCCCTGGGCTGCCGGGGATCGGCCAGGCCGTGTCGCACCAGATCGCTGCTGTGGAAGCCGGGCCGGCGCAGCAGCTCCGCCAGGGTGATCGACCCTTTGATGGCGGCTCCGGTCTCGGCCTCCACAGCAGCGGCGGCCGGATCGCTGGCCTTGAGCCGCAACGTGTTCAGGCGGCGCTGCTCGGCGGCGATGGACTCCTGCTTGCGGCTGTAGATCTCCCAGCGGCGATCGTCGATCAGGCCCAGCTCCCGGCCCAGGGGGGTGAGCCGCTGGTCGGCGTTGTCACCCCGCAGCACCAGGCGGTATTCGCTGCGGCTGGTGAGCACCCGGTAGGGCTCGCGCAGGTCCCTGGTGATCAGGTCGTCGATCATCGTGCCGATGTAGCTGCCCTCCCGCGGGAACGGCACAGGCTCCTGGCCGCGCACCAGCCGGGCGGCATGGAGGCCTGCCACCAGCCCCTGGGCGGCGGCCTCCTCGTAGCCGGTGGTGCCGTTGAGCTGGCCGGCTGAGAACAGCCCGGCCACCCGCTTGGTTTCCAGGCTGGGCTTGAGCTGGGTGGCGGGCAGGTAGTCGTAGTCCACGGCGTAGGCAGGGCGCAGCATCACGCACTGCTCCAGGCCGGGCAGGGTGCGCAGCAGCTCCAGCTGCAGCCGCTCGGGCAGGCCGGTGGAGAAGCCCTGCACATAGATCTCCGGCGTATCGCGGCCCTCGGGTTCCAGGAAGATCTGGTGACTGTCTTTATCCGCGAAGCGCACGATCTTGTCTTCGATCGAGGGGCAGTAGCGCGGCCCCTTGCTGTCGATGAAGCCGCCGTAGATCGGCGTCAGGTGCAGGTTGTCGCGGATGAGCTGATGGGTGGCGGTGGTGGTGCGGGTGATGTGGCAGCTCATCGGCTCGCCGCTCACCCAGCTGGCGGGGTCGAAGGAGAAGAAGCGGTCATGGGCGTCGCTGGGCTGCTCCTCCAGCTGATCGAGGGCGATGCTGCGCCGGTCGACCCGGGCCGGGGTGCCGGTCTTGAGGCGGCCCATCTGGAAGCCCAGGGCTTCGAGGGCCTCGGTGAGCCCCTCGGCGGCCTGCTCACCGGCGCGGCCGGCGCTCATCGACTGGTTGCCCACCCAGATCCGGCCCCCCAGAAACGTGCCGGCGGTGAGGATCACGGCTCCGGCGCCGTAGCTGCTGCCGAAGTAGGTGCGGATGCCGGTGACGCGGGCGGCTGGCCCCTGGCTGGGGTCCCAGCTGTCGCCGCCACCCGATGGGTCGCCCTCCACCACCAGGCCGGTCACCATCGCCTCGCGCAGGGCCAGGTTGGGCGTGTGCTGCAGCAGCTGCAGCATCTGGCGGGCGTACTGGCGTTTGTCGGTCTGGGCGCGCAGCGCCCACACGGCCGGGCCGCGGCTGGCGTTGAGCACCCGCTTCTGCAGGGCGGTGGCATCGGCCAGGCGGCCGATCACACCACCGAGGGCGTCCACCTCATGCACCAGCTGGCTCTTGGCTGGCCCGCCCACCGCCGGGTTGCAGGGCTGCCAGGCGATGCGGTCGAGATTGAGGGTGAACAGGGCAGTGCTCAGCCCGAGCCGCGCGGCGGTGATCGCCGCCTCGCAACCGGCATGCCCGCCTCCCACCACGATCACATCGAAGCGTTCTGTGAGGGTTTCAGTGGTGAATTCAGTGGTGAATTCAGTGGTGTATTCGGTGGCGGTTTCGGTGGGGTCCTGGGGGGCGTGGTCGGGGGCTGGAGGCTGCATGGGCCGATCCTAGAAACGCTCTGTTCCGACGATCCAGGCGTAGCGGATCGGGTAGCGGCGCAGTGGCCCGTGGCGCTCCGGCAGGCTGATCTCGATCAGTTGGTCGCGCAGCCGGGCCGGATCGATGTCACGTCCGAGCACGGCCGCCGTGAGGGCGTTCAGCGCCGCCGGGTCGTCGTCGCGATCGATCAGCACCAGCAGCCGTTCGCCGGCTACGGCAGCCCGGGCGGTACCCCGCTCCAGGGAGCGGGGGGTGTGCACGGGCACGGTGGGGAAGATCAACCGGGCGCTGCCACCGATCGGGCCGCTGCTCGCCAGGATCAACTGGGGGGTGCCTTGCTGACGCAGGCTGGCCAGCAGCTGGGGCAGGGGGTGATTCGGCGTGTTGCTCAGGCCGGTCACGCCCGCCAGCAGGGTGCGACCCGGCAGCAGCAGGGCGGCGGCGGCGGCGGCGGCGCTGCCTGCAGCCACCAGCGTCTGCAGGCGCCGGCCGGAGAGCGGTGGGGCGAGGGTGGCCACCGTCAGCGGGGCGTAGAAGAGCAGGCACTGGTACCAGCGATCCTTGATGCGCGTGGCGCCGGTGGCCAGCACCACCACCAGCAGCACGGCGCTCAGCATCAGGGGCAGGCGCTGCAGCAGCGCCTGGCCGGGTTGCTGCTGCGGGTCGGCCCGGTGCAGCCGCCGGCGGTCCGGCCACAGCAGGGCCGCCGCCAGCAGCGAGAAGGGCGAGAGGAAGGCCAGCGCGCTGCTGGCGGCGCTGCTGATGCCGGCGAGCGCTCCAGCCGGGTTGAGGGGGCCGAGGCTGCGGGTCTTCTCCAGACCGCGCATCGCCTGATCGCTGTGGTTGAGCACCCAGCTCAGGTGGGGGGCCAGCAGCAGCAGCGCCGTGATCACCGCCAGGGCCAGGGAGGGCCGCAGCAGGCTGCGGCGCAGGGCAGGAATCGTGAGGGCGGTGAGCAGCAGGCTGGCGGCGAAGATCGCGAAGCTGTATTTGCTCAGCAGCCCTGCCGCCACCAGGGCTCCCAGGCCGATGAATCCAGCGGGCCGGGGCCGGCGCGCCAGCCGCAGCAGCTGCAGCAGGGTGAGGGCGGCGACGGCGGTCGCCAGCACCGAGTGGGTGAGATCGCGCTGCGCCTCCCACATGAACTGGGGAATCAGTGCCAGGCCGCTCAGGGCGAACAGCTGCTGATCCCGTCGCAGCGCCAGCAGCTCGCCGCAGCGCACAAGGGCCAGCACCAGCACGAAGAGCAGGACCACCTTCAGCAGCAGCAGCGGCCAGAGGGCCACGCCGGTGATCTGGAACAGCAGCTTCACCAGGTAGGTGTAGAGCGGTGGCTGGGCGCCATACCCCAGGGCCCAGCTCTGGGAGAGCAGCAGCTGTTCGGCCTGATCCTGGTCGGCGGTGCCTGAAACGAGCCACTGGCTGGCGGCATTGACCAGCAGAAAGGTGCCGATGGCGGCAAGAAGCCAGGGATTCAGCCCGTGCCAGCGGCGGGCATCTGCCTCAGGCGCGACGCTTGGGGATGGACTGCTGGGGTCGGCCTGCATCGACGGGTGGATGGCGAGGGGGCGCAGCGCCGGGCGGGCAGCTTGCCCGGGCCATCATCGGTACTCTGGAACTGCGCCTTGCCAGTCCGGCAGATGCTTGCGGGTCGGCCCTGGAGTGAGTGGGTGCGGGACTACGGCCGCAGTCACACCCATCCCGTCAACCAGACCCTCCATCAGGTGGGCATTCCGCTGATTCTGTTCTCCCTGGTGCTCGCGTGCGGGGCTGGGATCCTGCCGAGCCTGGGCCTGGCGGCGCTGCTGTTGTTTCTGCTGGGCTGGATCTTGCAGTTCGCCGGTCATGCCATCGAAGGCAAGCCGCCGGAGTTCCTGCGCGATCCCCGCTTTCTGCTGGTGGGGTTGCGCTGGTGGTGGAGCAAGACCATCGACCCGGGGGAGGATCAGCGCCCAGGACCTTGAGCTGGTCGAGCATTCAATTTCCACTTTGCCAACCCCTGGTTCCCTCAGAAGAGCAGTGCCGTGCCTGCCGCGTAGCTGGCAACCTTCGGTAGCCGTGGGCGGCCGTGGGCGCTGAGCACGGCCTCGGCGATGCGCGAAGCTTCGGGAAGATTGTGATAAGGAATGGACGGGTAGGCGTGGTGCAGCGAGTGGTGGGGCAGACCCCCCATCAGCAGATTCACCAGCCGTCCAGCATTGATGTTCCTCGAGGTGTAGAGCTGGGTGAGTTCGTAGGTGCTGTGGCGCTGCCAGAGACCATGGTGTTCAATCATTCCGCGCACCTGCATCACCGCGCCCACGACCCGTTCGACGACGAACAGCATCAGCAGGAGTTTCAGCAGGCCACCGAGCCAGATCGCCAGGGTGAACATCAGCACCTGCACGAGTGCGATCCCGATCAGATCAAGGCGCATGCCCCGTTTCAAGCGGGAGTGATCGTTGCGCAGTGTCCACCCGAACCAGAACATCGAACCGATCAGCTGGGCTCCGCCCATCAACAGTGCGCTGCCCCAGAAGGGATGGCGGAAGTGCCACTGACGCAACGGATGGGCTCTGGCCGCTTCCTCGCTGGTGGGTTCCCGCCGCTCCGGATCGCGTAGATCCATCCCGTTCATGCGGTGATGGAGCATGTGCAGATTGCGGTAGGTGAGGTAGGGCCAGCCGACGGGCCAGCTCACGGCACAGCCGACCAACTGTTCAAGATCCTTCTGGCCGAGCAGGGTGCCGTGGCTGATGTCGTGGGTGCTGATCATCACCAGCGCGTAGACCGCCGTGGCCAGCAGCAGCCACGGCAGGGCGATCAGCAGTCGCGGTTCCTGCCAGTACATCCACAGGCCGATCAGCGAGGGCAGCAGCAGCAGGAGCAGCCGCAGCCAGCCGAGCACAGGATTCACGCGGAACAGCGGTCTTATCTGTGATTCGATCGCTTCAGTCATCAGGCGATCAGCGTGCCGCTGGTCCCGGCCCACTGCACTGCCGGCACCGGAGGCCTGGAGCGACTCGCTGACGATCACGACGACCGCGATGTTGGTACTTGGATCCTAGGTCAGGCCGCCAGGTTGCGGAAGCGGGTGAACTGGGGCTCGAACAGCAGCTTCACGGTGCCCACCGGTCCGTTGCGGTGCTTGGTCACGATCACTTCGGTGATGCCTCGGTCGGGGGTTTCGGGGTTGTAGTACTCATCGCGGTAGATCATCAGCACCAGATCGGCGTCCTGCTCGATCGAGCCCGATTCGCGCAGGTCGCTTAGCATCGGACGCTTGTTGGTGCGGGCCTCCACGCCGCGGCTGAGCTGGGAGAGGGCGATCACCGGCACGTTCAGTTCGCGGGCCATCTGCTTGAGGCCGCGGGTGATGCGGCTGAGCTCCTGCACCCGGTTGTCGCTGCCGTTGCCCTCCATCAGCTGCAGGTAGTCGATCACCACCAGCCCCAGCTCCTTGCCGCTCTCGGCCATCAGCCGCCGGCAGAGCGAGCGCATCTCCAGCACGCCGGCATTCGGTTTGTCGTCGATGTAGAGCGGCAGCTGGCCCAGGCTGTTGATGCCCTGGCCCAGCAGCGGCCACTCCTCCTGCTGCAGCCGGCCGGTGCGCAGCCGGCCGCTCTCGATGCCGGTTTCCATGGCGAGCAGCCGGTAGGTGAGCTGTTCCTTGCTCATCTCCAGGCTGAACAGGCACACCGGCAGGCCGTGCAGCTCGGCCACGTTCTTGGCCATGTTCAGGGTGATGGCGGTCTTCCCCATCGCCGGCCGGCCGGCGATGATCAGCAGGTCGCTGCGCTGCAGCCCCTGGGTCATGGCGTCCAGGTCGTAGAAGTTGCAGGGGATGCCCGCCACCGCCGTGCCCACCGAGCGGCTCTCGATTTCTTCGAAGGTGGAGGTGAGGATTTCGGCGGTGGGGGTGAGGCCGGTGCTGGGCTTGTCCTGGCTGATCGCGAAGATCGTCTGCTCCGCTTCATCGAGCACCTGCTCCATCGGCTTGCTCTGGTCGAAGCCGAGGGCGATCACCTCGTTGCCGGAGCGGATCAGCCGGCGGCGCAGGTATTTGTCGTTCACCAGCCGGGCCACCTGCTCGATCGAGGCGGTGGAGCTGATGCGCTCCACCAGCTCCACCAGCCGGCCGCTGCCGCCCACTTTCTCCAGGCTGCCCGTATCCGCCAGCCAGGCGGTCATGGCGGTGAGATCGGTGGGTTTGCCCTGGCTGTGCAGCATCAGGGCGGTGCGGTAGATCTCGCGGTGGGCGCTGAGGTAGAAGGCCTCGGGTTGCAGCAGATCCGCCACCCGGCCGACGGCGTCCGGGTCGAGCAGGATGCCGCCCAGCACCGCCTCTTCCGCTTCCAGGTTCTGGGGCGGCACCGAATCGGGCAGGGCTTCAAAGCCGCTGTCTTCTGCCCCGCGCCCGCTGCGGCGCTGGGGTGCCTCCCGGCCTGGTTGGTTGAGGGGAACGCTCACCATGGGGCTGCTGAGGGCTGTTGGAAGACCGTGGAGGGCTGGGGCTGGGCGGTGTCTCTGCCGGCCAGGCGCAGGCCGGCTGCTGATCGCGGCCTTGCAGCGGCGGTTGAAGTCGCCACCGCCAGGCCTGATCATCGCTGTTTGGTTTCGCTTTGACCATCCCGGGCCGAGGCTGCTGACCCTGCCGGTGGTGCTCAAAAACAAAAGCCACCCCACTGATGGGGTGGCCAGCGGCTCTACCTGCGGCGGGCTTGGCCGGGAGGGTTGCCGGGAGCGCGGTCAGTGGCTGAGCACTTCGAGATTGATCTCGGCGGTGACTTCGGGATGAAGCTTCACCTGCACCTTGTAGGAGCCGGTGCGATGGATCTCGGGCACGTTGATGTCGCGGCGGTCGACCTCCTTTTTGGTGGCGGCTTCGATCGCTTCAGCCACGTCGCCATTGGTCACGGTGCCGAACAGCACATCGTCGCCGCCGGTCTGCTTCTTGACGGTGAAACGACCGATGGTGGCCAGAGCGGTGCGGAAGGCCTCGGCCTCAGCCTTGAGGGCCGCCTGGCGCTCGGCCTCCTTGGCGCGGCGGGCCTCCACCTGGCGCAGCACTGCGGCCGTCACCGGCACGGCCTTGCCGGTGGGCACCAGGAAGTTGCGGGCGTAGCCGGGGGCCACTTCCACCAGATCCCCGTCCTTGCCCAGGCTGAGGACGTCTGCGTTGAGAACGACTTGAACGCGCTTGGCCATGGGGTTACGACGAAGGATGATCTCGGGGCGATCGACAAGCTTAGATCAGGAGGTGATCCAGGCCTGCTTCAGCGGCGCTGAGCCGCGGCTGCGGCCGGCAGGCGCACCTGCGTGGCCAGGCCAAGGCGGCGCATCAGACGGATGTGCAGCCAGGTGAGATCGATCTGGCGGCCGAAGCCGTGGCGGGCGGAGTGGGGGAAGGCGTGGTGGTTGTTGTGCCAGCCCTCGCCGAACGTCAGGGCCGCCACCCAGGGATTGTTCTTGGAGTGGTCGCCGCTGTCGTGAGCGACGCTGCCCCAGAGGTGGGTGGCCGAGTTCACCAGCCAGGTGCAGTGGTACACGAACACCAGGCGCAGGGGGATGCCCCAGAGCACCAGGCCCCACGGATTGACGCCGCTCACCGTGCCGATCCAGAACAGGAACAGACCGAGCACCACCTGCAGCGACAGGAACCAGCTGTTGAGCCAGCGGTAATAAGGATCCCGCGCCAGGTCACCCGTGAGGCGGGGCACCGCGCCGGCGGCGGGGATTGTGGTGAACATCCAGCCCATGTGGCTCCACCAGAAGCCGCGCAGGCTGGTGTGGTGATCCACCTCGGTATCGGAGAACTTGTGGTGGTGCCGGTGCAGGCCCACCCAGTCGATCGGGCCGTGCTGGCAGCTCAGGGCACCGCAGGTGGCGAAGAAACGCTCCAGCCAGCGCGGCACGCGGAACGCGCGGTGCGCCAGCAGGCGGTGGTAGCCGATCGTCACCCCCAGGCAGGCGGTGACCCAGTACAACACCAGGAAGCTGGCCACGGCTTGCCAGCTCCAGAAGCCTGGCAGCAGGGCCACCACCGCCAGCACGTGGATGGCCGCCATGAAGCTGATGGTTCCCCAGCGGGTGCCCTGCTTCACAGGCGCGGGCCGTTCGCCCCGGCGGGGACGGTGCAGGCTGTGGGCTCGGCGGATGGCGTCGAGATCGGTGTTGATGAAGGCGGGCCTGCGGGTGCTGCGAGCCGCCGACTGGGCCGAAGGCCTGGTCAGGGTCGCGGAGGCCTGGGGCCTTGCCGTTGTGGGGTGCGGGATGGGGGGCGTAGCGGGGTGCGTAGCGGTCATGACGGACCGACTCCAGATCAATCGTTAAGATGGTAGCAATACGAATCCTGATCGCCCCCTCGATCGGATTCGGATCAGGCGGCATGCGGCTGCCAGCCACCCTTTTGGGTGGGTGGTTCATCCGCCGGCCCGCCACACCGGTTGCCTTCGTCGACCGGTGTGGCGGGCGGTGCATCAGGCGAGGGGGCTGTTCCATCAAGCAGAGAGGGCGTGGGTTACCGGGATGACATCGCTGCAGGCCGAGTGGCTTTTGCCCATCTGATCCGGGTGTGGCATGGCCGCAACGGCTGGAGTCACCGGGTGCTGCCCGCCCTCGCCGACGCCCTTGATCTGGGCCGGCTGCACAACTCGCAGCTGTCGATGCTGCGCAACGGCAAGCTCGCCTCCCCCGGTCCGGAGGTGTTTCTCGCCCTCGGCCGGATCAATCAGTTGCTCGCCGCCGAGCCGGCGCCCTGCGGCGGGCTTCCCGCGGCACTGCGCGACCGGCTGGACCAGCACCCCGAGTTGCTCGCCGCCCTGGAGGCCTCAGCGCTGCCGATCCAGGCCCCAGGTGAAGCGGTGCTCGGCCCGGGCGAGTTGCTGGAGATCTTCGTGGGGCTGCGCCAGCCGCCGGCGGCCTACGACCTGCGCATCGCCGAGGAGGAAGCCGCACCCCTCAGTGCTGCCCTGGCTGAGCTGCTCACGGCCGGCCGCCCCTGGCGGCTCTGCCGGGAGCAGGTGCTGGC
>CAMDLO010000049.1 GCA_945901765.1 Cyanobium sp. NIES-981 | reverse complement strand
GCGGTGAAGAGTGAGCTTCGGGCTGAATGATGCGGCCTTTGCTCAGCTCAGAGGGCCCTCTAGGCTTGAATCCCAGCGTGGTTTCCAGCCTTGGCCAGTTTCGAGGGCAAGTTCAGTGACGCAGCCAACCTGCGCCTCGCCATCGTTGTGGCTCGCTTCAACGACCTGGTGACCGGCCGCCTGCTCAGCGGTTGCCTGGACTGCCTCAGCCGCCACGGCATCGACACCAGTGCGCAGAGCCCCCAGCTCGATGTGGCCTGGGTGCCCGGCAGCTTTGAGATTGCGCTGGTGGCCCAGCGCCTTGCCGCCAGCGGTCGCTACCAGGCGGTGATCACCCTCGGTGCAGTGATCCGTGGCGACACGCCCCACTTCGATGTGGTGGTGGCTGAGGTGGGCAAGGGTGTCGCTGCGGTGAGTCGGGACAGCGGGGTGCCCGTGATTTTCGGGGTGCTGACCACCGACACGATGCAGCAGGCCCTGGAGCGGGCCGGCATCAAGAGCAACCTGGGCTGGAGTTACGGACTGCAGGCGATCGAGATGGCGTCACTGATGGCGACGCTGCCTGCCTGATCCGTTTACCCACGTTCAGGGTTTTCGGATCCGGCTGTCGGGTATCGCACCAGCAGTTGCTGGGGATCCGCCTGCTGGAAGCCCAGCTGCCGGTAGAAACCAGCGCTGTTGGTGGTCATCAGGTACACCCGCTCGACCGAACGCACACAGGGTCCGGCCAGCAGCGCCTCCACCACCTGCCTGCCGAGGCCGCGGCCCTGCAGGTCGCCGGCCACGACCACATCCCACAACACGGCGCGGCAACTGTGGTCGCTGGTGGCTCGTCCAAAACCCACCAGCCGCTTGCCGCGCCAGAGGCTCACCACCGCTTCGCTGCGCGCCAGCAGGCACCGCAGCTCCTGGAGGCTGCGCCCGCGGGCCCAGAAGGCATGCTTGTCGAGCAGGCGCTGCAGTTTGAGCAGACCGCGGCTGGGGCGCAGCCCGGGGCCGAGCCCGAGCAGCCGCAGTCCGGGAGCGCCCGGTGCGTGCTGGATCAACCTGAACACAGACATCGCGCCAGGGTCATGGCAACATCCTCCCAGCCACGCGGCGTTATGACGCGCAAAGGGATCATTCTCGCTGGAGGCAGCGGCACCCGCCTGCACCCGATCACCCAGGCGGTGAGCAAACAGCTGCTGCCGGTCTACGACAAGCCGATGGTCTATTACCCGCTCAGCACCCTGATGCTGGCGGGCATTCGTGAGGTGCTGGTGATCACCACACCTCACGATCAGGCGGCGTTCGAGCGCCTGCTTGGTGATGGCACGCGCTGGGGCATGACCATCCGCTATGCCGTGCAGCCCAGCCCCGACGGGCTGGCCCAGGCCTTCCTGATCGGTGCCGACTTTCTGGCCGGATCGGCCGCCGCCCTGGTGCTCGGCGACAACCTCTTTCATGGACACGACCTGGTACCCCAGCTGGCCACCAGCAATGGCGCCGCTGCAGGAGCCACGGTCTACGCCTATCCGGTCAGCGATCCTGAGCGTTACGGCGTGGTGGCCTTCGACGATCAAGGGCGGGTCACCAGCCTGGAGGAAAAGCCTGCGCAACCGCAAAGCCGGTACGCCGTGACCGGCCTTTACTTCTATGACCACACCGTGGTGGAGCGGGCCCAGCAGGTGCGCCCCTCAGCCCGCGGCGAACTGGAGATCACCGATCTCAACCGCCTTTACCTCGATGATGGCCTGTTGCGGGTGGAGCTGATGGGCCGGGGCATGGCCTGGCTGGACACCGGCACCTGCGATTCGCTCCACGAGGCGAGCAGTTACATCCGCACCCTGGAGCACCGCCAGGGTCTCAAGGTCGGTTGTCCTGAGGAAGTGGCCTGGCGGCAGGGCTGGATTGATGCCCACCAGCTTGAGACTCTGGCCCTGCCGCTGCGCAAGAGCGGCTACGGCAATTACCTGCTGCAGCTGCTCGGTGAGCCCGCCGGGGACCATCGTGCCCTGCAGTCCAGTCTTGAGGTCTCCCATGCGCACTGAGCAGCTCGCCACCACCGCTGGCACCCTGATGCAGGGGCCTCTGCTGATCACCCCTCAGGCGTTCGGCGATGCCAGGGGATTCTTCTTCGAGAGCTGGAACCAGCGCCGTTTTGATGAGGCGGTCGGCGCCCCGGTGCAGTTTTCCCAGGACAATCACTCCAGCTCCAGTCGCGGAGTGCTGCGCGGGCTGCACTATCAGCTGGAGCCGGAACCGCAGGGCAAGCTGGTGCGTTGTGTGGTGGGTGCCATTTTTGATGTTGCGGTCGACATCCGCCGCAGTTCCCCCACATTTGGGGCGTGGGTCGGCGCCGAGCTCAGTGCTGAGAACCGCCAGCAGCTCTGGGTGCCGGTGGGCTTTGCCCACGGCTTCCTCACCCTGAGCGAGCGGGCGGAGGTGCTCTACAAGGCCAGCGGTTTCTGGAGCAAGACCTGCGAGCGCTCGATCCGCTGGAATGATCCCCAGCTGGCGATCGAGTGGCCCGTGGCCGCTCTCGCGGGTGCGGAGCCGTTGCTGGCGGAGAAGGATGCCCAGGCTCCCGGTTTCGCTGAGGCCATCGCGGCTGGGGAGGTGTTCGCATGAAGGTGTTGCTCACCGGCGCCGCAGGTCAGCTGGGCCATGCGCTGCGCCAGCAATGCCCCGATGGCCTGCAGTTGATCGCCACCAGCCGCTCCGGCGGCGACGGATTGCTGGCCCTGGATCTGGCTGATGCCGAGGCCTGCCGGGCGGCGGTGCGTCAGCACAGGCCCGACTGGGTGCTCAACGGGGGCGCTTACACGGCGGTTGACAAGGCCGAAAGCGAGCCGGAGCTGGCGTTGGCGGTGAACGGTGGAGCGCCGCGGGCCTTTGCGGAAGCGCTGCTGGAGACTGGCGGCCGGCTGCTGCAGGTGAGCACGGATTTCGTGTTCAACGGCCAGCAGGGCAGCCCTTACCGCCCGGAACAGGCCCGCGATCCGCTGGGGGCCTACGGCCGCACCAAGGCCGCTGGCGAGGAAGCGCTTGAGACGGTGCTGGGCGGCAGCGGCCGGGGGGTGATCCTGCGCACCAGCTGGGTGATCGGGCCGGTCGGCAAGAACTTCGCTCTCACCATGCTGCGTCTGCACCGTGAACGCGGAGCCAGTGGCCAGGCGCTGGGGGTGGTCGAAGACCAGGTGGGTTGCCCCACCAGCACCCACACGCTGGCGGCCGCCTGCTGGCGCACGATCACAACGGGCATCAACGAGCCGGTGCTGCACTGGAGCGATGCCGGTGCCGCCAGTTGGTATGACGTGGCTGTCGCGGTCGGTGAGCTGGCTCTCGAACAGGGCCTGCTGGAACGCTCGGCGGTGGTGAAGGCGATCACCACGGCGGAGTATCCGCTGCCCGCCCAGCGGCCCAGCTACTCCCTGCTCGATTGCTCCGGTACCCGTCGGGCTCTGGGGCTGGAGCCCATCCAGTGGCGTCAGGCCCTGCGCGCGCTCCTGGCGGCCGCGGCCTGAGGCGGCTTCATTTCATTCCTGCTGCTTGCTCTTCGTTTCGTCGTCTGCTCCCTTCTGTGATGACCTCTCCAGCTGCCATGCCCAGCGCCGGTGAACTGCTCGCTGACCGCCGTCGTGTACTGGTGACCGGCGGCGCCGGTTTCATCGGCGGTGCGATGGTGCGGCGCCTGCTGACGGAGAGTGACGCCCTGGTGTTCAACCTCGACAAGTGCGGCTACGCCAGTGACCTCACCAGCATCGAGGCGCTGACCGAAGCGGGGGAGCGCCATCAGCTGCTGCGGGTGGATCTGGCCGATGCCGAGGCCACGGCGGCGGCGGTGCGCCAGGCCGATCCGGACCTGGTGCTGCACCTGGCGGCCGAGAGCCACGTGGATCGCTCGATCGAGGGGCCGGGGGCCTTCATCGAAAGCAATGTGACAGGCACGTTCAACCTGCTCCAGGCGGTGCGGGTCCACTGGGAGGGCCTGCCGGAGCAGCGCCGATCCGGCTTTCGCTTTCACCACATCTCCACCGACGAGGTGTTCGGTTCGCTGGGGGCCACGGGCCGCTTCTCGGAAACCACCCCTTACGACCCGCGCAGCCCCTATTCGGCCAGCAAGGCCGCCAGCGATCACCTGGTGAGCGCCTGGCACCACACCTACGGTCTGCCGGTGGTGCTCACCAACTGCAGCAACAACTACGGCTCCTGGCAGTTCCCTGAGAAGCTGATCCCGGTGGTGATACTCAAGGCCGCCGCCGGCGAGCCGATCCCCCTCTACGGCGATGGCGGCAACGTCCGCGACTGGCTTTACGTGGAGGACCATGTTGATGCGCTGCTGCTGGCGGCCACCCGCGGAGAGCTGGGCCGCAGCTACTGCGTGGGCGGCCATGGGGAACGCACCAACAGGGAGGTGGTGGAAGCGATCTGCACCCTGCTCGATCAACTGCAGCCCGCTGGAGCCCCCCACCGCGATCTGATCACCAGGGTCACCGACCGTCCTGGTCACGACCGGCGCTACGCCATCGATCCCTCGCGAATCAGCACAGAACTGGGCTGGCAACCGCGGCACAGCTTCGAGTCCGGCCTTGAGGCCACAGTGCGTTGGTACCTCGATCACCAGGCCTGGTGCTCCAGCGTGCGGGCTCAGGGCGGCTACACCGGTGGACGCCTCGGTCTGCTGACCGCACCCTGAGGCTGGGCGGTGGGCCGGCGTCGGTAGGCTGCTCGCGCCGCGTCGGTTGTCGTTCTCACCATGCTCAAGCTCCTGCTGGGTGATCCCAATGCCCGCAAGCTGAAGCGTTACCAGCCGATCGTCTCCGACGTGAACCTGCTGGAGGAGGAGATCGCTCCCCTCTCTGATGAGGAGCTGCGGGGGTTGACCGCAGAATTCCGCCAGAAGCTGGTGACCCTGCAGGACGAGTGCCGCAGTCGCGGTCTGGCCAGGGAAGCCACCCTGGAGCGGGAGCGCGGCCTGCTCGATGAGCTGCTGCCGCAGGCCTTCGCCGTGGTGCGCGAGGCCGGCAAGCGGGTGCTGGGCATGCGCCACTTCGATGTGCAGCTGATCGGCGGCATGGTGCTGCACGACGGCCAGATCGCCGAGATGAAGACCGGCGAGGGCAAGACCCTGGTTGCCACTCTGCCGGCCTACCTCAATGCGCTCACCGGCCGCGGCGTGCATGTGGTGACCGTGAACGACTACCTGGCCCGTCGGGACGCCGAGTGGATGGGGCAGATCCATCGCTTTCTCGGACTTTCGGTGGGGTTGATTCAGCAGGATATGGATCCGGCAACCCGCCGCATGAATTATGGGTGCGATATTACCTATGCAACCAATTCTGAGTTGGGTTTTGATTATCTTCGCGACAATATGGCCACCGATATTTCGGAGGTTGTGCAGCGTGACTTTCAGTATTGTGTGATAGATGAAGTTGATTCGATCCTGATCGATGAAGCCCGCACGCCGCTGATCATTTCCGGCCAGGTGGAGCGGCCGCAGGAGAAGTATCAACGGGCAGCAGAGGTGGCTGCCGATCTCGTTCGTGCCGCTGAGCTGGGTAAGGACGGGATCGATCCTGAAGGTGACTACGAGGTGGATGAGAAGCAGCGCAGCTGCACGCTCACCGATGAGGGTTATGCCAAGGCCGAGCAGCTGCTTGGGGTCGCTGATCTATTTGATCCCCAGGACCCCTGGGCTCACTACATCAACAATGCTCTCAAGGCTAAGGAATTGTTTGTGCGCGATGTGAATTATATTGTACGCAGCCAAGAGGCTGTGATCGTCGATGAGTTCACCGGCAGGGTGATGCCTGGACGCCGCTGGAGCGATGGCCAGCACCAGGCGATCGAAGCGAAGGAGGGATTGCCGATCCAGCCTGAAACCCAGACGCTTGCCTCAATCACCTATCAGAACTTTTTCCTGTTGTATCCGCGCTTGGCTGGGATGACCGGCACGGCCAAAACGGAGGAGGTTGAATTTGAAAAGACCTACAAACTGGAGGTCACGATCGTGCCGACAAACCGCCCCCGGGCGCGGCAGGACTGGACCGATCAGGTCTACAAGAGCGAAACGGCCAAATGGCGGGCTGTGGCATTGGAGACCGCGGCGGTGCATCGCGATGGCCGGCCCGTGCTCGTGGGCACCACAAGTGTGGAGAAATCCGAGCTTCTGTCCGCGCTGCTGGCCGAGCAGGAGATTCCCCACAATCTCCTCAACGCCAAACCCGAGAACGTGGAGCGGGAAGCGGAGATCGTCGCCCAGGCCGGCCGAAGCGGCGCCGTGACCATCGCCACCAACATGGCCGGACGCGGCACCGACATCATTCTCGGCGGTAATGCCGACTACATGGCACGCCTGAAACTGCGTGAAGTGCTGCTGCCGGTGCTGGTCCGCCCGGAGAACGAGCACCGGCCCATTCCGGCCCGTCGTGGGTCCGAGGCGAAGGCTGCGCGCCAGCTCTATCCCTGTGCGTTGACAGGGGCGACGGATCAGGCTCTCGCTGCACTGGCCAGGGATCTTGTCGCCGTCTGGGGTGATCGGCAGCTCACCTTGCTGGAGCTTGAGGACAAGATCGCCCAGGCCGCGGAGAAAGCACCCACCAGCGACCCCAGCATTCAGTCCCTGCGCGAGCTGATTAACACGGTCAAGCAGGAATATGAGGCGGTTACCAAGGCTGAGGAGCAACAGGTGCGAGAGGCGGGAGGCCTGCATGTGGTCGGCACCGAGCGCCATGAATCCCGCCGGGTCGACAATCAGCTGCGCGGTCGCGCCGGTCGCCAGGGCGACCCGGGTTCCACCCGATTCTTTCTCTCGCTCGAGGACAATCTTCTCCGCATCTTTGGCGGTGACAGAGTGGCTGGCCTGATGAATGCTTTTCGGGTCGAGGAAGATATGCCGATTGAATCGGGGATGTTGACACGGTCACTCGAAGGGGCCCAGAAAAAGGTTGAAACCTATTATTACGATATTCGCAAGCAGGTGTTTGAGTATGACGAGGTCATGAACAATCAGCGCAAGGCTGTCTATGCGGAGCGGCGACGCGTGCTGGAGGGGCGCGAGTTGAAGCAGCAGGTGATCAGCTACGGCGAGCGCACCATTGACGATATTGTGGAGGCCTATGTGAATCCTGAGTTACCTCCTGAGGAGTGGGACCTTGATCGCCTGGTGGCCAAGACCAAAGAGTTTGTCTACCTGCTTGAGGATCTCAAGCCCGATGATGTACGCGGCCTGTCAGTCGATGAGCTCAAGGCCTTTCTGCAGGAGCAGATGCGCAACGCCTACGACATCAAGGAGGCTCAGATAGACCAGATGAATCCTGGTCTGATGCGCCAGGCGGAGCGCTTCTTCATTCTTCAGCAGATTGACACCCTCTGGCGTGAGCATCTACAGGCGATGGATGCGCTGCGAGAGTCGGTTGGTCTGAGGGGCTACGGTCAGAAGGATCCGCTGATTGAATACAAGAACGAGGGTTACGACATGTTCCTGGAAATGATGACCCAGATGCGCCGGAACGTGATCTATTCGATGTTCATGTTCCAGCCTGCTCCTGCCCCCCAGGGGGCTGCGGCCTGACCTCCCGGCCACTTCGGGCTTCCTTCCGATCAGCTCAGCGGGTGGAGCCCGGGTTATCGCCGAGAAATTCCAGGATTTCCCGGTCGCGCAGGTTCTGAGCTTCGCCGCGGCAGGGTTCCAGCAGTGGCCTGCCTGCGGCCAGCTCCCGCAGGCAGGCCTGGGTCCGTGCCAGCTCTCCCTCCAGAGCATCAATCCGCTCCATCAGGTTGCGGATCACCTGGGCTTCCGTGTCCGGCAGGGCGGAATGGGCCAGCGGATCGACCCTGACCCCGCTCTGGTGCACCACCCGCCCCGGGATGCCGACCACGGTGCAGTCCGGTGCCACATCGCGCAGCACCACGGATCCCGCGCCGATGCGGGTGTTCGCGCCCACGCTGATTGCCCCCAGCACCTTGGCGCCAGCCCCGACCACCACGTTTTCGCCGAGTGTGGGGTGTCGCTTGCCGTGGGCCTTGCCGGTGCCGCCCAGAGTGACCCCCTGGTAGAGCAGGCACTGGTCTCCAACCACGGCGGTCTCGCCGATCACCACCCCCATGCCGTGGTCGATGAACACCCCGTGGCCGATGCGGGCCCCCGGGTGGATTTCGATGCCGGTGAGCAGCCGGCTCAGCTGGCTGAGCAGGCGCGGCAGGATCGGCAGCCCGAGGCGCCACAGCAGGTGGCTGAAGCGGTGCAGGATCAGGGCGTGCAGCCCCGGATAGCACAACAGGATTTCCAGGGCACCGCGTGCAGCGGGGTCCCGTTCCTGGATGATCGCCAGATCGGCCCGGATTGCCTTCAGCATCCAGGCATCCTGCCGGAGCCTGGGTGGGTTTGACCGAGGGGCCCTCCGTCGTGCATGATTCTCCCAGCGGCAGTCGTTGCCGTCCCCACCTGATTCCTCAGCATCCCAGGATCGCCATTCCTGGAATCTGCTGTTCGGGTATGCGGATGTAGCTCAGTGGTAGAGCATCTCCTTGCCAAGGAGAGGGTCGAGAGTTCGAATCTCTTCATCCGCTTGCGGTCGACATGAAAGTTTCTCCGGTTGTTGGAACCGGAGAGATTCGGGCTTTGGTGTTCGTCATGGTTGGTCTTTCCGGGTCGCAGGTCGCTTGCTGATCCGGTCCTGATGCCCAGTGTCCTGGTCGCCGGCCTGGCACCTGCGAATCTGCTGCAGAGCCTTGGTTTGTGCAGGCTGAGCGCTGCGCAGCGGCCTGCGTGTCGGGCCAGAGTGGATCACCAACGCCAGCCGGTTCAGGCGGCGAACAGCCCGATCTCCTTGCGCAGCTGATCGATCGTGGCTTCGCCCAGATAGCTGTGGGCGCAGTGCACGACAGGGAGGCGCATCAACTGGGCGCGGTTCTGGCGCAGGCTCTGTTCCACCAGTGGCAGGCTGGGCCGATCGCACAGCACGTGGCTGGCGGCCCGCAGCAGGGCCAGCAGGCGGCTGCCGGTGTCGGGGTTGGCGGTCATCACCAGCAGTTCATTGCCGCGCAGGCTGTGGAGGATCACCTCCGCTGCCCGCAGGATGCCCGGGCTGATGCTCACCAGGCCCACACAGCTGCCGGCCCTCAGTTCCTTGAGCAGATCGAGTTCGTGGCGGAAGTCGTTGAGATCCACCGGCACCGCCCTCACCCCGTGTCGCTTGGCAATCTCCTCCACCGGCTGCAGGAAGTAGCGGCTGGTCACCACAGTGCCGTTGTTGGACTGCTCCAGGACCGTTTCCAGCTCTTCCATCGGCACCACCTCCACCGGCACCTCCAGGTTGGGGGTCAGTTCCTCGGCGATCAGGTGGGAGGCGCCCAGGTCCTCCCGTGGGGTGCTCACCAGCACGCGGGCGCCGCAACGCAGGCGCCAGTCGATCTCGCGGGTCAGCAGGTCGCGGGCCTGCTGCAGGGTGCAGCCCGCCAGCAGCAGGCCGTCGATGCTCTGACGCACTTCCCGGTCGATATCCGGCAGGGTGCGACTGCGGGGGCCAGGCACGGGCTTGACCTCCCGCGGTTTCTGCCGGTCGCGCACGTAGATCCCGGAGCCGGCCATGGCTTCCACGACGCCGTCGTTTTCCAGCTGGCGGTAGACCTTGCTGATCGTGTTGCGGTGCAGCCCCGTCTGCATGGCCAGCTGGCGTGTGCTGGGCAGCCGGTGGCCGGGCGGGTAGTGGCGAGCTGCGATCGCGAAGCAGATCTGGTTGTAGAGCTGGGTCGACGCCGGGATGTCGCTTTCCTGCTGGATGTGGAATCGCACGCCGGAGTGGGCCAGATAAGCTGCCGGCCCACCATAAGGAGCATCGGCGGCGGGGACAATCCCCCCTTTGGCATACGTGCCTGTGCCGGTTTCAGGCAGTGGGTCGGCCAGACTCGGCCGGACGCATTCACGGCGCTGCCGGTTCCGGCTGATGGTTCCTTCTTCGCCGGTGCAGGGCCGCTGGCAGACCCTGATCGCTCCGGAGGGCCTGGAGCTGCGCTGCTGGTGGGCGACACCGGTCGCTCGGGTGCCCGAGGCTGCCGTGCTGGTGCTGCCGGAGGTGTTCGGGGTGAATGAGTGGGTGTGCAGTGTGGCCGACCGCCTCGCCGCCTCTGGCTATGCAGCCCTGGCCCTGCCTGTGTTCGCGCGCACGGCACCGGGGCTCGCGCTGGCTTACGACGAGGCGGGGCTCCTGGCGGGACGCCTGCACCGCGATGCCGTCTGTGCCCGGTCGTTCCTTGCTGATGTCACCTGCGCCATCTCCTGGCTGCAGAGCCGGCCCGGCCTGGAGGACCGTGCTGTGGGCTGCGTGGGCTTCTGTTTCGGGGGGCACCTGGCGCTGCTGGCCGCCAGCTTGCCCCAGGTGGGCGCCACCTGTGATTTCTACGGGGCGCGGGTGTCCAGTTTTCGGCCGGGAGGCGGCGAACCCACCCTGGCGCTGTTGCCCTCGGTCACCGGTGATCTGCTGTGCATCGCCGGTGATGCCGATCCGCTGATGCCGCCCGAGGAGCTGGCGGCGATTGAGGCGGCCCTGGCGGCTTCAGCGCCATCCGCTCCCGGGCGCATGCGCCGGCAGCTGGTGTTCCCTGGCGCCGGCCACGGCTTCATGTGCGAATCTCGAGCCGATTACAGGGCCGAGGCGGCCGCTCGCGGCTGGGAGGCACTGCTGAACCTGTTCGCCAATGCTCTGACCAGGGGCGATTAGGGCGGGGACTGGCCCCTGATCCCCCCGGCCGTCAGAGAGAGACTCAGTCGCTGCCGCCGGATGGTGCCGCTGCGGGTGTGGCGGCAGGGACGACGGGCGTGGTGACCGGGGTGGGGGCCGCCGGTTTGCTGCGGCCGCCGCTGGTGCTTGGCCCTTTGGCGGTGAGGGCCGTCTTGCGCGGGCTGAGGAACATGATCATGTTGCGGCCCTCGCGCTTGGGGGGTTGCTGAATCTCGGCAGCGTCCTCCAGGTCCTTGGCCATCCGCATCAGCAACACCTCGGCCAGGGCCGTGTGCTGAATCTCCCTGCCTCGGAAGATCACCGTGCACTTCACTTTGTCGCCAGACTTCAGGAATCGAGAGGCCTGACCGATTCGCACATCGTAGTCGTGCTGATCGATCTTGTAGCGCATCTTGACTTCTTTGACTTCGGTCTGATGTGATTTTTTCTTCGCCTCTTTGGCCTTTTTCTCCTGCTCAAATTTGTATTTTCCGTAATCCATGATCCGACAGACCGGTGGATCGGCCTTCTCGCTCACCAGTACCAGATCAAGCTCCCGGTCCTTGGCCACCTCCAGCGCCGCTTCCCTGGTGATCACACCGAGCTGGCTGCCGTCTGCATCCACCACCCTCAGCTGGGGATAGGCGATGCGCTCGTTGATGTTGGGCAGCTCACGTACGGGAGCTCGGCGGTCAAAACGGGGACGGGGAGGCATTCAGTCGGGGGTGATGGGAACGGGGGTAAGGGGTTGAAAGGGGCGCCGGATGGCGCGCAGCAGGCCGGTTCAAGGCCTGGCCACCCTTCACCCTAGAACGCGCTCGACCGCCTGCAAGGCCTCCTTGAGTTGCATGGCTGTGTCGGCGGCCTGGAGCCACTGCGGTCTGTGGCGCCGCCGGAACCAGGTGCGTTGGCGTTTGGCGAACTGACGGGTGCGCTGGCTGGTGAGGTCGATCGCTGCGGCTTCGCTCAGTTCGCCGCTGAGAACCCGCTGTGCTTCGGCGTAGCCGATCGTGGTCAGCAGCGGCAGATCTGCTCCGTAGCGTGCGATCAGCAGGGCCGTTTCCTTCAGCAGTCCAGCGGAGTAGAGCTGTTGGGTGCGCCGGCTGATGCGGGTTGGCAGGTCGGCTGGATCGAGCCCCAACTCCAGCAGCCGCCAGGGTGGCGGCGTGGCCCTTTGCTGGCTGGAGAACGACCTGCCGGTGGCGTAGAAAACCTCCAGGGCGCGCTGGGTGCGCACGGCGTCGGCCGCTGCGATCCGGCCTGCAGCGGTCGGGTCGCACTGGTGCAGCAGCTGGTGGCAGAACGGCTGGCCCAGCCTGCTGAACTGCTGCCGCAGCTGGGGCTGGGGTGGCACGGCCGGTGGTTCCAGTCCCTGGGTGAGGGCCTGGAGGTACAGGCCGCTGCCTCCTGCCAGCAGGGCCAGGGGGCCGGACTGCCGAGGCCTGGCCAGTTCGGCTTCGATCAGAGGTGCGGCAACGGCCCGGAACTCCTGCAGGTTGAGCGGCTGGTCGGGAGTGCGCAGGTCGAGCAGTTCGTGCCGTACCAGGGACTGCTGAGCCGCGGTGGGTTTGGCGGTGCCCACGTCCATGTCGCGGTAGAGCTGGCGCGAATCCACATTCAGCACGGCCAGGTCGAGGGTCTGGGCCAGCCCGATCGCCAGATCGGTCTTGCCACTGGCCGTCGGGCCGAGCAGCACGATCAGCAGCGGTTGCGCCGCCGGCAGGACCCGGGATGAGGAGGAGGCCATCTCCCCACCCTGCCAGCGGCTGGGCAAGCGGTTCAGCGGTGGTAGATTGGTTCCCTGGAAAGGCTTTTCAACGCTTTTCGTTCCCATTGCCCAGCCCTTGCCCGGGATTGTCCACAGCCTGCCGCCGCTCACGCGAGCCGGTTCACCAGTTCTGGTGATCGACTCGAGCAGCTGCGGCCGTGGCTGATCACCGGGGAGCCCCTTCCGCATGAGCGAAGCCACCAAAGTTCAGGCCGCCTACGGAGCCGAGCAGATCCAGGTGCTGGAAGGCCTGGAGCCGGTCCGCAAACGGCCCGGGATGTACATCGGCACCACAGGGCCCAGGGGTCTGCACCATCTTGTCTACGAGGTGGTCGACAACTCGGTTGATGAGGCGCTGGCCGGTCACTGTGACCGGATTCTGGTGGTCCTCGATGGCGAGGGGGCCTGCAGTGTCACCGACAACGGCCGCGGCATTCCCACCGATATCCACCCCCGCACGGGCAAGAGTGCCCTGGAGACGGTGCTGACCGTGCTGCATGCCGGCGGCAAGTTCGGATCCGGCGGTTACAAGGTGTCCGGCGGATTGCATGGTGTGGGCGTTTCCGTCGTCAACGCCCTCTCCGAGTGGGTGGAGGTGACGGTGCATCGCCAGGAGCAGGAGCACCGCCAGCGCTTTGAGCGGGGTGTTCCGATCGGCAGTCTGCTGTCCACACCCTCGGCAGATCCTGCCCGTACCGGTACGAGCGTGCGTTTCAAGCCGGACATTGAGATTTTCAGCGGGGGGATCGAATTCGATTACCAAACCCTGTCGGCCCGGCTGAGGGAGCTTGCCTATCTCAACGGAGGCGTGCGCATCGTCTTTCGCGATGAGCGTCCCGCGTCATGCAACGAAGCCGGTGAACCTCACGAGGAGACCTACTTCTACGAAGGGGGAATCAAGGAGTATGTGGCTTATATGAATGCCGAAAAGGACCCTCTCCATCCCGACATCATCTACGTGAATGCCGATCGCGAAGGCGTTCAGGTGGAGGCGGCGTTGCAATGGTGTGTTGATGCCTATTCAGACAGCATCCTCGGCTTCGCCAATAACATCCGCACGGTCGACGGTGGCACGCACATCGAGGGCCTGAAGACAGTCCTCACCCGCACGCTTAATACCTTCGCCCGCAAGCGCGGCAAACGCAAGGATACCGATGCTAATCTGGCCGGTGAGAACATACGTGAGGGCCTCACAGCAGTTCTTTCTGTCAAGGTGCCTGAGCCTGAATTCGAGGGCCAGACCAAGACCAAGCTCGGCAATACAGAGGTGAGAGGTATTGTCGATACATTGGTGGGAGAAGCCCTCAGCGAGTTCCTGGAATTCAATCCCGGAGTGATCGATCTGATCCTCGAGAAAGCAATTCAGGCGTTCAATGCAGCTGAAGCGGCCCGCCGTGCCCGTGAGCTGGTGCGGCGCAAGAGTGTGCTGGAAAGTTCCACGTTGCCGGGCAAGCTGGCGGATTGCTCCTCCCGCGATCCAGGGGAGTCTGAAATTTATATCGTGGAGGGTGATTCTGCTGGCGGCTCAGCCAAGCAGGGGCGTGATCGTCGGTTTCAGGCGATTCTGCCATTGCGCGGAAAAATTCTGAATATTGAGAAAACTGATGATGCAAAAATCTATAAAAATTCCGAGATACAGGCTCTGATTACAGCCTTGGGTCTTGGCATCAAAGGCGAAGATTTTGATGAAAAGAATCTGCGTTATCATCGCATTGTAATTATGACCGATGCCGATGTGGACGGCGCTCACATCCGTACTCTGCTACTCACATTTTTCTATCGCTATCAAAGGGCAATTGTTGATGGAGGCTACATTTACATAGCCTGTCCTCCGCTCTACAAAGTAGAACGTGGCAAGAATCATGCATACTGTTATAATGAGACCGACCTTAAAAAGACCATCGAAGGCTTTGGTGAAAAAGCCAACTACACAATTCAGCGCTTCAAGGGTCTAGGCGAAATGATGCCCCAGCAGCTCTGGGAAACAACAATGGATCCATCCACGCGCACCATGAAGCGGGTGGAAATTGAAGATGCGGCTGAAGCCGATCGCATCTTCACGATTCTGATGGGGGACAAGGTGGCGCCTCGTCGTGAGTTCATCGAAACCCACAGTGCCGAGCTTGACCTGGCCCAGCTCGATATCTGATGCGGTCTGGCTCCTGGGGCCCATGGCGATTTGCTGCCCTGCTCGGTTTTGCGCTGGTGGCACCAGCAGGTCTGCCTGCGGGTGGGGCTGAGCGCCGTCAGCCGGAGGTGCGTCGCCGCCAGAGCAGCCGTGAACCCCTGCTCTCGAACGGACGTCAGCTGCTGCGCGCGGCTCCCCGCCACCAGGCTCCGGTGATCAGTCGGGCTGATCTGGGTGCGCCTCTGCGGGTGCTGCGGAATTGGGATGAGCCCGATGGTCGACGCTGGCTGCAGGTGGAGCTGCTGAGCTCCACCGGTGTGCGCCGGGGCTGGCTATCGGGCTGATGGCAATCGGGGCTCAGGCTGCCAGAGCCGCCTCGATGGCGCTCCTGAGTTCGGAGCTGTCCGGTTCCACCGTGCTCTTGAAGCGGGCCAGCACGGTCCCGTCTTTGGCCACGAGGAACTTTTCGAAGTTCCAGGCCACCGGGCCGGTCGGTTCACTCTGGGTGAGGCTGATGTAAGGCTCTTCCGCCATGGTCACCTTGTCGAGCAGGGGGAAGCTGGCGCCATAGGTGCTGGAGCAGAACTGCTGGATCTCGGCGAGGCTGCCGGGTTCCTGGGCGCCGAAGTCGTTGCAGGGGAAACCGAGCACCGTGAATCCCTGGTCGCCGTAGGTCTCCTGCAGGGTCTGTAGACCGGCGTACTGGCGGGTGAAGCCGCAGCGGCTGGCCACGTTCACCAGCAGCAGCACCTGACCTGCCCACTCCCCCAGGCGTTTCGGCGTTCCCTGGGCATCTCTCACCATCACGTCGCTGATGTTCACGGCCATGGCGGAATTGGGGATGGGGAGACCGGGACCTTAGCGATGCTGCGCCGCAGACCGCCACGCCCCATAAACTCAAGGCGCCGTGGCAGCTGGCGATGGGCGAGGCAAGCGGCGTGGGGAACAATGGGTTCGCCGGCGGAGCGGGGACCGCTCTGATGGTGCCTGAGGTGGTGGCCCGTCAGCTCGAAGCCTTGTTGGAGGCCGGCAACTACGACGGCGCCAAGCTGCTGCTCCGGCCGGTGCAGGAGGTGGACGCTGCCGAAGCGATCGGCAGCCTGCCCCGCACCCTGCAGGCGCTGGCCTTCCGGCTGCTGCCCAAGGATGAGGCGATCGCCGTCTACGAGTATCTCGATCCGGCGGTGCAGCAGAGCCTGCTGGAGCGCCTGCGCAGCGGCGAGGTGCTGGAGCTGGTGGAGGAGATGTCGCCCGACGACCGGGTGCGTCTGTTCGATGAACTGCCGGCCAAGGTGGTGCGCCGCCTGCTGGCTGAGCTCAGTCCGGCGGAGCGCCGTGTCACCGCCCAGCTGCTCGGCTACGCGCCGGAGACGGCCGGTCGCCTGATGACGACTGAGTTCATCGATCTCAAGGAATTCCACAGCGCCGCCCAGGCCCTGGAGATCGTGCGCCGCCGGGCCCGCGACACCGAAACGATTTATGCCCTGTATGTGACCGACGGATCACGCCATCTCACCGGCATCCTGTCGCTGCGTGACCTGGTGATCGCCGATCCCAACGAGCGGATCGGCGATGTGATGACCCGCGATGTGATCAATGTGAGCACCGATACGGATCAGGAGGAGGTGGCCAGGGCGATTCAGCGCTACGACTTTCTGGCGGTGCCGGTGGTCGATCGGGAGCAGCGGCTGGTCGGGATCGTCACCGTCGATGACGTGATCGACGTGATCGAGCAGGAAGCCACCCGCGACCTCTACGCCGCCGGTGCCGTGCAGGCTGGCGATGAGGACGACTACTTCCAGAGCAACCTGTTCACCGTTGCCCGCCGCCGGGTGGTTTGGCTGCTGGTGCTGCTGCTCGCCAACAGCGGCACGGCTGCCGTGATCGCGGCCATGGATGGGGTGCTGCAGAAGGTGGTGGTGCTGGCGGCATTCATCCCGCTGCTGATCGGCACCGGTGGCAATGTCGGCGCCCAGAGCTCCACGGTGGTGATCCGTGGCCTCAGCACCCAGCGGATTCAGTCGCTCGGGCCATGGGCGGCCATCTGGCGGGAAGCGGTGGCGGGGGCCCTGCTCGGGCTGCTGATGATGCTGGTGGTGATCCCCTGGGCCGCCTATGTGAGCGGCGGCAACTGGCTGGTGGCCTGGGCCGCTGGCCTCAGCCTGGTGGGGATCACCACCCTGGCCGCCACGGCGGGTGCAGCTCTGCCGCTGCTGTTCGACCGGCTCAAGCTCGATCCGGCCTTGATGTCCGCCCCGTTCATTGCCACCGCCACCGATGTGGTGGGTGTGTTCATCTACCTCCAGACCGCCAGCTGGCTGCTGGGGCGTCAGGGCTGAGGCGGAGCCTGCCGGCAGCCGCGGCCGGGATCCGACTTTTCTGAGAGCGCGTTCACACTTCTTCAGGGTAGGCTTTACATGTCTTCACGGATAGAGCCGTGGCTGTGGCTGAAGCTGTTGTACCCGCCGGCGTTGTCGCTGGCGAGCCGGATCTGGGCCCTGCTGAGCTGACCGGTGTCCCCGCCCGGGGTGCGGTTGTGATCCGATCCGGTGCCGCCGAGGGCGCTGTGAGCACCGACCTGGTGCGCAGTTACCTGCGGGACATCGGCCGGGTGCCGCTGCTGACGCACGAGCAGGAGATCACGCTGGGGCGTCAGGTGCAGGAGCTGGTGGCGATCGAGGAGCTGGAGCAGGAGCTGAGCATGCGCGGGGGCGGGACGGCGCCGAGCCAGGAGGAGC
>CAMDLO010000048.1 GCA_945901765.1 Cyanobium sp. NIES-981 | reverse complement strand
TGCTGTTTGGCTGCCGCGCTCGGGGCGAGGCACGGGCAGATTCCGATCTCGATCTGCTGATCAGCGATGCCGCCACGGCCGCCCACTGGGCCGGATCCCGCCGGCAGCCGGCTAGAGCCTGCTGAACGGCGGCCTTGCAGCGGGCACCTCTGCCGCCTCCCAATGGGGCGGCTCCCACCGAGAGAGTCGGCGCTTCCCGTCCGCCCGTCAGACCAGGGGGAGCGGATCGCGACAGGGGAGAGATGGGGTGCTGATCATCGGGATAGAATTAATTTCTAGACAGTTGGGGTGGAATGGCTGTCAACATCAAGAGCGCCAGGGTGGATGAGCTGCTCGGCCAGCTCAGGCAACTGACGGGCCGCGGCGCCACGGAGATCGTGCGGCAAGCCCTGGAGCTTGAACTGCAGCGTCAGCGTCAGCTGCGTCGCGCTGCTCGGCTGCGCCTTGAGCTGCAGGACCTGCAGGACCAAGCCGCGGCCCATGCCCGCCCCTTCGATCCCGACGCCCTCTATGGCGCCGACGGACTGCCTGGATGATTCTCGATACGTCGGTGCTGATCGCGATCCTGCAGAGGGAGTCCGGCTGGCAGCACCACCGGGCACAACTGGAGCAGGCACCACGGTTGCTTCTCTCGGCCGGGACCCTGCAGGAGTTGCTGGTGGTGGCCCACTGCCGGGGGGTGCTCGAGGCGATGGAGGCCCTGCTGCAGGTGCTGGATCCCGATGTGGTCCCGGTGGATGCAGCCCTGGCCCGTCAGGCCGTGCGGCTGTTGCAACGGTTCGGGAAGGGGCAGGGCCATGCCGCTCAGCTCAACTTCGGCGACTGTTTTGCAGCAGCCCTCGCCGAACGCGAACAGATGCCCCTGGCTTTCGTCGGGGATGATTTCAGGGCTGCCGGTTTCTGAGCGTCGGCGGTTTCTGAGCGTTGGACTGGGCACAACGCTCGTGTGCTCGATCGAGCCTCAGCCCGGCCCCAGCCCGCCAGGCTCTGATCGCGATTCGGCTGCAGCAGGCGTGAGGCCTCAGCGGCGCCATGGTGTCTTGTCTTCGCCCGTCTCAGGCGGCCTGCTCGGCTGGCTGCTCGCTGTCCTCCCGCCCAGAGCCGCCAGCAGCTCCCGCCACTCCCCGGTCGCCTCCAGATCCCCCAGCCCCGAACCCAGCGCCACCGCATCCAGCCCGGCCTCCAGCCAGGGCAGGACATCCGCCGGCTTCAGCCCGCCGGCGGCGATGCAGAACGGCAGCGGAGCACCCAGGGGTTCGCGCAGCCGCCTCCAGTACTCCCTGCCGACGCTCACTGCCGGGAACAGCTTGACGATGCCGCAGCCCCGCCACCGCGCCTGATGCACTTCGCTGGGGCTCATCACGCCAGGCACGAGCAGGAGATCCCGTTCGGCCGCCTGCTGCTGCAGCTCCACATCCAGCACGGGTGCCACCGCATAGCGGCAGCCGGCGGATGCGGCGTCGCTCACCCCCTGCGTTTCGCACACCGAGGCGGCGCCCAGCTGCAGAGCCGGGAAGCGGCCGATCAACTCCGCCATCTGTTCGGACCAGCCTTGAACGGGCTGCCAGGCAATTTCCACATGGATGATTCCCAGTGCTTGCAGTCGCTGCAGCGTCGGCAGGGCCCGCAGCGGTTCGCCCGGGCGCAGCACGATCAGCAGCGGCTGGCTGCGCAGGGACTGGATGAGGTGCTCAGCGCTGGGCATCGCTTCATCCTGAACCGCGGTCTGCCCCCGGCTGACCGCTGCGGCTGGCAGTCGTCCGGAAGGTGGGCAGCGATCCAGCCTGTCCTGCTGGCGGCACAACAAAACGCCCTCCCAGCCGAAACTGGGAGGGACAGTTGAGGGTTCAGTTGGCAAGTCGCCGCCGGGAATCCTGAGGCCTCCACCTGGCTGCGCTTCAGACGTATTCGGCCACCGTCACATCACTGCGGATCAGCAGCTCCTGCAGCTCCTCGGCATCGACCGTTTCCTTCTCCACCAGCAGCTCGGCCAGCTCATCAAGCACCGGACGATTGGCGGTGAGCACCCCGGTGGCGCGGCGATAGGCCTCGGCCACCAGCTGGCTCACTTCATCATCAATCGTGGCGGCCGTGTCCTCCGAGAAGTCGCGCTCAGCGGCGATGTCGCGGCCCAGGAACATGCCGCCCTGGCTGCGCCCGAGCGCCACAGGACCCAGCTTCTCGCTCATGCCGAAGCGGGTGACCATCTGACGGGCGACCCGGGCCACCTGCTGCAGATCATTGGAGGCTCCGGTGGTCACTTCATCCTCCCCGTAGACGATCTCCTCAGCGACGCGGCCACCAAGGGCCACGGCCATCTGGTTCTGGAGATAGGCGCGGGAGTACAGACCCGATTCCATCCGCTCTTCGCTCGGGGTGAAGAACGTGAGACCACCGGCATTGCCCCGGGGAATGATCGAGATCTTCTGCACCGGGTCGTAGTCCGGCATCAGGGCTCCCACCAGGGCGTGACCCGCCTCGTGGTAGGCCACCAGCCGCTTGCGCTTCTCGCTCATCACCCGGTCTTTCTTCTCCGGACCGGCCATCACCCGCTCGATCGCATCGTTCACCTCATCCATCGAGACTTCGGTGAGCTGGCGGCGGGCCGCCAGAATCGCCGCCTCATTGAGCAGGTTGGAGAGATCGGCGCCGGTGAAGCCCGGCGTGCGCCGCGCCACCTTGTCGAGGTCCACATCCTTGGCCAGGGTCTTGCCACGGGCGTGCACGCCGAGGATCTGCAGACGGCCGGCGTAATCGGGCCGATCCACCACCACCTGCCGATCGAAGCGGCCGGGCCGCATCAGGGCCGCATCCAGGACGTCGGGGCGGTTGGTGGCCGCCACGATGATGATGCCGGTGTTGCCCTCGAAGCCATCCATCTCGGTGAGCAGCTGGTTGAGGGTCTGCTCACGCTCGTCGTTGCCGCCGCCAAGGCCGGCACCGCGCTGGCGCCCCACCGCATCGATCTCATCGATGAACACGATGCAGGGGGCGTTCTTCTTGGCCTGCTCGAACAGATCGCGCACCCGGCTGGCGCCGACGCCAACGAACATCTCCACGAATTCCGAACCGGAGATCGAGAAGAAGGGCACGCCTGCCTCGCCGGCCACCGCCTTGGCCAGCAGGGTCTTGCCGGTGCCGGGGGGGCCGACCAGCAAGACCCCCTTGGGGATCTTGGCCCCAACCGCCGTGAAACGATCGGGGTTCTTGAGGAAGTCGACGACTTCAGTGAGCTCGAGCTTGGCGCCTTCGATGCCGGCCACATCCCCGAAAGTGACCTGGGTCTGCGGTTCCATCTGCACCCGCGCCTTGCTCTTGCCGAAGCTCATCGCCTGGTTGCCGCCACCACCCTGGGCGCGGCGCAGCAGGAAAAACAGGCCACCAAGCAGCAGCAGCGGGAAGATCAGGCTGCCCACCGCCTGCTGCCAGGCCGCCGGTTCGCGGCTGGGCTGCACGGCGATGTCGACGTTGTGGTCGGTGAGCAGCTTGAGCAGGTCCTTGTCCGGGGCGAGGTTGACGACGGCACGACGGCCGTCGGTCTCCACCACCTGGGCGGTGCCGCGATCGGGAGAGATCAGCACCCGGCTCACCTCATCGGCCTGCACGGCCTCGACGAAATCGCTGTAACGCAGGGTGCGCGGCGCATTGGCCGGATTGGGACGATCCAGGAAGGCGGTGCCCACGGCGATCATCACGATCACCAGGAGCACGTACAACCCGGCGTTGCGCCAGCGCTTCTTCACGAGCTTCGCCTCAGCTGAGAAACAGGTAACAGAATGTTAACCGCGCGTCGCCCGGATCAGGCTGCGGCGCGCAGCACCTCCACCACACTACGGAAGGCGAACCATTCGGGGATCTCCTCGCCGCCGCGCAGCATCTGACGGAACTGGGTGCCGCTGAGCTTGCGCACATGCAGGCCGCGGGCCTCGGCATGCTCCGCCGTGACATAGCCCTCCTCCTCGGTGTAGACGAGGTTGAGCGAGGGCACGGTCTCCATGGCCAGCTCCGGGGCGTTGTCCCGGGCGAAGTCCTGAGCCTGGTAAGGGCCGTAGAAGTCGTCGCCGCTGAGGGAGCTTTTGCAGCCGGCCATGTCCCGGCCGATGATGAAGTGGGTGCAGCCGTAGTTCTTGCGGATGATCATGTGCTGCAGGGCCTCCCGCGGACCGGCCATGTGCATCGAATAGGGCAGGTAAGCCCAGCGGATCCGCGGGTTGGCCACCTCGGCGGCCAGGCGCTCATAGGTCTGGAAGCGCACCTCACCGGCGATGTCGTCGTCCTGGGTGGGCCCGCAGGTGGGATGCACCAGCACCACGCCGTTCTGGCTGACGTTGTCGGCGTGGAGGGCGCGGGTGAACAACTCGTAGTGGGCCCGGTGAATCGGGTTGCGGCACTGGAAGGCGACCACGCTCTCGCCGGCCGGCAGGCTGGCGCGCACCTCGGCCGGGGTCTTGCAGGGGAAAACACGCCTGGGGAGCTCCAGCCCCTGCACCCGACCACCCAGGTAGAAGCGTCCTCGCTCCGTGGCGATCATCCGCACGGCCGGGTGCTCCAGGGAGGTGGTGCCGTAGCAGCCCTTGGCTTCCCGCACCTTGTCGGGCTCCCAGCGGCTTTCCACGGTGAACACCGCCAGTTCCTGGCCGCGGTAGGTCAGCAGCACGCGGTCGCCGATGGCAATCGAGGCGTCATCGGTGTCGAGCACGATCGGCAGGCCGAACAGCAGCCCGCTGGTGGTGCGGTGACCCGCAACCACCGCCTCGTAATCCTCCTGGTGCATGAAGCCGCGCAGGGGCGAAAAGCCGCCCACCACGAGCAGTTCCACATCGCAGGCGTTGCGATCGCTGCACTCGATGCGGCCGGCGGCGCTGGCGCGCACGGCTTCCCGCTCAGCCTCCGGCACCATCAGGTCCACCAGGCTGCCGCCATGGGGTGCGATCAGACCATCCGCAACGGCGGAACTCCCGGCGACCGGGCTGGTTTCAACGGCGGCCATCAGCAGGCAGAGCGGCAGGTGGGCAGGATTCTCCCAGACCACCTGCCCAGGGCTGCAGACCCGCCGCCACCAGCATCAGGCGGCATCAACAAAGCCCGATGGGGCATCCCACCGGGCTGGTCGTGATGGCTCTGAAGCCAGGGCTGCGCGGTGATAGCCGCTGGGAGATGCTGATCAGGAAGCGCAATCCCCAGGCCCTGGCCTGATGACCGGCCGGCTCAGAGCTGCTCGAGGCGGCCGTAGAGCTGGCCGGTGATCTTCACATCGACGGGATCCTTGGAACCCATGTCGGTATCGGAGGGCTGCAGGGCGGTGAAGACCCCGGCGAATTCACCGGTGTTGCCGTCGACCTTCGTGATCGAAAGCTCCATGGTGCCGGTGCCATCGACGTAGCGCTTGATGTTCTCGCGCTCCAGGCCGTCGCTGTCAGCGCCGAGACCCACCAGGCCCTGGGTGTACTCCACGCCGGTGGTGAGACCACGACCCTTGGGGTCCAGGAAGTTGGAGGTGCGGTAGCTCGGCACGCGGTAGCTGCCACTGAAGTCGGTGCTGGTGGAGATGGCAGCGCCCTCGGCATTGGCACTCAGCTCCTTGCTGGAGAAGGTGAAGGGCACCTCTTCACCGCCGGGCAGCAGCACGGTGATGATCTGGAAGTCGAGACCACCCTGCTCCCGGAAGTTGAGGCCGTCGCCTGTAACGGTGAGATCGCCATACACCTGATCCAGGCTGGTGGTGTAGCGGGTGAGGATCTTGCCGGCAACGAACTGGGCCTCCTGGCGCTTGTTGACGGGCTCACCCTTCACGTACACCTCGGTGGGATGGAGGCAGACTTCACGCAGCTCGTAGCTGGCGCCGGGATCGAGAGCGATCGAGCCGCGGGCTGAATCGGGCAGGCTCGGACAATCATTGGCCAGACCGGTGTTGTGGATCTGGTCGTAGGTGAGCTGGGAGCGATCCACGGCCTTGGCCCCACCGCTGCAGGCGGTCACCAGGGTCAGGCACAGCGCCAGCACGAGGGCCAGCAGAGGACGGAAACGCATCGGAGAACGCCGCAGAGAGGGAGCGGAGACTGGGATGGGGCGGATCCTACCGGTGCTGTTCGCTGATTCCCCGTACGATGGCTCGGCTCTCAACAACCTGTATGCGGGAGCAAAGCGTTCCATGGGGCCGATCGTGGGTCTGAACGACCAGCAGCACCACCACCTCCAGAATCAGCTCGCCCAGATCGAGGCGCTGGCGGAGCAGCTCACCGGTGATCCCGAGGGCCTGCTGACTCTGCTGCGGGACCTGGAACAGCTTCACCGTCGCATCCAGGACGGCCCGTTCCGCAGCAGCCTGCCGGCAGATCGCAACCACCTGTTCACCCTGCTCCAGGGGATGGAGAAAAGTGGCGGCTGGCCCTACATCCCCCGCCTGCAGCTCCGCACCTTCATGGATCTGCTGCAGCACGATCAAGAGGGTACCGATCAAGTGGGTACCGATCCGGAGGGTACCGATCCGGCTGAATCCCCGGCACCGGCTGATCCGGGCAGTGCAACGGACCAGGTCCTGGCCCCTGCTGTCGCAGCGGTGGCTGCCGATGATCCCCAGCGGAACCCGCTGCAGCCGGATCACCCCCTGGCCGCCTGAGACCCTCGCCCAGGGCGCCCAGCAGAGCGGTGAGCAGCTGATGGGCGATAGCCAGTTTTGGCTGCCTGGCCAGGGTGGTGAGTCGTTCACCCGGACCAAGCAACCAACCTTCATTGGCATCGGCGCCGAAACCGGTCCCCGGTCGGTCGATCGGGTTGGCGAACAGCAGGTCGCAGCCCTTCCGCTGCCATTTGGCCTGGGCCTGGGGCAACACCTCGCCGGAGTGGGCCGCAAATCCCAGAATCGCCTGGCCGGCCGGCCGGGCCGCCACCAGCCCGGCGAGCAGGTCGGGCACGGTCTCCCAGCCACCGCCCAGCTGCTGCTCCAGGGCCTGCTTGCTGAGCTTGTGGGCCAGCGGGGCCGCACGGCGATGGTCTGCAATGGCAGCAGCCATGGCGATGGCATCCGCCCGCGGCTGGGCCTCAAGCAGCGCGACCTGCATCGCCGCCGCTGTGGTGGCCTCCCGGCAGTCCAGTCCCTCCAGCCAGGCGGGCGGCAGCGCCAGCGGGCCATGCACCAGCTCCACCGCAGCGCCGCGCAGCCGGGCGGCCTGCGCCAGCAGCACCCCCATCCGGCCACTGCTCGGATTGGTGAGACAGCGCGCCGGATCGAGGAATTCGCGCGTCGGGCCGGCGCTGACCAGCAACCGCCGGCCCTGCCAGTCGCGCCCGCACCCCCACAGGGCCAGGCTCTCCAGAGCCAGCAGCAGCAGCTCCGGTTCCGCCATGCGGCCGTCACCATGCCGATCGCAGGCCAGTACGCCGGCAGCAGGCCCCAGCGTCAGGACGCCAGGCCAGGTCTGCAACCTCTGCCAGTTGGCGCGCACTGCTGGAGAGGCCCACATGGCGGTGTTCATCGCCGCCGCCGCCAGCACCGGGGCCTCACAGGCCAGCAGAGTGCTGGCCAGCAGGCTGTCGCCGAGACCGTGCACCCAGCGCCCCAGACTGGTGGCACTGAGCGGTGCCACCAGCACCAGCTCCGCCCACTCGGCCAACTCCACATGCAAAGGGCGGGCCGCCAGATGACTCCACTGGTCGGCATCCAGATAGCAGCGGTGGCGGCTCAGGCAGGCCAGGGCCTCGGCACTCACCAACCGGGCCGCGCTCGGGGTGAGCAGGCAGCGCACGTCGGCGCCGCGCCGGGCCAGGGCGCTCACCAGCAGCGGCAGCTTCACGGCGGCGATGCTGCCGCTGATCCCCACCAGAATGCGGCGACCGGCAAGCGGATCGGCCCGAGGGCCGCCGGCCTGGGCTGGCTCAGAACGCATCGACGGGGCCAGGGGGAGCGACAGGGCCGAACCGGTCGTTCTTCGCGGAACGTTCAGTCTTCATCGAAGGGTTCCTGATCCACCAGATGGAGGTAAGGCCTGGCCAGCTCGGGTCGATGAATCGCCAGAGCCCGCATCAGATGCCAATCGGCAAGACCGTCAAACGGGGATGGGTAATCGTCATCCTCCAGCCGGCGAGCCAGTGCGGCGGTGCTCACCTCATCAAAGGCGGCCAGCTGATCCGGGGTGATGGACACGGTCATCGGCAGAGGGCGACGCGGAAATGGCGACAGGGGGGCCGGGAAAGCCCCGTCCCCCGAGAATCATGGATCAGGCCTGCGTCAGTGCAGGTGCTCTTCAGGACGAGGACCAGGATTAGAACCAGAACCAGGATCAGGACCAGGACCAGAGTGCTGCGGCACCCGGCGGGCACGCCCTGCAGAATGGGGCCGTACAGGGGAATTAGCTCAGCTGGTAGAGCGCTGCGATCGCACCGCAGAGGTCAGGGGTTCGAGTCCCCTATTCTCCATTGACATCATCCCGGCGGCGCCCTGTCTGCGGCGTGCGTCGCTCGACCATGAACTGGACCAGCGAAGCCCAGACCAGGCTGAAGGAGGTGCCGTTCTTCGTGCGGCCGGCGGTGCGCAAACGGATCGAGGCCCTGGCCGCGGCGGCGGGGCTTGAGGCGGTCGATCTCCGCTTCTACGAGGAGGCCCGGGCCCGGTTTGGCCAGAAATAGGCCGGCGATGGGGTAAAAGAGAGCTAACTTCATGGTCCGTACATGTCGCAATCCAAGCGCGAGCAGGTGGTCAGTCATCTCCGTTACATCCGTCAGGAGCTGCGGGAGATGCACCAGGGCGTGATGGAAGACGGCCTGCTGCCGGAAGCAGGCGAGGTGCGCGGTGTGATGGCCCAGATGGAAGCGCTGCTGGAATTGCTGGAGGGCAAGACCAGCCGCAAAAAAGACGGAGACGCCTGAACAGCAAGGCCGCCCCGCCGTCAAGCCCAGGCCAGGACGCTCTCTGAAACGGCCCCCGTGCCCTTGCCCCAGCTCGCCACCAACGCTTTGGTGACTCCGTCCCCATCACCCGGCCCGGGCCTCTGGTCCTGGGCTTTTTTTATTGGAATCCCCTATATGTAGCGGCAAAACCGTGTCGCAACTCCAGAGATGGTGTAGACAGGCAGTGGCGGGGCCGGGCCGGGTGATGGGGATCACCATTCCTGCCCTGCCCCCCACCAATTCAGCCCTGAGCCAGGGCTGAGGGGGTCGGGGCTGACAGATGCGGCCACCGCCCCGAGACTGAACCGACCTCCGGATCCCGCCGCAGCAGCGATCCGAAGCGGCCCAAGCCATGCCCCCTCCGATCAGCAGCCAGCCCCGCTTTCAGCAGACCCGTTTTCAACTCAGGCTGGTGGCCGCGGGAGATGCGCTGCTGCGCTGGGCCACCAACCCCTGGCGGCGCGTCTCGCTGCGACTGATCACACTGCTGCTTGGATTCACGATCGGTGGCACGGTGGCTTCGATCGCCGGCCAGCTGGGGCAGCCCGATCCGGTGGGAGCGCTGCTGTGCGTGCTGATCATGGAATGGGCGATTCGTGCTCGCGGACCGCTGCGCCGGCGCCAGGGAGACAGGCTTGCCCTGCAACTGCTCGACATGGGCCGGATCGGGCTGCTCTACGGGCTGCTGCTGGATGGCTTCAAACTGCTGTAAGGCCGCTCGCCAGCAGATACAGCAACGCCATCCGCACCGGGATGCCATTCAGCACCTGTTCCTGCACCAGGCAGCGATCAGCATCATCGAGCAGGTCTCCGGTCATCTCCACGCCGCGGTTCACCGGGCCGGGATGAAGCACCGGCACGGCCTCAGCGCAGCTGCGGAGCCGCTCATGGCTGAGCCCGTAGAGGCGGTGGTAGCTCTCGAGGCCGCTGAGCAGATGCTGGTGCATGCGTTCCTTCTGGAGCCGCAGGGTCATCACCGCGTCTGCCCCCGCCAGCGCCTCCTCCAGGCTGCGGACCAGCCGCAGAGGGCCCCGTGCCGCCACCGGATCGCGGGCCTGACCTGGCGGCGGCGCCGCCACAAAGGCGGCGAAGGCCGCCGGCAGCAGGGTGGGCGGGCCACACAGCACCACCTCCGCGCCACAGGCGGTGAGAGCCCAGAGGTTGGAGCGGGCCACCCGGGAATGCAGCACATCCCCCACGATCACGATGCGCCGGCCCCGCAGGGCCGCCGGCGTTGGTGCGACGGGATTGAAGTGGCGCGCCAGCGTGAACAGATCCAGCAACCCCTGGCTGGGGTGGCTGTGCAGGCCATCGCCGGCGTTAAGCACCGCCACCCGCTCACCGGCCCGATCGAGCGCCGCCGCCAGCCCCGCCGGCACGCCGGCGCAACGGTGCCGCACCACCAGCAGCTCGGCGCCCATGGCGACGTAGGTGCGGGCCGTATCGAGCAGGCTCTCCCCCTTGCTGAGCGAACTGGCCGACGGCGCGAAACTGAGCACATCTGCCGAGAGGCGCTTGGCCGCCAGTTCAAAGCTGCTGCGGGTGCGGGTGCTGGGTTCGAAGAACAGCGTGGTCATCAGCCGGCCCTGCAGGGCCGGCAGCCGCCGGGCACCACCGCTCGGCAGGGAGCGGAAGCGCTGCGCCAGCTCCAGCACGGTGGCGTAGTCGTCGAGCGAGAAGGCCGCCAGATCAAGCACGTGGCGATGGGTCCAGTCGCTCAAGGGCTGCCAGGGCACGCAGACTCAGCGTAGTGACCGGCCACGGGCACGCCAGTCGCTGTCTGCCGGGCGAGGGGAGCGCCGGCTGACGCTGCGGCTGCCGCGGAGGTACCAGCGCCAGGGCAGATCCTGCCCCTGGCTGATACCGATGCGGGTGGTGCACACCAGCTCGTGCGGATGGATCAGCGGCAGCGCCTGCGGTCGAGGCGCCAGCCACAGGCCCTGATCCGGATCCACAGGCCGGCCGTCATCGCGCCGATCCAGACCGAAGCGGCGTGCCAGCAACGCCGGCCCGGCCGCCACCCGCTCCGGCTCCTGCGGCAGCGCCACCGCCCGCAGCAGCACGCCGCTGGCCCAGTCAGCCCGCTCGGTCACCACATTGACGCAGTGGTGAATGCCATAGGTGAGATACACATACCAATGCCCAGGCTCGCCAAACAGAGTTTCGTTGCTGGGGGAGCGGCGGCGGTAGCCGTGGCAGGCGGGCTCCTCCTGGGAATACGCCTCCGTTTCCACAAGTACGCCCCACAGCAGCTCGCCTGAGGGTTGGCGCTTCACCAGCAGGCAGCCGATCAGCGCGGGGGCGACGACCTCAGCGGGGCGGGCGAAGAAGCGCCGCGGCAAGGCCGAGGCGCCGCTGAACCAGGACGCGGCGAGAGGCAGGTGAGTCAATGCGGAAACAAGGCGATGACAACCCCCGCCAAGGGGGCTAACACGATGGGACACCCTTCCCGGCATTTCCCATGGCTGCTTCCGGCCTGCAGGGCCTCATGGCCGCAACCGTTGACGACCCTGAACTCGAAGCCCGCCTGAAGGCCCCGGGAGCTGACCCGGTGGCCGTCGCCAGCGCCGCCGGTTTCACGATCACCGCTGAAGAGTTCCAGAACGCTCAGCAGGCCTGGGAGAATTGGCGCATCAGCGGTATCCACGACGAGGAGGCCTGAACCGATGGAGATCAGCGACTTCAATCTGGCGACGGTGCTGGTGTTCGGCAGCGGACTGTTCGTGCTCGCCACCCTGTTTTTCGGCACCAAGGGGGGCTACTACGACAGCGACGATTACGACGGCAACGGCACGGCCCACTGAGCCTTGCCCGGGCCCCGGCTTCAGCCGCTCAGGCGCTCCGCCTCCGGGCAGTCCTCGGCGGTGGGCAGCTCTTCGCCGGGGGCACGGCTCACAAAGGAGAGCCGGGTGCTCACCGCTCCGATCGAATCCAGCCGCACGCTCTCGTCCCAGCTGTGGCATTCGTCATCGTCGGCGGCGTCGTAGCGCAGCGTGATCAGATCGCTTTCGAGCTCAACGATGCGCGCCTCCTCGATCCAGCGCTGTTGATCACGCAGAAACACCCACACCGGGCGTTGATCAAGGAAATACTGGTGGAGCTTGCGATGCAGCATGGTCGCCACGGGCTCGATGGTCGCCACGGGTAGGGTTCACCCAGCAACGCATTCAAGAATCTTACGCAGACTGAACGCGCCCAACTGTTCAGCCTGATCGGTCGTGGCGCACCATGATCCTGATCAGTCGGTCCGGCCTGCGTTGATGTCCTCCCCCTCACCCCAGGCAGAGGGCTCTGCCCTGTCAGCCACCGCACCAACACCTGCCGAGGACGCCACCGCGGCCATCCGCCTGCAGCTGCGCAGCTGGCCAGAGGTGGAGCGTTACCTGGAGCGCTGCCGGGGGGTGATCGTGCCCCTGGGCTCCACCGAACAGCACGGTCCCACCGGCGCGATCGGCACTGACGCCCTCACCGCTGAAGCGGTCGCCCTGGAGGTGGGCCGGCGCAGCGGCGTGCTGGTGACACCGGTTCAGGCGTTCGGCATGGCCGAACATCACCTGGGCTTTCCCGGCACGATCAGCCTGCAGCCGGCCACGCTGCTGGCGGTGCTGCACGACCTGGTGCTGAGCCTGGCCCGGCACGGTTTCGACCGCATCTACGTGATCAATGGCCATGGCGGCAACATCGCCACCACCCGGGCCGCCTTCGCCCAGGCCCATGCCAGCGCCACCAGTCGGGGCCTGACCAACGCCGCCGCTCTGCGCTGCAAGCTGGCGAACTGGTTCATGGCCCCGGAAGCGATGGCCCTGGCCCGGGAGCTGTATGGCGAGAAGGAAGGCCACCACGCCACCCCCAGCGAAATCGCCATCACCCTGCAGCTGGAGCCCAGCCTCCAGAGCAAGCAGCGGCCCCTGCCCGAGCCCGCCCCGGCCGGGCCGATCCATGGGCCGGAGGACTTCCGCCGGCGCCATCCGGACGGTCGCATGGGATCCGATCCGTACCTCGCCTGCGCTGAGCATGGCGCCCGCTTCCTGGATGTGGCCGCCACCGCCCTGTGCCGGGATCTGGAACAGTTCCTGCAGGAGCCGGCCTGAACCGGGCGCTAAGGTCCCTCCTGAATTCTGCGGGCTGCGATGGCCCACACCCCGATGAGCCATATCTCCGCCGACGACGTGCGCAAGGTGGCCGAGTTGGCCCGCCTGGCTCTGCCTGAGGACAAGATCGCGACCTACACCGTCCAACTGGAGCGGATCCTCGACTACGTCGATCAGCTGGACGCGGTGGACACCAGCGAGGTACCCCCCACCACCCGGGCGGTGGAGGTGGTGAACGTGAGCCGCCAGGATCAGGTGAAGCCGACGCCGGTGCGCGAGGCGCTGCTCAACCTGGCCCCACAGCGCGAGGGCGACTTCTTCCGGGTGCCGCGGATCCTGGCCGACTGATCCGGCTCAGCGCACCGGTGATACGGCCGTGCGGTGCAGCAACTCCAGCACACGGCGGCGGGCCTGCCGCGTGGGCATCAACGCGGCAATCGGCCGCAGACGGCTGCGGCGGGTCTTGTGGCTGCGCACCCCCAGAAAAATATCGTAGAGAAAGTTGAAACCATCGCTGCGGGTTTCAAACAAACCCAGCCGCTGCGGCGAACCCTTGGCATCAAGAAGATGCTTGGTGGCGTGATAGGCCGGCCGATACTCAAACCAGGGAATCGAGGGCCAGAGATGATGCACAAGGTGATAGTTCTGACCCATGATCAACCAGTTCATCAACCGGCCGGGATAGACCCGAGCGTTGTGCCAGCGATTGCGGGACTGAAACGGTCGATGTGGCAGATAATCAAAGAACAGGCCAAGAGTGACGCCCACCATCAGAGCCGGGGCAAACCAGCAATTGAAGACGAAAGGCAAAAATCCATATTTGGCAGCGGCGATCACAATCGCAGCAAACAAACCTCGGGCAATACCCCACTCGAGCAGTTCATAACGCCTCCACAGGCGCCTTTTGAAAAAGAACAGCTCGTGATAGAAAAACCGCGGTGCAATCAGCCACAGCGGCCCAAAGGTGCTGACAATGTGATCGGGATCATGCTTGGGATCGTTCACGTGGGCGTGATGCTGCAGATGCACCCGCGTGAACACTGGAAAACTGAAGCCCAGAAACAGCGCTGCGCCGTGACCCATCACGGCATTCCAGAACCGATTCGGGTGGGCGGCGTTGTGGCAGGCATCGTGAATCACCGTGCCCTCGAGATGCAGCGCCAGAAAACCGGTGAGCAACAGCAGGGGCAGGGGCCACTGACCGACAAACCATCCCCAGATGGTCAGACCGGCCAGGCCGAAACCGCCCAGAAACAATCCCACGGTGGGGTTCCAGGGCCCGGGGGGATCAAGAAAAGGCTTCGGCACCGACCGCGGCAGCTGGGCGGGCACCGAGTGCAACTGGGTGGCAGCCGGAGCCTGGGTCATGGACGCGATCGCGAAGGAGCCCGCACAGAGGCGACAGGCAACTTAGGCACGGGAAGGCCCGCCGCGAGACCCGATCATGCCCACCGGGGGACTTGAACCCCCACGACCGCAGTCACTGGAACCTAAACCCAGCGCGTCTACCAATTCCGCCAGGTGGGCGTGAACCGATTTTAGGAGCCCTGGCGGAGGGCACAGCTCAGAATGGGGTCCCCACGCCGAATGCGATGCTCGCCACCCTGGGAGGCGCACTGGCCCTGGCAGGCGGCCTGGCCATGCTGCTGCTGCCGCTGCTGTTGCCTGAACTGAGCCGTCCTCGCGATGCGGCCTGGGGAGCGGTGGTGCTGCTGCTGGGCCTGGTGCTGGTGACCAGCGCCGACCGGCTCACCGGCTCGCCGATGCTGGGAGTGCTGTGCGGTGGCCTGCTGATCGGCCGGCTTGGCCTGGAAGTGGGTCAGGGCCGCTGGCGCCTGCTCAGCCCCGAGGAACAGACGCGCCTCCGCTCCGGCGAGCGGTGGCAGAGCGCCCTGCAGCAGCTCACCAGCACCGCCGCCGGGCTGGGGAGCCTGCTGCAGACGCGGCTGAACGTGCTCACCACCTGGCTGGGGGAACGGCGCCAGCCCCGCACCACCAGCAAGCGCTGGGTGCGGCCCGAGCCTGCGGCGGCAGCGGCGCCGATCAGCGACCCGGCAGAGGCAGAGGTGGTGCCTGAGCCAGTGTCTGAACCCGTGCCACCACCGGACCCGGCCCCAGAACCTGCCCCCGCATCGGCGAGCGACGCGGCGCCGGCGGCGGTCGTGAGCTCGTTCGAGCAGATCGATGCCCTGATCGAAGCCAGCGCCGTGCCCGCTGCGGCACCCGCAGCAGACGAAGCGGGATAATCGCCCCTTGCCGCCCCGGCGTCTTGACCGCCAGCTCCGCGCCCGCCCCGTCCGAGCGACCGTCTTACAAGGACACGCTCAACCTGCTGCAGACCGACTTCAGCATGCGGGCCAACGCCAAGGCGCGGGAGCCGGAGATCCAGGCGTTCTGGGCCGAGCGACGGATCTACGAGCGCCTCAGCCTGCACAACCCCGGCGAGCCCTTCACGCTCCACGACGGTCCCCCCTACGCGAACGGGGCTCTGCACGTGGGCCATGCCCTCAACAAGATCCTCAAGGACATCATCAACAAAACGGCCCTGCTCCAGGGCCGCAAGGCCCGCTTCGTGCCGGGCTGGGACTGCCACGGCCTGCCGATCGAACTGAAGGTGCTCCAGGGGCTGGGCAGCGCTGAACGGGCCGCCCTCACCCCGATCAGCCTGCGCCGCAAGGCCCATGCCTATGCGCTGGAGCAGGTGGAGGGCCAGAAGGCAGGCTTCCGGCGCTGGGGGATCTGGGCTGACTGGGATCAGCCCTACCTCACCCTGCAGAAGCGCTACGAGGCCGCGCAGATCGGCGTCTTCGGCGCCATGGTGCTGGCCGGTCACATTTATCGGGGTCTGAAGCCCGTGCACTGGAGCCCCAGCTCCCGCACCGCCCTGGCCGAGGCCGAGCTCGAGTACCCCGAAGGCCACACCTCGCCGAGCGTCTACGTGGCCTTCCCGGTGGTGGAGCTGCCGGGCGATGGGGGCCATGCGCCTCATGCGGCCGGGCTGCGCCTGAAGCTTGCGGATGCTGGCCTCGCGCTCGACCAGCTCCTTGCTCCCGGCGGCCTGGCGGTGGCGATCTGGACCACCACCCCCTGGACCCTGCCCGCCAACCTGGCGGTGTCGGTGAATGAGCGGCTCCCCTACGCCATCTGCGCCGTGACCACGCGCGGCGACACGCCGGCACCGGCCACCAGCCACCTGGTGGTGGCTGCCCAGCTGCGGGAGAGCCTGGAGAACAGCCTCGGCCTGACCCTCACGCCACTGCTCACGCTGATGGGAGCCGAGCTGGAGGGGATCATCTACCGCCACCCGCTGCTGGCACGCACCAGCCCGGTGGTGATGGGCGGCGACACCATCACCACCGAAGCGGGCACGGGCCTGGTGCACACCGCTCCCGGTCACGGCGTGGACGACTTCCACACCGGCCGCAAATACAACCTGCCGGTGCTCTGCCCGGTGGATGAGGCCGGCAACCTCACCGCCGAAGCCGGTCCCTTCGCCGGCACCAACGTGCTCAAGGACGCCAACCCCACGATCATCGCGGCGTTGGAGGGCACCGGTCTGCTGCTCAGGCAGGAGCGCTACGAACACCGCTATCCCTACGACTGGCGCACCAAGAAACCGACGATCTTCCGCGCCACCGAACAGTGGTTCGCCTCGGTGGAGGGCTTCCGCGCCGCCGCCCTCGACGCGATCGCCCAGGTGGAGTGGCTACCGGCCAGCGGCCGCAACCGCATCGAGGCGATGGTGGGGGAGCGGGGCGACTGGTGCATCAGCCGCCAGCGCACCTGGGGCGTGCCGATTCCGGTCTTCTATCACCGCGAAACCGGTGAGGTGCTGCTCAATGAGGCCACCCTCAGCCACATCCAGGGCCTGATCGCCGAGCACGGCGGCGACGTGTGGTGGGAGCGCGATGAGGCCGGGCTGCTGCCGGCGGACTACGCCGCCGAGGCCGCGCAATGGCGCAAGGGCACCGACACCATGGATGTGTGGTTCGATTCCGGCTCCTCCTGGGCGGGCGTGCTGCGAGAGCGGGGCCTGGGCTACCCCGCCGATCTGTACCTGGAAGGCAGCGATCAGCACCGCGGCTGGTTCCAGAGCAGCCTGCTCACCTCGGTGGCCGTCAACGGCCATGCCCCCTACAAACGGGTGCTCACCCACGGCTTCACCCTCGATGAACAGGGCCGCAAGATGAGCAAATCCCTGGGCAACGTGGTGGATCCCGCCGTGCTGGTGGAGGGAGGCAAGAACGAGAAACAGGATCCCGCCTACGGCGCCGATGTGCTGCGCCTGTGGGTCAGCTCGGTGGATTACTCCGCCGATGTGCCCCTGGGGCCAGGCATCGTCAAACAGCTGGCGGACGTCTACCGCAAGGTGCGCAACACCGCCCGCTACCTGCTGGGCAACCTGCACGACTTCGATCCGCGCCCTCAGGCCGACGGCGGTGATGCGGTGCCCGTCGCCGAACTGCCGCTGCTCGATCAGTGGATGCTGCAGCGCACCGCCCTCCTGATCGACAGCGTGACCGGCGACTTCGAGCGCTTCGAGTTCTACCGCTTCTTCCAGGCGCTGCAGAACTTCTGCGTGGTGGATCTTTCGAACGTGTATCTCGACATCGCCAAGGACCGCCTTTATGTGAGCGGCGCCAAGGCATTCCGCCGCCGCAGCTGTCAGACGGTGCTGGCCCTGGTGGTGGAGCGGCTGGCCGGCCTGATCGCGCCCGTGCTCTGCCACATGGCCGAGGACATCTGGCAGAACCTGCCCTACCCGGTGGCCGAGGCCTCGGTGTTCGAGCGCGGCTGGCCCACCGCCCCGGCCGAATGGCACCGGCCCGACCTCGACGCGCCGATGGCCGCGATCCTGGAGCTGCGGGCTCTGATTAACCGGCAACTGGAAAGCTGCCGGAGCGAGGGACTGCTGGGTGCCTCCCTCGAGGCCCAGGTGCAGCTGGAGCTGGCGACTCACCCCGCCGGGGCGGCTGGCGACCTGCCGGCCGCCCTGCCGGCCGCCCTGCACTGGCTGGGGGAGTCGTCCCACCCGGACGTCGACAACCTGGCGGACTGGCTGCTGGTCTCCAACCTGCGGATCGGCGGCGAAAGCCTGCCTGGCGTGCTTCGGCAGGTGAGTGCGGGTGACGTGCAGGTGCGGTTGGCCAG
>CAMDLO010000047.1 GCA_945901765.1 Cyanobium sp. NIES-981 | reverse complement strand
CAACAGGCTGTTGATTGTCAGCATGCGTTCCACTGGCTTGATGATCATCAGGCCAGTGACCAAGATGATGAGGGACTGGCTGAAGCCGTGCCGTTGTCATTGCCTGCCTGAAGAAGCACCCGCTGGACGGGTGCTTTTTTGTGCCTGGCGGCTGGTGGACGTCATGGTGTTGGGCTCTGCCAGTTGATGCGCTTGTCAGGATCACTCCAGTCTGCGTTTGTTTGATGGCTGCTTCGTGTTGTGGCATCCGCCTGGTCGATGGATGCCGTCGGTCATGGGGCCAGTCAGGATGGCGGCATTCCAGTTGTGTGGTTGCGATGCCTCGTCCGATTCCTTGGTTCTGGATTTTGGTGGGCGCCCTGCTGCTGCTCGCTCCTGGTCCGGCCGGTCGGTTGGTTTTGAATCTTGTGGGTGGGCTGACCATCCTCGCCATCATCGCTCCGCTGGTTTTGGTGGGGGCCGGTTTGATTGGCTGGCAGGTCCTGCGCGCGCGGATGCGTCCGTGCCCAAGCTGTGGTTTCCGATCGCTTGGGCTCGATGTTTGTCCTGCCTGTGGTGCAGAGATGACTGGCAATATTGTCGATCCTATTTCCGCCTCATCCCAAGCGAATGATCAACTTCAGGCATCCGGTATGACTGTTGACGTCGACGTCATTGCTGATGATTAGTGTCAGTTGTGGCCACGGCAATCTTCCGCCCATTGCTTGACAGTCGCCGTTGGCGATGGACCAGTTTGGCTGCGGTTTGGTCGTTGCCGACGATGGAGCTATCGGTCTTTGGGTTGATAGAGCTTGCTGGTATCTGCAAGTCTTGTTGTTTTAACTTCTTGCGCCCATTTTATTTCTGGTTGTGCACATGGTGTTCACCGTTGGCTTCGGGTTCGGCTGCGTGGTCGCGTGGAGGGATTTGTGAGTATCGATACAAGTTCAATAATTTAGGTGGTGCGGATCGATCACCTATACTCTTGAATGACTTTGTCTGCTGAGTTCGGCCAGACGTCGTTCGCGCAGGTATAAAAACAGAGGCGCGCCAAAGGCGAAGGCAATGGTTGCGCAACTGAGGAGGACCCAGGCCAAGCCCCGCAGTTGCAAGCGTCTGCTTTCGACAATCATCCAGATGACAACGCTCGTTGCGCCGATCGCCAGGTCTGATGACAACGACTGTGCCGCCGGATTGGCGTTGGCAAGAGAGACGAATAGTCCGAGATCAAAGGATGCTCCATAGTTCTGAATGAAGTTCAGATTGGCAAGCCAAGGCAGGATCGCGCCCGCCGCTGCCAGCGCCAGGTAGAGAGGTTGGAGCCAGTTCCGTGCAGTGTGTTCGCTGTGGGTCGGGATCTTCTGCGTGGCGACCCCCTCCTGTGTGCTGCCCACGTCGTTGGAGCCGGGAATCATCTCTTCCCCTTCGGTTGATCCTTCGCGCCTGTCGTCTGTCACGCTGTTGGCTTCAGTGCTTGCGTGGGCTTTCGGGTCCCTGCCTGTGCAGCATCCCCTTGGCGATCCGTCTCCAATCTGCCGGGTTCAAGCGGTGCCGGTAGCGACTCGGGGTCGTTCAGTCCATCCCAGATCAACACATCCTGTTCCACCTGTTCCAGGATCACTTCGCAACGGCGGGCATAGGCCCGACCGCGCTGATATAGGTCGGCCATTGCCTCAATATCCAGATCACTTGCTTGCAGTTGGCTCAGGATCAGATCCAGCGCAGTGCGCGCCTGGTTGTAGTTGAGGTCAGCCCCGGCCTCCTGGCGTTGGCTGGTTCTGCTCACGTGTGGTCTGGAGTCGTTCTCCTCTGCCTCAAGCGGTTCATTGTTTGGACGTCGGCTCCGGGCCATTGGTTCGCGCCGTTGGTCTTGGTCCGCAAGTCTGGCTGATGCCAATGCCGGTCGATTCATGGCAACGGCGATCCGCCCTCGCTGTAGGCGGGGCTGGTGGGGTGAAGCCTCTGCACGGTTGTTTCGGCCTCGCCGTCAGCGAGGCTCAGCTTGAGCTGCTGGCCGAGGTTCATTGCGGCAACGCTGCGGACCAGGCCGCCCTCGCAGTCACGCATGACGCAGAACCCCCGTTCCAGCACATGCTGCGGCGAGAGGGCCCTCAGCAGTCGCTGGGCCTGGCCCAGGTCCCGTTGGCGATCGCGCAGCAGGATCCGGGGATGGAGGCGCTCCAGCCTCTCCAGCACCCCACCGATGCTCTGGCGGGCTGCCTGCAGCCTCAGCCTGACCGATTGGCTCAGATGGCGCCGCTGCAGCCCCAGGCCGGCCAGCACCTGTTCCCGATCAGGCAGCAGGGCGACCAGCGCTGCTGTCGGCGTGGCGGCGCGATAGTCGGCCACCAGGTCGGCGACGGTGGTGTCGTCCTCATGGCCAATGCCGCAGACCACCGGAACCGCCGTGCTGCGGATGGTGCGAGCCAGCTCTTCGCCGTCGAAAACGGCCAGATCCTCACGGCTGCCACCTCCACGGGCCAGCACGATCACCTCAACGCCCAGGTCGAGCGCCCGCGCGCTGACGCGCATCAATGCCCTACAGATCTGTGTTTCGGCGTTCCCCTGCACCGGGATCGGCACCAGGAGAATGCCGGTGGCAGGCCAGCGCTCTCTGGCGGTGCGCAGCATGTCAGCCAGGGCCGAGCTCGGCACGCTGGTAAGCAGGGCGATTCGCGCCGGCGTGGCAGGCAGGGGACGTTTGCGCTCGACGTCAAACAACCCCTCCGGCGCCAGTTTCTCGCGGACCTGTTCAAAGCGCCGCAGCACGCTGCTCAGGCTCGGCCGCAGATCGAGGATCTGTACGCAGAGGTTGGCCCGGCTGGCCCAGAAGTTGAGTTTGCCCACCACGACAACGCCATCGCCATCTGCTGGTTGGACGCTCAAACGCTGCAGCTGGGAGGCCCAGACCACCGCAGAGATCGATGCCTGTTCGTCGACCAGGGTCATCCAGAGGTGCCCCTTCTTGAGCTGGGGGCGGCTGACCGTGGCCTCGAGCAGAAAACGGGGCGCGAAGCCGCGTTCCAACAGGTTGGCCACAGCCGAATTCAGGCTGCTGACGTCGTAGCGCGGCAGCTGCTGGCGTGAGAGTTCCGAGCTGTTCAAGGGGAGGATCGCCGGGGGGACGGCCGCTGCCGCCACACCCTGCTGGCTGCTGAGGCTGCAGTTGCGGCGGTTGTCCGCTGCAGTCTGGTGCACAGAGCCTGGCTGGCTGGCTTGGATCAGGCCGCTCCCGGCCTGGGGGCTCAGCTCGACTCGGCCTGGAGCCGCGCCTTGGTGAGGCCTGTGGGGGTGGCGTTGGCTCCATCCTCTGGCCATGGATGCCGTGGGTAACGACCGCGCAGGTCGCGCCGGACATCCCTGTATCCCGTGGTCCAGAAGCTGGCCAGATCCCTGGTGATGGCTGCTGGCCGGCCGGCAGGCGACAGCAGATGCACAGTCACAGGCAGTTCACCGTTCAGCACGGTCGGTGTGCTGCTGCACCCGAACAGCTCCTGCAGCTTCACCGCCAGCACCGGTTCCCCACTGCTGTAATCGAGCTTGACCGCGCGTCCGGAGGGCACGGGCAGCTGGGCCGGTAGCAGCTGATCCAGTTCAGCGCGCTGCGCCCAGCTCAGTTCTCCCCAGAGGGCACTCTCAAGATCCAGCTCCTGCAGCTCGGCCAGGCTGGTCATGCCATCGATCCAGGGGGCCAGCCAGTCCTCCAGATCCCGGCTGAGGGCGGCCTCACAACGGTCCGGCCACGGCGCGCCCCGGTGCTGATGCGCCAGAGCCAACCGCTGCTGCAACTGGCGCAGTGCCGGCCGCCAGGGCAGGTGACCGAGGCCGTGGCGGCGCAGCCCTCCCAGGAGCTCCAGACGGATCCGCCCCGGATCGCTCGGGCAGCAGGGCTGCCGTTCAAGCTGCAGCGCTCCCAGCAGCAACCGGCGCTCGCATCGCACCCGCAGGGCCCGATCATCCCAGGTCACCAGCACATCCGTTTCGCCGCTTTCCAGGGCCAGCTCCCGCAGAACCTCCAGGGGCAGGGGCACCGCCAGCTGGATCCGCGCGTCCACGCCCGTGCCGTCCAGATTCGCCACCGCCAGTGCCGAGGGGGTTCCAAGTGGATCCTCGCCGTTCAGCACGGCGCCACGGCCGCTGCGCAGCAGGTAGCGGCCCTGCTGGCCCTCGCGGGCCAGCGCCAGTCGCTCCGGGAAGGCCGCAGCCACCAGCAGGCCGGCCGCCAGATCCTCGGGCACCGGTGGCTCCCCGGCTGGGCGTCCAGCGGCTCCCCCTCCGGCGTCCCCTGGCAGGGCCGCCAGCTGACGCCCCCAGTGCTCCAGCAACTGGCGGCTGGGATGGCGGCTGGATTGGGCCCTCAGCCAGTCCAGTCTGCGCAGAAGGTCGCTGCCGGCCTCGCGGCGATCAAGGGGGTCCCGCTCGCTCAGCAGCACCGCCAGCTCACAGGCCAGCTGGCTCTGGCCGCGGGCGCGGCCGCTCAGCAGCAGCCGGGCCAGCCGGGGGTGCAGGCCAAGTCTGGCCATGGCGCGGCCGGCGGCGCTGAGGCCGCCATCGGTGGAGCCCTGGAGTGCACCCAGCCGTCCCAGGGCGGTGCGGGCCTCCTTCAGTGCCTCGGCCGACGGTGCATCAATCCAGGCCAGATCGGCTCCGAGGGGATCGCCCCACTCCGCCAGCTGGAGGGCCAGCGGCAAGGGATCGCACTCCAGCAGCTCCGGCGTGTCATGGGCGGGCCGCCGCCCCTGTTCAGCGGCAGACCAGAGACGGACGCAGCGCCCGGGGCCCAGGCGTCCCGCTCTGCCGGCCCGCTGCTCGGCACTGGCCTGGCTCGACGGCACGGTGACCAGGCCGTCGAGCCCCCGGGCCGGATCGAAGCGGCTGCGTCGGCTCAGCCCGCTGTCGATCACCAGAGCGACCCCGGCGATCGTGAGCGAACTCTCGGCGATGCCGCTGGCCAGCACCACCCGACCGGTCCGCCCCGGTGCCGGCGCGATCACCCGAGCCTGATCCTCCAAGGACAGATTGCCGTGGAGCTGCACCACCTCCAGGCTCCCGCCCCAGGGGCTGCTCAACAGGCGCCGCTCACAGCTGCGGATTTCGCTGAGGCCGGGCAGAAACACCAGCGCGCAGTCCCCGGGCCGGTGCTGATCGAGCCAGTGCTCCGCCAGCGCTCGCGCCACCTGGTCGGCCAGGGGCTCGGCGGCTCTGGGGGCCTGATGGGTAATGGTCACGGGGTGAGCGCGCCCGGCGCTGGTGAGCTGCAGGGCCTGCGGCAGCTGCTGCGCCAGCGGATCGATCGCCAGGGTGGCAGACATCACCACCAGCCGCAGGTCGGGACGCAACAGCTCTCGGGCCTGCCGCACCAGCGCCAGCGCCAGATCCCCATCGGCATGGCGTTCGTGGAACTCATCGAAGATCAGGCAGCCCACGCCGCTGAGAGCGGGGTCGGCCTGCAGCCGCCGCAGGAACAGCCCTTCGGTGAGCACCTCGATCCGGGTGGCAGCACTGACCCGGCTGTCGAGGCGCACGCTGTATCCAACCGTTTCACCCGGCCGTTCCCCCAGCTCGGTGGCCATGCGCTGCGCTGCGCTGCGGGCGGCGATCCGCCGCGGTTCCAGGACCCACACCAGGCCGTCGATCGCCTGCTGCACCGCGATCGGCACCCGGGTCGTCTTGCCGGCCCCGGGAGGTGCCTGCAGGAGCAGGGTGGAACCGGATGGAGCGATCGCCTGCCTCAACCGGGGCAGAAGCGCATCGATCGGCAGGACCTGCGGCATCCGCCGCTCAGCGCACGTGCCGGACCCCGTCCACAGGGTGATACGCCTCGCCGGTGAGTTCTTCGTAGACGATCGCCGGCAGCCCCGTTTCGAACATGGTCTGCAGAGCTTCCTTGAGATAAGGGTTCCAACCGCCCGTGCTCACCTTGCCGTGGCGCACCGTCCAGTCCCAGGTGCCCTGCAGATCCCGGGGGATGCGGCCTTCCCGGTCGCGGCGTGCCACCAGATCCTGCGACTCCAGCAACCCCACCAGCAGCGGATCCTTGCCGTATGCCGGTGTGAGGCTCAACTCCAGGCGCACAGGGTCTTCCTTGACCAACCGGAGGCGAAACCGGGGCGGCAGCTTGATGTTGCGCAGGACCGCGCCCACGATTCGCGTGCGTTGATCCAATTCGGTTCTCTCCCTGAAAACATGGACTCGGTTCTGAGCCTATTCAGTGGGGGGTGAGGGGGGGCGGACTTCCCCGCCCTCGGCTCCGAAGCGCACCGTGAGCAGATCCTCCTGCGTCAGCTGTCCATCGGCGTCCAGGAGCTCCGGATGGACCGTGACCTGGCCGGTGCGGTCCCGCCTGTTGCCGCCGCCGCCGGGATCCCCCGGGCGCGGTATGGCGCCGAATCCTCTGCCCATCACGCGGAACGCCTGCCACAGCAGGACCAGGAAGCAGGTGCCGTAGAGGATCGGAAAGATCTGGGAAAGCAGGGCGTTCATGGCGAGGGCCCGCTGGAGCGTTCAGGACAGCGGCTGATTCCATCATTGCCCGGCGCGATCAGGCCCGGCGCGATCAGGCCTGGTGCGCTGAGGTTGGTGCGCCGAGGTCGGGACAACCGGCCTGTCAACCAGGCCCCGCTGTGACTACGGTCGAATCCGCACGCCCACCAGCCGCATGCGCTCTCACCGCTTCCTGAAGCCGGCTCTGCACCTGACCCTGTTGCTGCCGCTGCTCGGTGCGGGGATCGATAGGCCTGGGCCGGTGAACGCTGCATCTGCAGCGGCGGCAGCCCTGTCCCGTCAGAGTTTCGTGGCCGCAGCTGTGCGCCGGGCCGGACCTGCTGTCGTCACGATCGATACGGAGCGCACCGTTCAGGTGAGTGGACGGGCCCCCTCCAGCGCCATGTTGGAGGACCCCCTGTTCCGTCAGTTCTTCGGGCTGCCCTCCCAGGCACAGCAACCGCCGCGACAGCGCACGGAACGCGGTCAGGGCAGCGGATTCGTGTTCCAGGCCGACGGGTTGATCCTGACCAATGCCCACGTGGTCGAGAAGACCGATCGGGTGACGGTCGGTCTCCAGGATGGGCGCCGCGTGCCCGGCACCGTGGTGGGCCTCGACCGGCTCACCGATCTGGCCGTGGTGCGCATCGATGGACGGGGGCCCTGGCCCGTGGCTCCCCTCGGCAATTCCGATCGCCTTGAGGTGGGGGAGTGGGCCATCGCCGTCGGCAATCCCTATGGCCTCGATAACACCGTCACCCTCGGCATCATCAGCAATCTGAACCGCAATGCCGCCAAGCTCGGCATCACCGGCAAGCGGTTGGATCTGATCCAGACCGACGCCGCCATCAATCCGGGCAATTCCGGCGGGCCCCTGCTCAACGCCGATGGCGAGGTGATCGGGATCAACACCCTGGTACGGACCGGTCCGGGGGCGGGGCTCGGTTTCGCCATCCCGATCAACCGGGCGCGGGCCATCGCCGGCCAGCTCCTGGCGACCGGCAGGGTGAACCATCCGATCATCGGTGTCGCCCTGGAGCCGGTGCGCAGCGAAGCCGGTGGCCCTGTTCGAGGGGTGCGTATCGCCTCGGTTTCGGCGTCGGGGCCTGCGCAGAAGGCTGGGTTGCGCCAGGGAGATGTGGTGCTGAGTGCCGATGGCATTCGCCTCGAGGAGCCCGCCGATCTGATCACGGCTGTGGAACGGGCGGGCGTGGGCGGGACCCTCCGGCTGACGGTGAGTCGCGGGGGGCAGACGGTTCAGATCCCCGTTGTCCCCATGGCGATGTCGGGGCGTTGACCGTTCGGGGCCGCAGCGCCCAGCTGCTGGCGCATCACCCATTGCGTGGCGGCCTTCTGGCTTTGCCAGGCCTGCAGCAACTGCTTGGCAAGGCCCCGCAGGGCCGACAGATCAGCGGTTTCATCGATCGCCCGGCTCATGCGCTCGAGCTCGAACTGCTGACCAAGGCTGAGGCTCAGGGGGTCGCCCATGGCAGGCACCGGATGGAAACAGGTGTTTGGTCAAGCTACAAACTGTTTCAGGTCTGCGCGTAGCCGTTGCAACCGCCCTGCCGGGCTGTGCTGATTTCCTGGCTGTCAGGCCTGTCCAGTGCGGCCATGGCGGACGGCCCGCTGCTCCTCAGGATTTGCCCCCCTGCTGCCTGGCCTTCTGCTTGTCCTTCTGCCGGAGGCGGTTGGCGGCCTGACGGGCCGCGCGCGCTGCCGCGGCGGCGGCGGCCTCGGCGGCCTCGCTCTCCTCGCGCTTCTTCGCCTGGTAATAGGCGTAGTCCCCCCGGTACAGCACCAGTTCGCCGTCTTTCAGCTCCACGATCCTGTTGGCCACCCGGCTGATGAAGTAGCGGTCGTGGCTCACCAGCAGGGCGGCGCCCTCATAGGCGATCAGGGCGTCCTCAAGCATCTGCTTGGCCGGGATGTCGAGGTGGTTGGTGGGCTCATCGAGCACCAGCAGGTTGCAGGGGGACAGCAGCATCAGGGCCAGGGCCAGCCGCGCCTTCTCGCCGCCTGAGAGCTTGCCTGCCTCCTTGAACACGCTCTCGTTGGAGAAGCAGAAGCTGCCCAGCAGCGAGCGCACCTGGGTCTGGGTCCAATCCGGTACGGCCTCGAAAATCGTATCGATCACCGTTTTGGTGAGGTCGAGGGCCTCGGCCTGGTTCTGCTCGAAGTAGCCGGCGATCACGTTGTGCTCCCCGAGACCCGCAACGCCCTCATCGGGTTGCTCCAGCCCCATGATCAGCCGCAGCAGGGTGGATTTGCCAGCACCGTTGGGGCCCACGAAGGCGATGCGGTCACCCCGCTCCACCTCCAGCTCGGCGCCGAGAAACAGGATCTGCTCGCCGTAGCTGAGGGTGAGCTCTTTGACCTCGGCCACCACCCTGCCGGAGCGGGGTGGCTCGGGGAAGCGGAAACGGGGCCCGCCCACGGTTTCCACGGGCGCCTCGATCCGCTCCACCTTCTCCAGCAGCTTCTCGCGGCTCTTGGCCTGGGTGGAGCGGGTGGCGCTGGCGCGGAAGCGGTCGATGTAGGCCTGCTGGGCGCTGAGTTCCTTCTGCTGGCGCTCGAAGGCCGCCTGGGAGGCCTCGCGTTCCAGCGCCTTCTGCTCCAGGTGCTGGCTGTAGTTGCCCAGGTAGGTGCGTGAGATGCCCCGCTCGGTTTCCACGATCTGGGTGCAGACCCGATCGAGGAAGGTGCGGTCGTGGCTGATCACCACGATCGCGGCGCTCTGCTCAAGCAGATAGTCCTCCAGCCACTGGATCGTGTCCACATCCAGGTGGTTGGTGGGCTCGTCGAGCAGCAGCAGATCCGGCTCCTGCAGCAGGATCTTGCCCAGGGCGATGCGCATCTGCCAGCCGCCCGAAAAATCGGCCACCAGCTGTTCGGCCCCCTCGGGTGTGAAGCCGATCGTGGGCAACAGCTTGTCGATGCGGGCGTCCAGCTCGTAGCCGTGCAGCGCTTCGAAGCGCTCCTGCAGGCCGCCGAGCGCGTCGATCAGCTCTTCCAGGTGAGCGGGATCCGTGGCGGCCCGCTCGCTGCCCATCGCCTGCTCCACCGCGTGTTTGCGATTCAGGACCTCGGCGGCCTCCCCGAAAGCCTGGAACAGCTCCTCGCGCACGGTGCGGCTGGGATCAACGTCGAATTCCTGCTGCAGGTAGGCGATCCGCGGCGAGCCCTGTTTCACCACCGTGCCGGTGCTGGGTTCCTCCAGACCGGCGATGATCCGCATCTGCGTCGACTTGCCGGCGCCATTGACGCCCACGAGCCCGATGCGGTCGCCGCCCTTCACCTCCCAGGTGACATCACGCAGCACCTCGCCTGTGGGATAGATCTTGCCGATGCGTTCAAGTCGGAGCACGGAGGGGCGGGAGGCTGAAGAAGGGCGGGCTGGCGGCGTGGGACCGGCTGCCGGTGACAGTCCAGTGGGCCAACCCTGCTCATCATCCCTGCCGGAGGCTGCTGGGGCAGACTCCAGAAGACCACCCCTCCGCCGATCCGCATGATCAAGCGCCTGGAGCAGGTGGCTGCCCTGGTGGTGGCGGCTGGCCTGGCGATCGTGAGCTACTGGCTGTTTTTCAGCTGGGCCCAGGGAGGCGGCTCCGACCAGCGACAGCGTCGCAGTGCTCCCCTCCCCCAGCCGCCGTCGCGCTCAAAGGCCGCCGCGGGCCTTCAGCAGCCATTGTTTGCTGGCGCTGTCGTCGAGGGAAGCCACGTGGGATCGCACCTGCTCGCGGCTCACAGGCAACCCGAACGCGTCGCCCAACGCCACGATCCGCTCCAGCGCCCCTGACGGATCCTGCAGAGCCTGGCGGAACAGTGCCTGGGTCAGGTCGTGATCGTTGCTGATCTGCGCATAGAGAGCCGCGGCATTGTCACTGCCCGCGGCTGAGGCCTGGGCAGCGGGATCGCCGGACGGCTGGTCACAGGGCTGGCTGGTCATCGGCATGAGGGCTCTGCCCCGACCTTATGCCTGCCGAACCACTTGTGCTGCAAGGCAGGCTCAGGCCGCCTGGGGCGCGTCGCTCACCGGATTGCCGCAGGCGGAGGCATCCTCCATGCTGCGGGCATCCACACAGAGCACCTTGCGCAATTCGGCGTAATTGGCTGCGAGAGCTGTGCGCCCCTCCTGCTGGGCGCCGAACTCAGCCCGTTGCAGCACATGGTGCAGGTGGGTCAGCAGATAGGTGCTGATCACCGCTGAAACGAGCACATCCGTGCGCTCGGCGGTTTTGCGGGCAGTGTGCCCGCGTTCGCGGTTTCGGGGCATGGGCTGACCTCCGGCCTGGGTGATCCGGCTGAGGCCGAACGGTGGAACACACCGTTCGGGTGGACTGCCCCTAGCTTAGTCACGGATACTACCCATGGCTATCGCCGTACACTTTGCTGTCACCGGGTGGATCCGTGCCTCCGGTGCGGGACCCGAGCGGGTCCTGATCTGCCGAGACCCCACCTGCGCCGAAGCTTCCCCGTTCCGGAATCGTCGTGGCCACCCGCCAAACCTCAACCAGCGGCAAGCCGAAATCGCCCCGCATCCAGGTGGTGCTGCCGGAGGAGCTCTGCGAACGGCTGACCCTGCTGGCTGACGCGGAGGCCCGCACCGTCAGCAACATGGCCAGGGTGCTGATTCAGCAGGGGGTGGAGCGGCTGGAACGGCAGCGTTCGGTTGAGCCGGATCCGTCGGCCATCGCCGGCTCCGACCGGGTTCGACAGCAGCTGGAACGCCAGGGCAGAGCCGATCAGCCGCGGCTGCGTGGTGCACCTCGCCGGTTGCGGTTGTATCGGCCTGGATGAGCCGGCGGTTCAACCCGGATTCCCAGCAGGCAGTCCCGGGCTGCCCCGGTCACGCTCGGGGCATTGCCGGGATGGCCGCGGTCATGCCACCAGGCCAGCAGGGCAAAGGCCAGGGCCTCCCGCTGGTTATCGGCGATTCCAAGCTCCTGCAGCGGTCTCACCGTGATGCCGAGACAGCGCTGACGCAGCTGGGCCATCAGGGTGGCGTTGCGGCTGCCCCCACCTGCCACCAGCAGTTCCACGGGGCAGGGGCCCCGCTGCAGATCCTGAGCCACCACGGCGGCGCTGAACGCCGTGAGGCTGGCCAGGGCATCGGCTGCCGTCAGCGGGCCGCCCTGCCGCTGGGCCGTGCGCTCGAGATCGCCGAGGCGCCGTTCCAGGTCGGTGGCGCCGAACAGTTCCCGGCCCGTGGACTTCGGCGGCGGGAGCTGGAAGTACTCCTCCCGCAACCAGCTGTTCACGGTGGTGCTGTCCACCGTTCCCCGGGCGGCCCAGGCGCCGTCAGCGTCGAAGCTGAGACGCCCTGCGCTGAAGTGGCTCACCGCCAGATCGAGAAGGGTGTTGGCCGGTCCGCAGTCCCAGCCCTGGAGCGGAGCTGATCGATCAGGGCCGCTCGCCGGGGGGATCAGGGTCAGATTGGCGATGCCTCCCAGGTTGAGCAGGGCACGCCAGCCAGCCACCCGGCCCACCAAGGCTTGATCCGCCGGTGGAACCAGTGGTGCTCCCTGCCCCCCCAGAACCAGATCGGCTGCCCGGAAATCGTGGACCACAGAGCAGCCCAGCAACTGGGCGAGCAGCGGGCCCTGCAGCAGCTGCCAGCTGGCGCCACGCCGCTGCCCCTGGGGCGGCCGATGCCACACGGTCTGCCCATGACAGCCCACCAGCCTGGCCAGTCCGTCGGGATCACACTGCCTTGCAGCCGCGGCCTGCTCCTCGGTGACGGCCTCCGCCAGGGCCAGCCAGTCGGCGCTGTTGAGCGGTGCCCCTTGCCCTGCCGCCACAAGTCGGGTTCGCAGGGCCTCTGGATAGGGCCGGAAGCCGCTGGCCAGGATCTGCCAACGGGGTGCAGCGGCTCTGCCGCTGAATCGCACCAGTACGGCGTCGATGCCATCGGCACTGGTGCCGCTCATCAGCCCCAGCACGATCGTGTTCACCGCAGTGCGCTCCCGCATCGGCAAAGCCCCCGGGATCGACCGGGGGCGGACGGTGACCGCAGCCAGACGCTGCAGCTCACTTGTTGGGCTGGGGGGTCATGCGCAGATAGGGCCGGATTTCCGTCACACCCTTCGGGAACTTGTTGCGGGCTTCCTCAGTGGGGATGGAAGGCACCACGACGCAGTCTTCACCATCCTTCCAGTTCACCGGGGTCGCCACCTGGTGGTTGTCGGTCAGCTGAAGGGAGTCGATCACCCGCAGGATCTCATCGAAATTCCGGCCGGTGCTGGCGGGGTAGGTGATCTGCAGACGCAGTTTCTTGTTGGGGTCGATGATGAACACCGAGCGCACCGTCAGGTTGTTGAGGGAGTTCGGGTGAATCATTCCGTAGAGATCGCTCACCTTTTTGTCTTCGTCGGCGAGGATTGGATAGTCAACGGTGGTGTTCTGGGTTTCGTTGATGTCGCAGATCCAGCCGTTGTGACTTTCTGCGGAGTCGACGCTCAGGGCGATGGTCTTGACGTTGCGCTGCTCCCATGCGGAGCGCAGACGCGACACTTCTCCGAGTTCGGTTGTGCAGACAGGTGTGTAATCGGCAGGATGGGAGAACAGCACCACCCAGCTGTCGCCAGCAAAGTCGTAGAGGTTGATCGGGCCCAGTTGGGAATTCTGGGTGAAATCGGGAACGGTGTCGCCGAGTTGCAGAGCCATGGAAGATTGAAGCGAAACAGAGGAAGGAGGAGTTCCGTGGCCTCAGGCCAGGGAGATTGCGGACACGTCAGCATCTCAAGTCTGGTGGGGCCAGACCTTAGAGCCTGAAGTGTCGGCAGATCAGAAAAGGAACCAGGAGGGTCATGATCAGGGTAAGGGGGAAGCCGTAGCGGGTCACATCAAGGAAGCGATAGCGACCGGGGCCGAACACCATCAGATTGGTTTGGTAGCCGACAGGGCTGAGAAAGCTCTGACTGGCTCCGAACAGCACGGCGTAGATGAAAGCGAGCGGGGGCTGGCCCAGACCCGCGGCCAGTTGTCCGGCCACCGGGATCAGCAGGGCCACGGCGGCGGCATTGCTCATCACTTCGGTGAGCAGGGTCGTGAACAGAAACACCACCAGCAGGGCCCCGTAGACGGGCCAGTCGTCCAGGCCGCCGATCAGGGCCTTGGCCAGGGCTGAGGCCAGGCCGGTCTTTTCCAGGGCGACGCTGAAGCTGGCCAGGGAGCCCAGCAGCAGGATCACATCCAGCCGGATTGCACGCTGCAGTTCGCCTGGCCGCAGGCAACCGGTGGCCACCATGGCCACGGTGCCCAGCAGCACCGAAGCCACCAGCGGCATCAGCTCGAAGGTGGGCAGCAGGATCACCAGCACGCCGATCAGCAGGGCCACCCCCTTGCGGCTCACCGTGGGCAGGTCTTTCTCCAGCTCCTCCAGCACCACCAGGTCATTGCTGTCCTGCAGACCCCGGATCGCATCCCGGGGGCCCTGGATCAGCAGCACATCGCCTTCATGCAGGCTGATGCGGCCGAGCCGTTCGCGCAGCACCGCATTGCCGCGGCGCAGGGCCAGCACCGTCATGTTGTAGCGCTGGCGGAAGCGAAGATCGCGCAGGCAGTCGCCGGCAATGGTGGACCCGGAGGGGATCAGCACCTCCACCATGCGCTGCTTGTTCTGCTGGTCGGCAGGGGGGGCCGGTTCGGGCGTCGGCGCCAGCACGATCGTGTGCTCCTGCTGCAGCCGCAGCAGTTCATCCCGGCTGCAGCGCAGCACCAGCCGGTCCCGTTGCTGCAGGGTGCGGTCGGCCAGGGGTGGCAGAAAGCGTTCACCGTCGCGATGCAGCTCCAGCACGTCGACATCGAAGCGGCGCTGCAGCCGGCTGTCGTGCAGCGACTGGCCCACCAGACCGGAGCCCCTGGGGATCAGCACCTCGGTGATGTACCCGCTGGTGGTCTGCAGGGTGTCGCCCTCCCTGCCCCGGTCGGGCAGGAACCGGTCGGCGAGCAGGACCATCGCCACACTGCCCACCAGCCAGACGCCGATGCCGATGGCAGAGAAGTCGAACAGACCGAAGGATCCGTAGCCCAGCCGCTCGCTCACTTCGCTCGCCAGCAGGTTCACCGAACTGCCCAGCAGGGTGAGCGTGCCGCCCAGCACGGTGGCAAACGAGAGCGGCAGCAGCACTTTCGAGGGAGCAATGCCCCGCCGCTGGCACCAGCCTTCGACCACCGGCAGCAGCGCCGCCACGACCGGTGTGTTGGGCACGAAACCGGACACCGGACCCACCACCGCTGTCATCAGGGCGATCATCCGCTTCGGGCTGCGCACCGCGTCGGAGCCGATCAGGGCCCGCAGTCGATCAAGGGTGCCGGACCTGAACAGGCCGGCGGAGAGGGCGAACAGGCCGATCAGGGTGATCAGGGCCGGGCTGCCGAAACCGGCCACGGCTTCCTTGGCATCGAGCACGCCGGCGCAGATCAGCAGAGCGGCAGCCAGCAGGCCCACCACTTCCGGAGGCAGCCAGCCGCCCAGGAACAGCACGATGGCCCCGGCCAGAACAGCAAGGGTGGTGAGGGCCCCAGGCTCCAGCAAAGCCTGGCTGAACTCGCGCATGGGCTCTTGACGATCTCGTCAATTTAACGCATGCCGCAAGGGAAAATTACGGCGGTGATCAAGCCTGGAAAGGCTTGCTGCGGCAAGCTTTTGACGCCCGATCTGCCTGGCTGGGACCAATTGTTCACTCTTGAGGTGTATTTTTGGTCGTTTCGGGCTCGGGCCGGGGCGGCCAGTTGCGCAGGCACTCGCGCAGGTGCTGCAGACCCAGGCCGGCCGTGGCTGAAACAAACAGGGCATCCGGCTCCAGGCTGCGGGCCCGGACCAGTTCCGAGGCTGGACAGCGGTCGATCTGGTTGGCGACCAGCCGCAGCGGTGCCTGGCAGTTCAGGGTCTTGAGGATGGCAAGCACGGTGCTCCGGTGTTCCGGCCAGTGCGGATCGCTGAGGTCGACCACGAGCAGCAGGCCGTCGGCCGCCAGGGTTTCCTCCAGGGTGGAGCGGAAGGCTTCCATCAGGGCCGGAGGCAGGTCATGGATGAAGCCCACCGTGTCGGTGAGCAGGATCATCTGGGCCGGTCCGCCGCCCTGATCCGGCAGGGCGATGCGACGGGTGGTGGGATCCAGGGTGGCAAACAACAGGTTTGCAGCCAGCACGCCGCTGCCGGACGGGCCGCCGCCGAGGGCGTTCAGCAGGGAACTCTTGCCGGCATTCGTGTAACCCACAAGGGCGAGCCGGCTCTGGCTGCTTCGTGCCTGGCGCAGCCGTGCCCGGTGCTCGCCGAGGTCTCGCACATCCCGTTGCAGTTTTTCGATCCGGCGGGCGATCGCGCGGCGGTCCTTCTCCAGCTGGGTTTCCCCGGGGCCGCGGGTGCCGATGCCGCCCCCCTGGCGGGACAGGCTGCGTCCCCGACCGAGCAGGCGAGGCAATCGGTACCGCAGCTGGGCCAGTTCCACCTGCAGCCGACCGGCCGCACTGGCCGCCCGCTGGGCAAAGATGTCGAGAATCAGCTCGCTGCGGTCGCTCACCGGCAAGTCCAGCAGCCGCTCGATGTTCCTGCCTTGCACCGGCGTCAGTTCCCGGTCCGTCACCACCAGGGTCGCCTCCAGACGCCGCGCTTCCAGAGCCGCTTCCGCCAGCTTCCCTTCGCCCCAGAGGGTGTGGGGGGCCAGCTGGCTGCGGCGTTGCTCCACCACTCCGACCGGGGTGGCGCCGGCGCTGCGCACCAGGCCCTCCAGTTCGGCGGTCTGACGTGCAGCCTCGCGGCGATCGCCGGGGGGCAGCACCAGCAGCAGCACCCGTTCCCCCCCTGTCGGCTGAGCCCCAAGCCGCGGGCGCGGCTGGTTGTCCGCCAGTGGTGGCATCAGCTCCTCCACGGCCGCCAGCTCCACCCGGTCGGTGGCCTGCCAGGGCACCGACTCACCTGGGCAGGCCTGCAGCAGCAGGGCCGGCCAGCTGCCTCCCTTGCCGGGGCGATCGCCGAAGCGCAGCCACACCTGAGGCCGTAGATCGAGGGCCACCACGCCTTCACGGCTGTCCGGTTCCAGCTGGCGGCTGTGACCGCAGCAGGTGATCAGCCGCAGCGCTTCGCCCGCACGGCGGCGGCAGTCGGGCAGTTTCTCGAGCAGCCGCCCCGACTCCTCCAGCGACCCGACCCACAGCAGACGGCAGAGACCGCGGTTGTCCACCACCAGACTGAGCGGCTGCTCCAGATCCTCACTTTCGGCGGCCAGCCGCTGCAGGCACAGCACTTCGGCAATGCCATCGGCGGGATGGCGTCTGTGGCAGATCCGCTCCAGCCGGCGCCGCTGGGACGGGCGCAATCCGGCCGTGCGTCCAGCCACCACCCCCTGCCTCATGGCCGCTGCACCAGCACACAGGGGAGCCCAGCCGCTGCGGCCCCGTTCAGATCCTCCGGACTGTCCCCCACGTGCCAGACCGCCTCGCCAGGCAGGCCGAGCTGATCAAGGGCCAGATGGAACGGGGCCGGATCCGGTTTGGCTGCGCCTGCCGCACTGGATACCACCACCACCTGCAGCCAGCGGGTCAGTCCCAGCTGGGCCAGCAGTTCCGGCAGGCGCGTGTCGAAATTGCTCACCACCGCCAGAGCCAGCCCGCGGCGGTGCCAGCGTTCCAGCATGGCCGGCACATCGGCGAACACCCGCCAGGCTTCAGGCTGGGCGTAGTGCTGAAAGAGTGCCTCGACCAGTTCCACCGGCGGGCTGCTTGCGCCACTGGGATCCAGGCTCAGTCGGATCAGCTCGCCCCACCAGGTGATCTCCGCCCGACGCAGATCAGTGCCGGCCAGAGCGGGGAAAGCCAGGGGTGGTGCGGTTTGCCAGGCGCGGGCAAAGCCTGCCTGCACCGCTGCCGGTGTCACGGCGATGCCGTGGCGGCCGGCCAGCTCGGCGTAGGTCACTCCCACCGGTTCGCGCAGACCGATCAGGGTGCCCATGGCATCGAGCAGCAGCCCATCAGGTCGGCGCAACCGTGAAGGGTTGGTGCTGGCCATGCTCACCAGTCCGCCAGCCAGCCGGCAGCCACTCTGAGCTGGTGGGGGCGGCCCGGCAGCCTGGTCAGATAAGCCAGCCGCCGTAGCTGGTACGCCACCGGCCCAGCCAGGGTGAAGCCGCCCCCCACCAGGCTTGCCTCGCCCCGGCCGAGGCTGAGCATCTCGCCAAGATCCTGGAAGTGGAAAGACTGCAGCTCACCGCCCCGGCGGGCCTGCAGCAGATTTTCGGCCAGGCAGCTGGCCTGCTGCAGCGCCACCTGGGCAGTGATAGGCAGCGGGGTTGCATCGGGCAGCGCCGCAATGTCGCCAAGGGCGAACACCTCCCGCTCACCCTGGAGCCGCAGGGTGGGTTCCACCAGCAGGCGTCCTGATCGATCCCGGGCTGCATCCGGGTGAAGAGCCGGTGGTGCGAAGGCCAGGCCGGCGGTCCAGACCGCGCTGTCGACAGGCAGCCGCTCAGGCTTCTCGGCGTCGCTGCTGGCCAGGCTGAGATGGTCAGGGCCAACGGCAAGCACCCGGCAGCCGCAGCGCAGCCGCACATCGCGGCGCTGCAGAGCCAGGACGGCTTGCTCGCGGTTGAAGGCGCGCGCCTGGGGCAGCGGCGTGGATCCCTGCTCGATCAGTTCGATCACCGCCGCCCCCGCCAGCAGGTCAGCGAGCTTGCAGGCCAGCTCCACCCCGCTCGGTCCGGCGCCGATCACGGCCAGGCGCTGCAGAGGTCGCCTCCGTTGCTGCAGTTGCGTCACCCGTTCGCGCAGCCGATCGACATCGGCAAGGGTGCGGAACTGCAGGGCATGTTCCGTCACCCCGGGGATCCCGAAGCTGTGGCTGCGCGCGCCGGTGGCCAGCACCACCTGGCCGTAGTCCAGCCGACGGCCCGACTGCGTCTCCAGGGTGTGGGCTGCTGTGTCGATCCTCGTCACCCCATCCCGAAGCCAGGCGATGCCTCGGCCTGCCAGGAGG
>CAMDLO010000046.1 GCA_945901765.1 Cyanobium sp. NIES-981 | reverse complement strand
GTTCCCAGTAGCCGCAGCTGTACTGCCACCACGGATCGAGCATGGCTGCGTACACCTGGGGCTCGAGGTCGTAGTGCTGTCGCGCGACGCGGGTCGCCCGGCGGATGGATTGCAGGTTGACCAGCCGCTCGCGCAGCCTCTGCAGCAGCTGCTGGCAGCCGTTGCCCCTGGCCAGCCGGTGATCGGCTCCTGCCAGCAGCAGGCGGGTGAACAACTGGTCGAGGGACTGGCAGTCCCACAGTCCCGCCACGTAGGCCTCCCCGAAGCCGAGGGACCCCCTGCTCAGCACAGCGGGCCAGAGCTGCTCTTCATGGTGCAGCTGCAGATCCCAGGGGCGCTCGCCGCCGATCCGGATGTCGGCGGCGCTCAGGATCGAGCGAATGCTGGCCGGCGCTGCTGTCATTCAGGGAGGGAACCACCACGGCTGGCAGTGTCCAGGCGCCGGAGCGGCTCTGCCGCCGCTGCGGCGGATCGTGGGCGGAATCACCGCGCTGCAGCGGCGGACTGCCACCGGTGAGAATCCAACCAGGCTGTGCCGTTTCGCTCATGTTTCCGCCATTGCGGCGCGCCCGTCTCGAGACCCTGCAGGTGAATCTCGGCTACCGCTGCAACCAGAGCTGCAGCCATTGCCATGTGAATGCGGGGCCGGGCCGCACGGAGATGCTGGATGGCGACACCCTGGCGCTGCTGCCGGCGGTGTTGCAGGCCCGGCGGATCACCTGCCTCGACCTCACCGGCGGGGCGCCGGAGCTCCATCCCGGCTTCCGGGAGCTTGTGCGCCAGGCGCGCCAGCTGGGGGTCGAAGTGATTGACCGGTGCAACCTCACCATCCTGAGCGAACCGGGTCAGGGGGACCTGGCGGCGTTCCTGGCCGGGCAGGGGGTGCGGGTGGTGGCCTCCCTGCCCTGCTACACCGCCGAAACGGTGGACCGGCAGCGGGGACAGGGGGTGTTCGAACGCAGCATCGCCGGCCTGCGCCAGCTCAATGGCTTCGGTTACGGCCAGCCCGGTACCGGCCTGCTGCTGGATCTCGTCTACAACCCGCTCGGGCCGCGACTGCCGCCGCCCCAGGCAGAGCTGGAGGAGGCCTACCGGCGCGAGCTGGCGGAGCGTTTCGGCGTGCGTTTCAACCATCTGCGCGCTCTCGCCAACATGCCGATTCAGCGCTTTGCCGCTGAGCTGCGGCGCTCTGGCGCCTACGACGCTTATCTGGCGATGCTGCGCCGTCATCACAGCGAGGCCAACCTGCCTGCGGTGATGTGCCGCTCCCTGATCAGCGTCGACTGGCAGGGCTACCTGCACGACTGCGATTTCAATCAGATGCTGGGTCTGCCCGTCCCCGCCCAGACCCCCCGGCGGCCTCACCTGCGTGATCTGCTGGAGCGCGATCCCGCCGGAGACTCGATCGCCGTTGCGGAGCACTGTTTCGGCTGCACGGCCGGGGCCGGCTCCAGCTGTGGCGGGGCCCTCAGCTGAGGTCCGCCGCAGGGGAGGCCTCCAGACGGATCGGCAGGGCGCTGCGGCTGAACCAGGTTTCGCTGGCCGGCGGCTGCAGCAATCCCTTCAGCAGGGCCAGCAGGGCCAGGGCTTCCGGTGCGGCCTGACGCACCGGCCAGCAGCCTGGCTGCTGAGTGAGGCGCTGCTCGAAGGCTTGGCCTGCGGCTGCCGACGGCCAGACCCAGTTGCCGCCCAGTTGAACCAACCCCGTCCGCTGGCGCTGCTGGCGCGGCAGCACCATCAGAGGCTGTGGGCTCAGACCGGCCGCCCGCAGGATCAGGGGTCGATCCGGCTGCGGTGCGGCCCGGAGCGCTGCAGGCCACGCCAGCTCCACGCCTTCCACACCCACGGTGGTGATCCGCGCTGGCCAGCGCAGCGATCCCTGCTCCAGCTCGGCATGCAGCTCCTGCGGGGCAAACCAGGGCGCGTCGCTGCCGCCGGCCCGCTCCCGGCAGGTCCGCAGCCCTGCCAGCAGCAGCAGGATCGACAGCCCGCCCCAGAGCAGCGGCAGGCTGGCGGCACCGTCCCGCAGCACCAGGGCCAGGTTCGTCCCCTGCAGGGTGAGGAACAGCAGCAGCGGCAGCACCAGGCTTGCCGCCGCGGGGCCCCGTCCGCCAGCGGCCGTCTTGGGAGTGACATCAAAGCGGTTCGGACGCCCCCAGGCGGTGCTGAGCACCGCCAGCAGCAGTGGTGTGAGGAACACCCAGCGGTAGAGCTCCGGCATCAGCGCCGATCGGGCCCCATGGCTGAACCAGCGCGCCAGCAGCAGCTGGGCCAGCAGCAGCGGCAGGGCCACGGTGAACGGACCGGCGTCGTTGAGTTGCAGGGGTGACACCCCCAGCAGGCCGAAGCTGAGCGGCATCAGCAGCAGCACCAGCTGGGGCAACACGTTCAACCAGTGCAGGATCCCCTCGAGAAAGGCCAGCCGCTGCAGGGGGGAGAGGCCGGCGATCCGCAGCGGGCTGGCGCCGGTGCGCAGGGTCTGCAGGGTGCCGCCGGCCCAGCGGCGCCGTTGCCGCGCCATGGCCTTCAGGGTGGGAGGGGCCAGGCCGGCGCTCAGCTTTTCGTTCAGATACAGCACCCGCTGGCCCGCCGCCGTCAGACGGATGCCGGTGGCCAGATCCTCCGACGGGGTGCCGGTCTCGAAGCCCCCGACCCGCTCCAGGGCGACGCGGCGCACCAGGAACGAGGTGCCGGCGCACACCACCGCGTCCACTCCCTGGCGGGTTGGTTCGATCCAGCGATAGAAGAACTCCTCATCCGGCATCAGCCAGCGCTCCAGACCGAGATTGCGGATCACCGGATCGGCGTTCATGTAGCTCTGTGGCGTCTGCACGAGGGCGACGCGGGGATCGTTGAACAACCCAACCGTGCGGCGCAGGAACCGCTGTTGCGGCACTACATCGGCATCGAACACCGCCACCAGCTCGCCCCGCAGCTCGCCCAGGGCCGCATTGAGGTTGCCCGCTTTGGCATGGCGGCGGTCGCTGCGGCGCCGGTAGCGGCAGCCCAGCCGCTGGCTCAGGTCCGCCAGCTCCGCTCGGCCGGCATCATCGAGCAGCCACACGGTCAGCTGCGGGTAGTCGAGGGCCAGGCAGGCCCGCAGCGACCGTTCCACCACCATCACCGGTTCGCCGCAGCTCGGGACCAGCACATCCACCGCCGGCAGTTGCTGGGGCTGCGCCCGAATCTGCCCCTCCAGCCGCGCTGCCGCATGGGCGGCCTCTGCGGCGATCGGTGGTTGGCGGCACCAGGCCAGGGCCAGCTGCAGCATTCCATGGCCCAGCAGGATGGCCTCCGCCGCCAGCAGCGTCAGGCTCAGGGCCATGGCGGTGTGGCTCGAGAGGTTGAGGGTGGCGGTGCTGCGCCACAGCAGGTAATGACCGCTCAACAGCACCATCCCGGCGATCGCCAGCCGCCGGTGGCCGAGCGAGCTGGCGGTTTCCGGGCGGCGGCGCAGCAGCCAGGCCCACAGCCCCACCAGAACGACCGGCAGGGCCAGCTGCGGCCCACTGCCGGCGGGCAGGGCCCAGGCGGCCATCACTGCAGCGATGGGCAGCAGGCCGACCAGCAGCAGCCCGGCACTCAGCGGTCCGATCCGCTGCGGGGGCAGGACGTTCGGCATCGGCATGGCCTGGTGATCAGGACTGACTGGGCTGACGGGTTGGCGGTCTGGGCTGATTCTCTGGACTGGTTCCCTGGACTGATTCCCTGGACTGATCGGGGTGACGAAGCCGCAGCTCTGGAGCGTGGTTAGAACCTAGGGCGGCACGACTGTGTCAGCCGCGGCCAGCCACTGCAGCTCCGTGTACGGCTCGCCAGCCCGTTCCCCAGCGCTTGAATGGGTGGCTGCCTCTGCCGCTGAATGCCGTGATGTCTGCTGATTCCCGCTCGGGCTGCTCCCCTGCCTGCGCCGCTGAGGCCGATGGCGCCGCGGCGATCAGTGCGGCTGTGCGTCAGTACTACGGCAGCACGCTGGCGAGCACGGCAGATCTGCGCACCAACGCCTGCTGTGATGCCAGCAGCGTGCCCGCTGCCCTCAGGCCCTTGCTGGCCCGGATCCACCCCGAGGTGCTGGAGCGCTACTACGGCTGCGGTCTGGTGGTGCCGCCGCTGTTGGAGGGGCTGCGGGTGCTGGATCTCGGCTGTGGCAGCGGGCGCGATGTCTATCTGCTCGCCCAGCTGGTGGGACGCGCCGGCACGGTGGTCGGCGTTGACATGACGCCCGAGCAGCTGGCGGTGGCGCGCTGCCATCAGGAGCACCACGCCGAGCGGTTCGGCTTCGCCAACGTGACCTTTCACGAGGGCGCGATCGAGCGGTTGGACACCCTGCCGCTGGAGCCCGGCAGTTTCGATCTGGTGATCTCCAACTGCGTGGTGAACCTCTCCACCGACAAGCGGGCAGTGCTGACCGGCGTGCGGCGCCTGCTCAGACCCGGTGGCGAGTTCTACTTTGCCGATGTGTATGCCGATCGACGGATTCCTGAGGCGCTGCAGCGTGATCCCCTGCTCTACGGCGAGTGCCTGAGCGGCGCCCTGTACTGGAACGACTTTCTGCGGGTGGCCCGTTCAGCCGGTTTCGCCGACCCCCGGCTGGTCAGCCATCGCCCCCTGGCGATCACCGATCCGGAGCTGGCCCAGCGCACCGGCGCGATCCGCTTCAGCTCCGCCACCTATCGCCTGTTCAACATCGATGCGCTCGAGGATGGCTGCGAAGACCATGGGCAGGCGGTGACCTACCGCGGCACGATTCCCGGCCATGGCGATGCCCTGGTGCTGGACAGCCACCACCGCTTCGAAACCGGCCGGGTCCAGCCGGTGTGTGGCAACACCCATCGGATGCTCAGGCAATCGCGGTTCGCAGCCCACATGGAATTCAGCGGTGATGAAAGCCGCCATTTCGGACTGTTCCCCGGTGGCGGCAGCGCGATGCCCTTCGCCGACGCTCAGCTGACGCTCTGAGCGGATTCCAGTGTGATCTGGCGCAGCAGCCGGGCTGACACGAGCAACATCAGGCTGCGGCTTTCCAGCGGCGCCCCCTGCGGTTTCCAGGGCAGGGGCGTGGCTGGCAGATCCTCACCGGCGGGCAGGGCGGTGTCGATCGCTCGCAGCCACCCCCCCGGGCATACGGGCAGGTCGAAGTGGATGGCGCGGCTGAAGGCGTTCATGCCGCACCAGAGCAACGGTCCCTGCACGCTGTCGTTCAGGCTCCAGGCCAAGGTGTGCGACCACTCGGCCCAGTCGGGCCGGCCGATCTCGACGCCGTGCCACTGCCGCCAGACCTCCTGGGGCGGGTCGCTGCGGCGCTGGGGGCGCTCCAGCAGCGGCAGGTCGGGATTGAGCAGGGGCAGCAGCGCCTGTCGCAGGTTCAGCAGGCGTTGCAGGAAGGTGCGCAGGGCCAGGTCGGCGCTGTCGGGTTGCCAGTGCATCCAGCCCAGGGGGTTGTTCTGACACCAGGTGTTGTTGTTCCCCCCCTGGCTGCGTCGCACCTCATCGCCCATCAGCAGCATCGGCACCCCCGGGGCCAGCAGCAGGGTGGTGAGCAGATTGCGCAGCTGGCGCTCCCTCAGGGCGTTGATGGCATGGTCGCAGCTGGGCCCCTCCACCCCGTGGTTCCAGCTGTTGTTGTGGTTGTCGCCGTCGCGGTTGTCCTCGCCGTTGGCCAGGTTGTGCTTCCCGTTGAAGCTCACCAGATCGGCCAGGGTGAAGCCGTCGTGGGCGGTGAGGAAGGTGACGCACTGGCCGGGCTGCGGCAGCCGCGGCTGGTACAGGTCGGGACTGCCGCTCAGGCGCAGCCCCAGGTTCCAGACCGTGTTCTCGTCACCTTTCCAGAAGCGGCGCACGTCGTCGCGGAAGCGGCCGTTCCAGGTGGCCACGCGCCGGGCCGGGAAGTCGGCGAGCTTGTAGAGACCGCCACAGTCCCAGGGTTCGCTGATCAGTTTGAGGTCCGCCAGTTCCGGATCGGCCTCCATCGCCTCGAACAGGGGCGGCTGCTCCAGGGGCATCAGGTTGTCGCCGCGGCTCAGGGCGATGCCCAGGTCGAAACGGAAGCCATCCACCCCCAGTTCGGTGGCCCAGCAGCGCAGCGACTCAAGAATCAGCCGCCGCACCAGCGGTCGGTTGGCGGCCACGGTGTTGCCGCAGCCGCTCACGTCCTGGTAGTGCCCCTCGATCGACTGCTGGTAGTAGAGGCTGTCGGCGAAGCCCCGCCAGCTCAGGGTGGGCCCATGCTGGTTGCCTTCGCTGGTGTGGTTGTAGACCACATCGAGGATCACCTCCAGGCCTGCCCGGTGGCAGGCGCTCACCAGCTGACGCACCTGGTCGCGGGCGCGCAGGGGATCGTCTCCCACCAGGTAGCCCGGATGGGGTGCCATCCAGCTGATCGGGCTGTAGCCCCAGTGGTTTTCCCGACCCGGCGGCGCATCGGCGGGATCGAAGGCCATCACCGGGAGCAGTTCAATCGCCGTGATGCCCTGCTCCCGCAGATAGGGCAGGGTGTCGATCAGGCCCAGCAGGCTGCCGCGTCGCTCCGGCGGCACCGGACTGCCCGGCCCCTGGGTGAAGCCCCCCACGTGCAGCTCGTAGATCACGCTCCGCTGCCAGCTGTGGCGGGGGCGCGGTGCGGCGTTGAAATCAAACCGGTTCCGCTCGGTCACCACCCCCTTCAGGCAGCAGCCCGTGTTCGGCGCTGCTCCCACCGCCGCACTGCGCCGGTAACCGGACCAGCCGGCGATGGCCCGCGCACAGGGGTCGAGCAGCACCTTGGAGGGATTGAAGCTGTGGTTGCCGGGCTGGAGCGGTCCGTATACCCGGTAGCCGTAGCAGGTGCCGGCGCCGATGCCCTCCACCTCCACGTGCCAGTGGTCACTGGAGCGGTGGTCGCTGCCGAGCTCCACCACCTGCAGCGGCTCATGGGCGTCACCATCGGCGAACAGCAGCAGTTCCACCCGCGTGGCGAGGGGGGCCACCACCGAAAAATTGACACCGCTGCTGCTCAGGCTCGCCCCCAGGGGCCAGGGTTGGCCGGGCCGGATGGCGTCTGCGCCGGGCGGAGCGGAGCCGATCGTGGCGGCTGGGCTGGGGAGGGGGGACAAAAGGCCAGACCTGCTCACACCACAAACTAGGCACTGAAGCAAGCCGGGGGGATCGTTGTCGCTATCGCGCGCTGAGCTGGAGCCCGGCCGTCCCCCGCGTCAGGTGCGGCCGGGGCTGTGGCTGTTCGCACCCAGTCGCGACAGCCGCGGGGGCAGCAGCTGGCTGGTGGAGGGGCAGGCGGCGGGCCTGGCCGGCGGCGATCTGCTGATCGACTGCCCGGGGCTCACGGCGGCCAACCTGACTTTTCTGCAGGCCCGGCCCGATCGCGGCACCCTCGTGCTCACCGGCCGGGACGGCCATGGCCGCACCCGCCGCCTGCAGGAGGCCCTGGGATGGAGGGTGCTGGTGCAGGAGCAGGAGGCGTACCTGCTGCCGGGAGTGGCGGAGCTGGGGTGCTTCGGGCGCGACCATCTGCTGGCCGCCGGGGTGCGTCTGCTGTGGACCCCGGGGGTCAGTCCGGGCAGTTGTGTGCTGCACCTGGCCACCCCCGGCTGGGATGGACTGTTCTGCGGCCGCCTGCTGCTGCCGGTGGGGCCAGGCCAGCTGGCCCCGTTGCGGACTGCCGACTGCTTCCACTGGCCCCGTCAGCTGGCCAGTCTGGAGCGCCTGCGCCAGTGGCTGCCGGCCGGGTCGCCCGCCTGGATCGCCACGGGCGGCGGGCTTGGGGCCCTGCGCGGCGGCACGCTGGTGGAGGGCGGCGCCGCGCTTCTGGAGGCTCTGGCGGGACGGCCGGAAACGCTCCAAAGGTGATCACTTGCACACCTCAGGGGTGGGGTTCGCACCAGATCCATTGCGGCGCGACGTTTTTCACTTGCGAGGAGGCGAGGTGCCCCATACCATTGGCGCGCTGATCAACAGGGCGGTCCGGTTTTTCCGGCTCCCTCGAACCAGACCGCCGCTCCTGAGGCTTTCACTTCCATGAACAAAGCAGACCTCGTCAATCTCGTGGCTGCCCGCACCGAGCAGACCAAGACCGACGTCGCCCTTGTCGTCGATGCCCTGATCGACACGATCATCGATTCTGTGGTCGACGGCAAAAAGGTTTCGATCCTCGGTTTCGGCTCCTTCGAGCCCCGCGACCGCTCCGCCCGTCAGGGTCTCAATCCCAAGACCGGCGAGAAGATCAAAATTGATGCCAAGCGGGTGCCCGCCTTCACCGCCGGCAAGATGTTCAAGGACAAGGTCCAGGGCCTCGGCTGACGCCCTCATCGGCCTCAGCCTCCCGTTGCACCGGTTCTGAATCTGCCCAGTCGGCTGGTTGAGTTGTTCGCTGCCGGAGCACGGCAGCGAACCTCCGGCTATCGCGGCCGTTTTGCGCCTTCTCCCACGGGCTGTCTGCATCGCGGCAATCTGAGCACCGCCCTGCTCTCCTGGCTTGCCGCCCGTCTGGCCGGTGGCGAGCTGCTGTTGCGCTTCGATGACCTCGACACCCCCCGCAACCGGGCCGGGGCTGAGGCCTCGATCTGCCGGGATCTGCGCTGGCTGGGCCTGGACTGGGACGGGCCGATCCGGCGCCAGAGCGAGCATCGCGGCACGTACGCCACCGTGCTCTCCTGGCTGCGCCGTAGTGGCTGGCTTTACCCCTGCCGCTGCAGCCGCCGCCTGCTGGCCGATATTTCAGCGCCTCACGGTGCGACCCCTGTGTATCCCGGCACCTGTCGCAACCGGGCGCTGGGGTGGGCCGCCGCCGCGGGACGGTTGCCCAGCTGGCGATTGCGACTCCCGCCCGGGTTGATCCGCTGGCAAGACCGTTTCGCTGGCGATGGATGTGTGGACGGCCCGGCGGTGGTGGGCGATGTGGTGCTGCGCCGGGCTGATGGATTTCTGGCCTATCACCTGGCGACCGTGGTGGATGAGCTCAGCCTCGGCATCACCGAGGTGGTGCGCGGCGCCGATCTCCGTTCGGCCACCGCGGCTCAGGTGGCGTTGATGGGGGTGCTTGCCGCAGAGCCTCCCCTTTATGCCCATGTGCCTCTCTGCTGCGACGCCGCGGGCCGCCGCCTCAGCAAGCGTGATGGCTCCGCCGGCCTGGCGGCGCTGCGTGCCCGTGGCTGGGATGCGGCGCAGGTGATCGGCGATCTGGCGGCCGGGGTGGGCCTGGTGCCTGCCGGCAGCCGCCTCAGCAGCCGCGAGCTACTGCAGCAGCTCACGGCGGAGCAGCTGGAGCGGACGTTGACCGCCGCCCAGACTTAAGGAAGGTTTCGGGATCACGACGGCTGGATCGCCTCACACTGGAGCGATCTCCTCAGGCTCCTGCTGAGCCCAGCGCCATGACTCCCAAACCGCAGCTCGAAGCGCGGCCTGCGACCGACTCGAGCCAAGTTCAGACCGTGGATCCGATCTGTCCGCACTGTGGTGGCAGCGGCACGCTTCGCCATGGAGACCAGCTGTTCCGCACCTGCCTGGATTGCCTCGGCCAGGGACGGCTGCAGCAGGGCGCCGGCCTGGCACATCCCAGTGAGCTGGCACTTCAGCCGCGGCGGTCGTCCAGCCTGGTGGGCGACAAGCGACGGGAGCGGATCAGCGCAGCTGCTTCTTCCGCTGCTGCCAGATGAAGAAGGCCGCTGTGCCCACCACCGCCGCCAGGGGAACTGCTGTGAGCAGGAGCAGGATCACGGCGGTCCAGTCGGTGTACATCGCTGCAGACGAATACCGGCCCCATCATCTCAGGTGGGGGCCGGCTGCAGCCATTCCCGTGGCAGCCATTCGCCTGGCAGCCATTCCCGTGGCAGCCATGACGGCGGCTCTGGTACTGGCCGGCGGCTTCGGGGCACTCCCGCTGCGGGCGGATGTGCGTTTCGAGAACTGCCAGCCCACGGCGGATGGGGGTGAGACCTGCGACACCAGCCCCACCGGTAACACTCGCCTTGACGATCTCGACGCCCGTTTTGGCCTGTTCGATGAGGCCAGCCCGGGGTGGAACGAATTCGAGCCCTTCGAGGGTGACGACGCGATGTTCGGTGACAACGGCACCTGACCCTGGCATCAGCGGATCAGCCGCGCACCGCTTCCGACACAGTCCCTGACGCCTGCCGTTTCGGTGGCTAGCCCGGAGAGGTGGGAGCCCAGCGTGGAGGCCGGGATGGTGGCGATGCCCCAGGAGGCGACGGCGATGCCCCGGCAGACCATGCCCCGGCAGACGATGCTCCAGCAGGCTGAGGAACGCACCAGCCGGTTGATCCGCCAGCAACGCGGTCGCCCCGATGCCCTGATCGAGGTGCTGCACCAGGTGCAGGAGCTCTACGGCTACCTGCCGGCGGCGGCCCTGGCCCAGGTGGCCCGGGAGCTGCAGCTGCCTCTCTCGCGGGTGCATGGGGTGGCGAGTTTCTACCACCTGTTCCGCCTGGAGGCGCCCACCGCCCACCGCTGCGCGGTGTGCCTGGGCACGGCCTGTTTCGTGAAGGGGGGAGCTGAGCTGGCGGAGCGGCTGCAGCAGCGCTTGGGGGTGCGGCTCGATGACCCCGCCGGCAACGGCAGCTGGGCCCTCGAACATGTGAGCTGCCTGGGGGCCTGCGGCCAGGCGCCGGTGCTGGTGCTGGACGGTCAGCTGGAACCGCGCCTGCCGATCGACGACCCGGCGGCCCTGGAGGCCCGCCTGGATGCACTTGGCCTGGGCGGAGCGGCGCCATGACGGCCTCAACCCCGCTGCAGCTGCGCTGCTGCGCCGCCAGCGGCTGCCGCTCGGCCGGCGCCGAGGCCCTGCAGGCGGCCCTGCACGCCGCCCGCGACCAGCTGGGCGGCGCCGCCGCGGGGGTGACGATCAAGCCGGTGGGCTGCCTGCGCCTGTGTGGCCGCGGCCCGCTGGTGGCCCTCGACCGGCCCGCCGGCGCCAGCGAGCTCTACGCCGATCTCCGCGCGGAGCAGGCGCCGGCCCTGCTGGCGGCGGCCACCGGCCTGGGCCAGGCGGACGCGCTGGCCAGCCAGCGGCTGGATCCCGCCCACCCGTTCTTTGCCCTGCAGCGGCCGGTGGTGCTGGAGGGCTGCGGCCTGGTGAACCCCGAGTCGATCGACGATGCCCTCGCCCACGGCAGCTACACCCAGCTCAAGCGTGTGCTGGCGGAGTGCACCCCCGAGCAGGTGCGCGAGCAGGTGAAGCGCAGCGGCCTGCGGGGCCGCGGCGGGGCCGGCTATCCCACGGGCCTGAAGTGGGACACGGTGGCCCTGCAGCCGCCGGGACCGCGCACGGTGGTGTGCAACGCCGACGAGGGCGACCCCGGCGCCTTCATGGACCGCAGCGTGCTGGAGAGCGATCCCCACCGGCTGATCGAGGGGATGGCGATCGCCGCCTTCGCCGTGGGCGCCGAGCAGGGCTATGTGTATGTGCGGGCCGAGTATCCGCTGGCGATCGAGCGGCTGCGGCTGGCCCTCAGGCAGGCGCGCGCCAAGGGGTTGCTGGGGGCCGGCATCGCCGGCAGCCGCTTCAACCTGCGCCTGGAGGTGCGGGTGGGGGCCGGCGCCTACGTGTGCGGCGAGGAAACGGCGCTGCTGGCCTCGATCCAGGGGCAGCGGGGTACGCCGCGGCCGCGGCCGCCCTTCCCGGCCCAGGTGGGGCTGTGGGGTGCCCCCACCCTGATCAACAACGTCGAAACCCTGGCGGCGATCCCAGCGATCCTGCGTGAGGGCGGCGACTGGTATGGGGCGATGGGCACCGCGGGCAGCAAGGGCACCAAGGTGTTCGCCCTCTCCGGCGCGGTGGCCCGCACGGGCCTGGTGGAGGTGCCGATGGGCACCAGCCTGCGCACGGTGGTGCTCACCATCGGCGGTGGCGTGCCGGGGGGTGAGGGGCCGGATGGGGGTGTGAAGGCGGTGCAGACCGGCGGCCCCTCCGGCGGCTGCATCCCGGCCGCGCTGCTGGACACGCCGGTCGACTACGAGAGCCTGCGGGAGCTGGGCTCGATGATGGGTTCGGGCGGGCTGGTGGTGATCGGCGAGAACACGGCGATGCCGGCGGTGGCACGCCACTTCATGCGCTTCAGCGTGAACGAGAGCTGCGGCAAGTGTGTGCCCTGCCGCGCCGGCACCGTGCAGCTGGCCCAGCTGCTCGATCGCTTCGTGGAGCGGCGGGCGGAGCTGGCGGATCTGGAGCGGCTGGAGGAGCTCTGCCGGATGGTGGGCGCCACCAGCCTGTGCGGCCTGGGCCAGGCGGCGCCCAACCCGGTGCTGAGCACCCTGCGCCACTTCCGCCAGGAGTACCAGGCGGCCTGCCGCCAGCCGGCGCAATGCGAGCCGCTCGGGGCCTGCCTGCTGCAGGAGGTGAGCGCGTGAGCGTGCACACTCTCACGGTGGACGGGGTGGAGGTGGCCGTGCCCGACGGCGCCAGCCTGCTGGATGCGGTGCGGGCGGCGGGGGGCGAACTGCCCACCCTCTGCCACCTCGATGGCCTCACGCCGGTGGGGGCCTGCCGGCTGTGCCTGGTGGAGCTGGAGAGCAGCGGCAAGCTGCAGCCCGCCTGTGCCACCGCCGCCGGCGAGGGCATGGCGGTGCTCACCCAGACGCCCCAGCTGCAGGAGTGGCGGCGGATGGCGGTGGAGCTCTTTTTCGCCGAGGGCACCCATGTGTGCGCCTTCTGCGTGGCCAATGGCAACTGCCAGCTGCAGGACGTGGCGGTGGCGGTGGGCATGGACCACTCCCGCTTCCCTTATCAATACCCCCAGCGGCAGGTGGATGCCTCCCACCCCCAGTTCGCGATCGACCACCATCGCTGCATCCTCTGCACCCGCTGCGTGCGGGTGTGCGATGAAATCGAAGGGGCCCACGTGTGGGACGTGGCCAACCGGGGGGCGGACTGCACGATCATCGCCGGCCTCGACCAGCCCTGGGGCGAGGTGGAGGCCTGCACCAGCTGCGGCAAGTGCGTGGACGTGTGCCCCACCGGCGCCCTCTTCCGCAAGGACGACACCACCGCCGAGAAGCAGCCCCACCGGGAGCGGCCCCAGCTGCTGCGCGCGGCCCGGGAGCAGCACCAATGGCGGAACCAGTGAGATGACCACCCCCACCCCCAAGCTGCGTTTCGCCACGGTGTGGCTGGCCGGCTGCAGCGGCTGCCACATGTCGTTTCTCGATCTCGACGAGTGGCTGTTCGAGCTGGCGGCCCACGTGGATGTGGTGTTCTCGCCGGTGGCCAGCGACATCAAGGCCTACCCCGAAGGCGTGGATGTCTGCCTGGTGGAGGGGGCGGTTGCCAATGCCGACAACCTGGAACTGGCGCTGCAGCTGCGGGAGCGCACGCGGCTGGTGGTGTCGTTCGGCGACTGCGCCGTGACGGCGAACGTGCCCGGCCTGCGCAACCTCTGGGCCCACGTGGACGGCGGCTCGCGCCAGAGCGTGCTGGATCGGGGTTATCTGGAGCTGGCCGACACCGGCGCCCAGCACCCCCACGCGCCGGGGATCGTGCCGGAGCTTTTGGAGCGGGTGCTGCCGCTGCATGAGGTGATCCCGGTGGAGCTGTATCTGCCGGGCTGCCCGCCGTCGGCCGAGCGGATCCGCGCCTTTCTGGAGCCGTTGCTGCGGGGAGAGCGACCCCTGCAGCAGGGTGCCAAACAGCTGCGCTTCGGCTGATCAGGGCTGACCGGTCGGCTCCGCGGGGATCGGGTCCGTGGAGCCGAGGCCTGTTTCACGCTCGAGGCCGGCGCGGCTGAGGTTCCAGCGGTAGATCGCGGTGGCCTCGGCGGAACGGGCCACCTGCAGGTTGCGCTGCGCCACCAGCATCTCGGTGATCGGTGCCAGGCCGGCGCGATAGCGGATCTCCGCATCGCGCACGGAGGCTTCTCCCGCGACCACAGCGGCTTGGGCGGCATTGGCCTGGGGCCCAGCAGCCTGATGGGTGTTGTACCAGGTTTCCACGCTCTGGATGATCAGCTGCCGGGCCTGGGCGATGGCCAGGTCGGCCCGCTCGGCTCGTTGCTGGGCCAGAGCGATCGACTGGCGGGTCTGGCCGCCGTCGTAGAGGGGCTGGCGCAGGGTGAGGGCGGCACCCCAGTCGACGAAGCCGCCGGAGGCGGAGCCGTCGTTGCTGAGCTTGGGCAGCGGCAGGCCGCCGTTGCTGCCGGCTTCAAGGCGGCCGCTGCTGTTCTGGCCCTGCACGTTCAGCCAGTCGCCGCTGAGGCCGGCACCCACCAGCAGGCCCAGGCTGGGGAGGCGGCCGGCGCGTGCCAGATCCAGCCTGGCCAGCTGGGCCTGCCGCTGCTGCTGCAGGCTTTCGATGGCCGGCCGTCTCTCGAGGGCCAGGCGGATGCTCTCCGGCAGGGGCACGTCCCAGCCGGCATCCGGGAGCAAGGGGTCGCGCAGGCTGATGGAGAACTCCGCCGGCAGATCCAGTCCCCGGGCGAGGGCGCTGAGGGCGATCCGGTGCTGGGCCTGGGCTTCCGCCAGTCCCTGCAGGTCGGCCTGCACGAGGGCATGAGCCTGGAACGTGTCGATCCGGGCAGCCAGGCCCTCGCGCCGCAGGGCGTTGGCATCCCTTTCCAGCCGGCGGGAGGCGGCCAGGGCTCGTTCCCAGGCCGGGATCAGGGCGGCGGTCCACTGGGCGGTGAGGTAGTTGCTCAGCACCTCGAAGCGCACCCGCCGCTGTTCTTCCTGTTCGTCGGCGATGGCGGCTTCGAGGCCCGCCTGGGCCGCCCGGCGCAGGGGGATGCGGTTGAAGTCGAGCACGGGCAGGTTGAGCACCACGCCGGCGTTGATGAAGGCGTTGCTGATCACCGCGGAGCTGTTGCCGCGCAGATTGAACGAGAGATCACCGATGGTCGGCAGATTGGAGATGAAGCCGATCTCAGTGCCCACCTGGGCGAAGCTGCTGAAGGCCACCAGGTCGACGGTCGGCCGGAAGCGGGTGCGGCTCAGCTCCAGCAGGCTGCGGGTCTCAGCCACGCTGAGGGCGCTGCCGCGCAGCCCGAGCGAGCGGCGCAGGCCGAGGCGCAGGGCATCTTCGCGGCTGAGCACCAGGGGCCGGGTTGGCTCCTCCGCGGCCCGGCTCGACGGCCCCAGCAGCAGGGTGGCGAACAGCAGCAGCAAGACGGCACGGCGCCAGGGCGGACGGCAGTTCAACAGCGTGCTGCGAGCAGGGCTGCAAAATACCGCTAATTTGAGGCGCAATCGCTGCCCCCGGCCGGTCCGGCTGCCCGCACAACCCGCATGACAGCCGCATCCCAGCCCGATGCCATCCATTGATTCATCCACTGATTCATCCACTGATTCATCCACGGATTTACCCATGGATGCACCAACGGATTCATCCACCGATTCCCCCGCGCAAGTAGTAACCAGCTCAGCAACCAACTCAGCAACCAACACAGCAACGAACGTCGTGATGGAACCAGCGACGTGTCCAGGGATTGAGGCGCCAGCGGAATCGTCCCTGCGGCCGCTGGGCAGGCTGCTGCAGCTGCTGCCGATCAGCCTGGTGAGCGGCCTGACGGCGATCTGGGCCGTTTCGCCGGCGGTGGCGGTGCGGGTGGAAGGCAGTGCCGTGCTGCTGCAACCCGACAGCCGCGTCGGCTTCTATGCCCGCTCGGCGGGTCAGGTGCAGCAGCTGCACCGGCGAGTGGGGGATGCGGTGCGTCAGGGGGAGCGGCTGGCCAGCCTCAGCCGCAGCGACCAGGCCGCTGCGGACGGTGGCGCCGTTGGGCCCAATCCGGATGCGCTGGTGCTGCAGATGCGGGCCCTGGCAGACCAGCAGCGGGCGATCCGCAGCCAGATCGTCAATCTTCAGATCGCTGATGCGCCGGTGCGCCAGCAGCTGGCGGCATTGGAGCGGCTTCGTCAGGAGGAGATCATTCCCCGCTACAGCCCCCTGTGGGTGGGGGCGCAGGATCTGCATCTGCGCAACCGCAACCAGATCCGTGCCCTCGAGGCCCAGCTGGCCCAGCTGGATGCCAGCCGGGCCGCTCTGATGGGCCAGCGCGACAGCCAGGATGTGCTGGCACCACGCAGCGGGCGGCTGCTGAGCCTGGCGGTGAGCCCGGGCCAGGCGGTGTTGCCGGGCCAGCGACTGGGCATGATCGGTGATGGGCCGCTCCAGAGCGGCAGCCCGCGGTTGGCGACGGTGCTGTTCAGCGATGCCGATGCCGTGCGGCTGCGGCCCGGCCAGGAGATCCTGCTCGACCCCGCCCTGCAGAGCCGGGAGCGCTATGGCGGCACGGCGGAGCGCTACGGCTCCGTGGTGGGCAGGATCACGGCGATCTCGCCGGCCAATGCCGATCTGGCGGAGGTGAGCAGGGTGGTGGGCGATGGCGCGTTGGCCCAGAGCCTGATGCAGCGCAGCCGCCAGGCGGCCCTTGGGGAGGGAGGGGATCCGCTGGAGCAGGCGGGCGAGCGCCTGGAGGCCCCCGTGCAGCTGGTGACGGTGGCGCTGGAGGCGGCGCCCACGCCGAGCGGCTTGCGCTGGACGGGCGGGCCGGGGCCGGACGTACCACTGGTGAATGGCACCCCCGCCAGGGCAAAGGTGGATGTGGAGCGGCGTGCGCCGGTGAGCTTCGTGCTGCCGTTCCTGCGCTGGCTTGGGGGTGCGGAGCGATGAGCGCCCCCCGCCGTGTTCTGGCGCTGCTGCTGGCGCCCTGGCGCCAGCCGGCCCCCTGGCTGGCTCTGGTGCTGCTGGCGATCGCTGCGGTGAGCAGCCCGCCGCGGCTCTGGTTCTGGTTGGCGCTGCTGCTGGTGGTGCTGCTGGTGGGCTGGCTGCAGGCGCTGCGGCCCCCGGTCGACTGAGTGGCAACCGTGCGGCTGGCCTGGGTGATTGGCCTGGCGGTGGCCCTGACGGCGGCCATCTGCGGCGGCATCGGCCTGAGCGGCGATGCGATCGCCTATGGGGCGGTGATCGCGGCCGTGGTGGTGCGGCCCGATTTCGGCCGCTGGCCGCTGGCGTTCTATCCCGTGCTGGTGGTGCTGGTTGGGTTGTGCATGGCGATCGGCGTCAGCATCGGCCTGGCCCTGGCGGGGGCGCCGCAGGTGTTCAGCTTCGGGCTGGTGGCGGTGCTGATGCAGTGGCTCGCCCTGCTGCTGCCCGCCAAATTGAAGATGCTCGCCGGTGTGGTGGCCGTGGCGGGGGTGCTGCCGCTGCTGGGGGGAAGCCCGAGCTGGAGCGACTGGGGCCATCAGCTGCTGGCGATCAGCCTGGGGCTGGCGACCGGCACGCTGGTGCAGCTGGCCTTCACCCCGTCCCGGCTGCGGCTCGCTTCCTCCGGGCCACACCCCGGTGCCGCTGAGCCGGAGGAAGTCGAGCCGCCGCTGCCGGAGCGCCTGCGGGCGGCCCTGCGCTCGCCGTTTTTCTGGCGCAAGCTGGTGGTGGCGAGCCTGGCGCTGGCGGTGGGACAGGGAGTTGGAGCCCTGACCCCCAAATACCTCTATTTCGGGGTGGTGCTGCTGCTGAACGATGCCGTCGGCGACACGTTGCTGCGGGTGCGCGACCGGATGATCGGCGTCAGCCTCGGCATCCTGATGCCCCTGCTGGTGTTCAACGCGATGGGGATGGGCACCCTGCAGACCGGGATCGTGATGGGCGGCACCACAGCGCTGGTGCTGGCGCTGGGGGCGGGCGAGCACCTGCGCACGGCCCTGATCTCCAGCGGTGTGTCGTTCATCGGCTACGGGCCGCTGGTGGCCTGGTATGTGCCGAACCGCTGGCTCGACTACCTGATGGGTTGCGGCCTGGCCCTGGCGGTGGGGCTGCTGCTGTTCCCGGATTCAGCCCTGCGCCGCTACGCCCGCCTGAGTGCCGATCCGCAGGCCAATGCCGCTGTCCTGGCCCGGCTGCTGCCGGCGGCGCAGGAGGAGGCCCGCTGGCTGGGACGGCCCCTGCCTGCGGAGGCTCCTCCATCGGTGGGCCGATGACCCGCCGGCAGCGACTGGCAGCTGCGGCTGCGCTGGCCCTGGCGGTTGCCGTCACCCTGCCTGCTGCTCAGGCCCTGGGGGCCATACCAGCGGCGGCGCCGTGCGCCGGCATCGCTCGCCAGTTGCTTCTCGGGCTGGCGATGGTGCTGGCCACCACTGCGGTGCACAGCGTCGCCACGGTGCTGCAGGCGGAGCTGTGTGTGTGGCCGCCGCTGTTGGCTTGGTGCGCACCGCGCAGCCATCGACGCCTGCTGCTGATCCTGCTCACGATGTTGATCACCGCTGCGGCCCTGCTGCTCGACATCCTGCTCTGGGCGCTGCTGTACCGGCAGCTGGGTCTGTTTGCAGCGTTGGAGCTCAGCCTCTATTTCTCCGGCGCCACCTTCACGACCGTGGGTTACGGGGATGTCACCCTGCCGCTCTGCTGGCGGCTGCTGAGCGTGCTGCAGGCGGTGAACGGTGTGCTGATGGCGGGCTGGAGCACCGCCCAGCTGGTGTACGGGGTGCAGCGCACGATGGAGCTGCGGCTGCAGGTGGAGGGGCGGCAGCGCTGAGGGCAGGCAGAGCCGGCGGTCCTGGCCATGCTTGGGCGATGACCCGCACGATCACGATCGACCCCGTCACCCGCATCGAGGGGCACGCCAAGATCAC
>CAMDLO010000045.1 GCA_945901765.1 Cyanobium sp. NIES-981 | reverse complement strand
CGGGCGGCCTCGGCCATGGCCCCTGGCCGGTGATCGAACAGCTGCACGCCGATCGGCCCCGGCTCGCTGGCCAGTTCCTCCACCTTGATCAGGCCGTGGCCGAGCTCCAGGCTGGTGGCGTTCACCATCTCGGTGAACAGCAGGGCATCGGGGGACCAGCGCCGCACCAGGCTGCGGAAGATGCGGTCGCTCACCCCCGCCAGGGGCGACTGCAGCACGCGGCAGCGCAGCAGCCGAGGGGTGCCGTTGCCCATCAGTTTCAGAGGCACCATCCTTCCCGGCTGATCGTGGGCGCCAAGCGTGGTTTCTGGGGAGGCCTGGTCTTCGGGGGGTCTCAGGGCGGTTGCAGGGGAACGCAAGGGGGGCATGCTGCTAACGGTCTCAAGCAGGAATTTCGTCGTCCCCGTCGATCCTTTGGTTATGACCGATCGCAGCCCGGGGCCCGACTTAATCCGGAGAAGGGGAATCCGATGGATCCGCAGGTGATCCGATGGAGAGAACAACTCAGGATTCTCGACGAGCTGGCTAGGGAGTGATCGGCAGAAGGTAAGAGGAGGGGAGAAGTTCGTTTTTTTCGATTACCCTCACCATACTCGTTCCGAAACCTTCCGGGCCGGAATCCCCTGCCAAGAAGACGGTGGGGATCGAAGGCGGTTGCAGCATTTTCTGACTAATGAAAAATAGAACCAGAACGATTGACACCAGGCTTGATGCGCTCCAGAAAGTGAGCATATTTTCGGCTCTCCAAGCTGGAGAAACGGTCCTGCCATCCCGCTTCAGTTCACCCCGATGTTTGTAGAAGCGAAATAACCAGGCCAAGAGAGCGCTGTTGACGGTAATGAAGATGTAATCGAGCAGGAACCATATGTCACTGAAAATTATATAGTCAACGGCGGGTCGGAATGCTCGGGATGCAAAATAGAGGCTAACCGCCGAAAGCAGGCCAGAGGCCCCGAAACGGCTTGCAGGGCTACTTTCTCTCCAGTGAAATCCGATGATGGTTGTTAGAAGGATCAGCAGCAGTGGAGTAATAATCATCAACAAGGCAGCCGGTGTACGCCTGACAAGATGGAAGGAGATTGAGGTCGTTAAATAATTGTTCTGCTGATCCGGTTGGATGATTTGAGATTCGCCTCCATCCCCCATGCCCATATCCGTGTCTTGGCCCGATTGCAAAGGGGGGGCAACCAGCTCCTGGTCTGCAGCTTTGTTTCCAAGCTCTGCCCGAGCCGGGGTGACGGCATTGATGAGAAACGAATTGGACTTCCGGCCTACGGTTGCATAGTCAATATCAAAACTGCTGTCAAGACCCTGAAAAAGGCCGGTGGCCAGCTGGATTTTAAAACTGTCAATGTCAATATTACTAATGAACTGATCTGACTTTATCCCGTTGGGCTGAATCACGATTTTGATCCAGTGTTGGTCAAATGGGTAGTTGGTGTAAGTGTCGCGCTCTTCTAATTCCAACTGGAATCTCGCACCCCAAATGCGGCGCTCTCCACTGTTTGAGTTGAAAGTGTGCTGCCAGCCACTAAAGTTACAACCGCTACTAGGGCTTCGGCAGCCCAGCGTAAGATTGTCTGGTCTCCAGTTTGGATGGGCTTTCGGTAGCCAATTGAGACTGAACCAGCCACGAATAAGATACTTGTTTGGGGCTTCGAGGCTGGAATCAAGGCTGTTTACGTAAAGCGCTGCGAAGACAGTCTTCTCATCCAACTTGCAGCGCCCAAAGCGCTCACAGTTCTGGTCGACTCCTTCCATTAACGTACCGATCGCTGGCGGCAGTAGCTCTGCACTGGAGGTTTTAATCGTTGCAAATGCAGACCAGGATGCAAAAAGAATCAGAATAATGACTGTACATGCCATTGCGATGGCCCTAAAGATTCGGCCCTTAATTTTTAATCTCATTCGGCTCATGGCTGAAGCTCCTTGATGTGCGTGCTGCTTTCATGTGGCGACTTTTGGTAGTCGCGACACAGCGGACTCGCAGCATCTTTAGGCTGGAATCCGCGATGCCTTTGTATCTCTAGAAGAGCCTGTTCGCGTTCTTTTGTGCGGAGTGGAATGAGGTTGTTCTCGTTCATAAGAATGGCATTGTGGCTAAGCACGAAGTCGGCGAAGTCGTAGATTATGCACTTATTTGGATTGCGTGGACTAATGTAAAGAAAAACCGTGCGGACCAACTCAGGCGGATAGAGATCTATGGTGTTAGCCAGGGGTTCTATTGCAGCTTTATTTCGACTCACCTGGATGGGAATTATTCGAAATCTGGCGCCCTGCAGCTGGGCTTTCTTGCTTGGTGTCGTAGGAGAAAAGAGTAGGTTGTCTGGGTGGTTGCTTACATTTAAAAAGGCGCGTTCGTAGGATGCCGCGAGCAGGTATTTGCTTGGTGTCTTTATTCCCAGAATTGTCAGGTCTTCCTTAAAATCGGTCTGGGAGTTGAATATCCAGCGAATTGGTCGTTTCGGCCATTTAGGGTTAAGATCATTCCAGGTTATGGGGCGATCTTGCCTCGAAACTTTTGCTAACACATCAAGGGGGATGGCAGTCGCAAAGCGATTGCTTTCAGATGCGATGAATCCACGCATAGAATGACCTAAAGGGATACGTGTTACGCCCGAGTTCGAACTGCAAGGTGGCGAGGCCATCTCTAGGCTTTGTAGGCGCACAATCACTGCACCGGCGTAGGGGTTGTCTGGTATGCAAAATTTATCGAAAGTCGTTAGAGTGGGAGCCGAAAAATATCCAAGTTCCGTGAAAGTTCCTCGCAAGGTCTCTGGCGTTGACCTGCTTTCGAGCATGCCAAGAAAGTGCCAATAGCTATTAAGAATCATGGACCTCCCCAATTGAGAGCCAAGGATCGCGAGGTAGTCCCTTGAAAGGCTTTGGTCGTAAGTCTTTTGTATCTGTTGCTTGTTGAGCGAAAATCTTTCGGCCGAGTCCTTGGTCACAAATGGATTGATCCCGAGGCTGTCTGGTTTGCTGCATCCCAGGAGGGCGATGGACAGAAGCGCAATGGCTGAGACCGCCCGCTTCCGGGTGTCCTGCAGGTCGACAAGGCTCATTAGTAAAGTTGTCTGCTGAGCTTTTTCTAATTGTAGCCCCAGGCCGACTCTTAACCTCTTCTTGGGATTATCTGAGAATATTGCTGGTCGTGGTGCTGAGAGCCCGTTGTTTGGCCTAACTGGCAGACTGGTTGGCAGCCCTTGAAGAATAGTGAATGTCAGGCGCAAGAGCCGGGCTGCCACCTTGGATCAAGGATCAGGCGACTGCAGCCCCCTGTGCGGGTGATCTGGTTCTCCGGCGCGTGGCTGTTGATGTCGATCTGCAAGGCCCCGGCAACATCGGCCATGGCTGCGGTGCGGTTATCAGGATCAATGCACCCCTACCCGGCAATCAGCCTGCTCGGACCGGCTTCCTTGCCGTACGGATCACGTCCACCGAGAATACCTTCGGCTCCACCGCTGGGGCGCTCCGCCGGATGGACATCCTCTTCATGCCGCCGCGCAGCACAGGGCGCAATGGGGCTCCAACAGATAGCTTCTTGCTCGAATGCTTCCCGTGGTCGCTCCCGATTCCCACCCCCTCAGCCGGGCGCTGCTGGAAGCAGTCCTGGCCGACCGCGTCAGCGATCGCTTCGTGTGTGAGCTGATCTGGCCGCGCCTGGGCTACGGGCCCGATGGCGGCGGCGCCTGGATTGCCGGCCCGGCGACCGGCGCCGCCTGGCGGGAGTCGTTCCCGATCGAGCCCCAGTTCATCGCCGAGCGCCCGCCCAGCGTGGCGCTCACCCGCTCCATCGCCCGGGAGCACAAACAGTTGCTCAAGCAGCAGCTGGGCTTTGCCGGTTACCGCATCGGTGAGCTGTACCCGCGCCGAACCCGTCGCGCCACCGCCGTGAGCTGGCTGCTGGCCCACCTGGCCGAGCGGGGAGAGCCGTTGCCGGAGACGGGGCCGCTGCCGGAGTTGCTGGAGGTGCCGGCAGATCCGGTGGCGGGCCATCCGGGCGATCTGCCGGTGACGTGAGCGTCAGGGACTGATCAGTCCTGCCGCTGGCTGCCGGGCGGCATGTTGATCAGATATTCGGACGGCAGCAGTTCATGGCGCTCGATCACTTTCACCACGCTGGCCCCCACATCGTCGTGATTGGAGTTGCCAGCCAGGAATGCGATCGGGATTGCAGGAGGTCTGAGCATTGTCAGGCTGATCAGGAAAAGTGCGGCGATCACCCCGATCACAGCCGATCCGCTGATCAGGCTCAGCCTGTTTTCCGTTTTCCAGGCTGGAGGGATGGTCGTGCCTACCCGTTTCAGCTCGGATCGGTGTTTATAAAAACGGAACAACCATACAAGGATCACGTTGTTGATTGTGATCACGATGAAGACCACAATGAACCACACATCGCTGAACACCAGTTGGTCCACGTCTGGACGGAACACGCGTGAGGCAAAGAAGAGGCTCACGGTGGTGAGCAGGCCCGAGGAGCCGAATCGGCTGGCGGGGCTGTTCTCCCGCCAGTGGAACGCCATAATGGTGTTGAACAGAATCAACAGCATTGGCGTGGCGATCATCAGCAGAGCTGCTGGTGTGCGCCTGACCAGGTGAAAGGAGATGGAGGTTGAGATGTACTCGTCATTGGAGACCGGGAAGATCAGGTCGGATTCAACGGGCTTCCCGCTGGCCTCGCTTGGATCAGTGCTGGCATTTTGGCTCGATTTGCTGTCTCTTTGCTGTTGCGGAGCAGCGCCGGCTTCCACCGCTTTGTTCGACGCATTGCGGAGGAAGAAATTGGCCTGCTGCCCCAGGGTGGCGTAGTTCACCTTGAAGTTTGAGTTGCGGCCCTGCATCAAGCTGGGGGCGAGTTCAACGCTGAAGCTGTTGAGGTCGATATAGTGAATGAACTCGTCAGTGCTTGGAGTGGTCGACTGGATCAGGACCTTCACCCAATGTTGATCAAATGGATAGGCAAAAAAGGAGTCGGCTTCCTGGGCTTCGAGTTCAAAGCGTGCTGTCCAAAACCTTCTGCCGCTGATCTCCTCGGTGAAGTTGTCGCGCCAACCGCTGAAGCGGCAGCCGCTGCTTCTGCAACCAAGGGCGAGGTTGCTGGGCTGCCAGCCCGGGTAGGCGGCCGGTAGCCAGTTGAGCGAAAACCAGCCACTGATCGTGTAGTTGTTCGGTTGATCCAGAGAGGAGGTCAGCCGCTCTACATCCAGTGAAGCAAAAACCATCTTGGCATTCACCAGGCAGCGCCCAAAACGATCGCATTCGGGATCGATTTGTTTGGTGGCGGCAATGATGGCCTGCTGGCTTGCAAGCGCGCCGCTTGTCTCAGTGCGAGCTTGGGCGCTGGACGGCTCCGCAAACCGCACTGCCAGCAGTAAGGTAAGGGCAATGCAGACGACAAACTGAACGAGTTGGCGTCGACTGAAACGGTTCATCGGTTGTTCGCTTGCTGCGGGGTGTGTTGATTGCGTTTCGTATACTCGGCATAGGCTTTGCAAAGTGTTGGCGAGTTCGCTCCGATCGGCGCGCTGCGCTGATGGTTCTGCAGGGCTAAGCTGGCGGCGCGCAGCTCGGCTGGAGGTAGCGGTATTGCGTTGTTCTCGTTCATCAGGGTTGCGTTGTGATTTAGCATGAAATCGGCAAAGGACGCTATTATGCAGCTATTGGCAGATTTTGTATTCAGATATAAATAAAGTCCCTTCACGAGTTGCGCTGGATAGGACTGAAGGTTGTCTGCAGTTGCGGCCACGGTTCTCCCCTCGGGGCCTGTCTGCAGGGGCAGAATCTGGAAGCGGGCGCCTTCGAGAGTGGCGGATAGTCCGGGATTGGTGGGGGCGAGCAGCAGATTGTCGGGATGGTTGCCCAGGTTCTGATAAGCGCTGAGATAGGTTGCTGCTAGCTGGTAGCGCGCCGGTGGTTTGATCCCGACCGATCTGAGATCGGCGAGGAAGTCGGCCTGGGAGCTGAACAGCCAGCGGATCCGTCGTTTCGGCCAGCTGGGATCCAGGTCGCTCCATCGGGCTCCGTCTGGTTTCTGTGATGCCCTGGCCAGTGCGGCCAGGTCGAGCCGCTGGGCGAAACGATTCGCTGAGGGCACCGCGAACCCCCGCAGGGAATAGCCAAGCGGAATCCGTATGGTGCTCGATCCGGGTCCGCATGGCGGGGATTGAGCTTCATTTTTTATGTTTCCAATCAGTACGGCGCCAGCGAATTTGCTGGTGGATTTGCAGTACTCATTTCTGGCGGTTTTTGACGGGGCGTTAAAATATCCAAACGATGTAAAGTTTCCCTGGAGAATGTCTGGGGTCGCGCTGGCGCGCGACGCCATCATGAAGCGAATGTAGTTATTGAGAATCAGTTCTCTGGTGAGCTGGGAGCCCAGCACGGCCAGGTGGTCGTTCGACAGGCTCTGGTCATAGGACGCCTGAATCTCGGCCAGGTTGAGATCGGAGTTTTTGGCTGACCGGCGGCTCAGAAACGGATTGATCGCTACAAGCTGATCGGTGGACCTGCAGCCGGTTGCTGCCGACACCATTGTCAGCGCGGTAGCGGCCATAATCGAGGCCAATCGTGAACCTGCTGTGCGCGGCATGCCTCAGGGTTCGCCATTCTCAAGTTATGGACAGGTCCTCCCGAGGGGTTAACGGTGGATTAACCCCGCTGCTGATCCCCCTGGGGTAACTCCGTAGCCTCCGCCGCCGCTGCCCATCCCCTCAGCCGGGTGTGGCTGGAGGCGGTGCTCGCAGACCGCGTCAGCGATCGCTTGGTGTGTGAGCTGATCTGGCCGCGCCTGGGTTACGCGCCCGCTGCCGGAGTTGCTGGAGGTGCCGGGTGATCCGGTGGCGGGCCAGCCGTACGCCCTGCCCGCTCAGAAGCCCAGGGCGACCCCATCGAGCCTGTGATCCACGCCAGCCTCCAGGCTGGTGCACCGGCCGGTTGCATCGCGATGGAGGCGCACCATCTGGGCGCCCCCCTTGAAGCCGATGAAGCCATAGGAATCGCCGAGCTGATGGCCGCGGGCCACGAGCTCGTGCCCTACGGCTGGGTTGAACTGCGGATCGATGTGGACCGCACCGCTCTGCATGATCAGCTTGAAGCGCGGGGCATCCACGGCCTGCTGGGGATTCATGCCCAGGTCGAGGGCGTTCACCAGGATCTGGGTGAGCCCCTGGGGGTGGGCGTTGCCACCGATCACGCCCATCACGAATTCCGGCAGCCCCTCGCGCAGCACCATCGCCGGCAGGATCGAATGGCGCGGGCGGCGGCCGGGCGCCAGGGCGTTGGGATGGCCCGGCTGGCTGGAGAACTGGGCCGCCCGGTTGTTGAGCAGCACGCCCGTGTTGCCCGCCACCAGCCCGGAGCCGAACAGTCCGCTGATGCTGGTCATCAACGACACGGCGTTGCCCTCGCCATCCACCGCGCACACGTAGCTGGTATCGCCTGAATTGCCGCCCTGGGGCCGGGTGGCTGGCCGGGCCTGGGCCGTGATGCGGCTGCGGGCAGCGGCCAGGCCGTCTGGGCTGAGCGCTTGCCGCAGCTGCTCCAGCATCGCGGGGGTGGGCTCCCCCACCACATCGATGGCCAGTTCAAAGCCGAGGCGAATCGCTTCGATTTCATGGTGCAGCCGCTCCGCCTCATCCATCGCGGCCAGGGGCAGGCCGTCGAGGATGCCCAGGGCATGGAGAGCCACCACCCCCTGGGAATTCGGTGGCATGCCCAGCACGTCTCTGCCGCGGAAGCCCACGCTCAGGGGCTCCACCCATGCGGAGCGGTGCTGCTGGGCGGCCACGGCGGCCCTGGTGGTGGGCACACCGCCTGCGCTGATCGTGGTGGCGATTGCCTCGGCCACGGGTCCCTCGTAGAAGCCCTGGCGGCCCTCCCGGGCCACGTGCTCCAGGGTGTCGGCCAGCTGCGGCAGGCGCATCAGCTGGCCCGGCTGCGGAGCGCTGCCATGGGGCAGAAACACTTCGCGCAGTTCCGATGAGGCGCTCTGCCCCACCAGCGCGGCGCCAACGGCCCAGAACCCGGCGATCGATTCGCCCACCGGGTAACCCTCGCGCGCGGCGGTGATCACCGGCTCCCACAGCTCCTGCAGCGAGCGGCTGCCGAAGCGCTCCAGCAGGGCGCACCAGCCGTCCAGGGCGCCCGGAATGGTGACCGAGGCCGCACCGTGCTCCGGCATCAGCGGCACGGATCCAAGGCGCGCGAGGCTGGCACCGCTCGGGGCCATGCCGCTGCCATTGAGGCCAAACACCCGCTGGTCTTGCGCCGACCACACCAACACCATGGTGTCGCCGCCCAGGCCGCTCATCATCGGTTCGGCCAGCGCCAGCATGCCGGCCATCGCCACGGCGGCATCAGCGGCATTGCCCCCCCCGTTCCAGCACCCGCAGGCCCACCCGGGTCACCAGGGGAGAGCTGGAGGTGGCCATGGCCCGCCCGGCGAACACAGGCGAACGGCGATCCAGAAAGGACGGGTTGGCCATGGCAGCGTGCCGCTTTGGCAAGGAGTTCGCATTCTGGTGTCGCTGGCCCTTCCGCTTCAGGGGCTCAACCATGGTGTGGGGGTGGTGGACGTGAGGGTGGCGTCGGTCGATCCCACGCAACGCTGCCGCCCCTTTTGGAGACCGTCAGTAGTGATCAGTGAAAGGGTTCATCGGTAGGGTCATACCAGGCAGGTTCGGGTAACAGACGATTTGGCGCTTCCCACAGTGGCGATCATCGGCCGCCCCAATGTGGGCAAATCCACCCTGGTCAATCGGCTCTGCCGCAGCCGCGAGGCGATCGTGCATGACGAGCCGGGCGTCACGCGCGATCGCACCTACCAAGAGGGCTTCTGGGGGGATCGCACGTTCAGGGTGGTCGACACCGGCGGCCTGGTGTTCGACGACGACAGTGAATTCCTGCCGGAGATCCGCGAGCAGGCCAACCTGGCCTTGGCGGAAGCCTCGGTGGCCGTGGTGATCGTCGACGGCCAGCAGGGCTGCACGGCGGCCGATGAGGCGATCGCCACCTGGCTGCGCGGCCACAACGTGCCGGTGCTGCTGGCGGTGAACAAGTGCGAGTCGCCCGAGGCCGGCCTGTCGATGGCGGCGGAGTTCTGGGGGCTGGGCCTGGGCGAGCCCCACCCGATCTCGGCGATCCATGGCGCCGGCACCGGCGACCTCCTCGATCAGGTGATCAGCTTCCTGCCCCCCACCAGCGAGGAGGGCGGCGAGGAGCCGATCCAACTGGCGATCATCGGCCGGCCCAACGTGGGCAAATCCAGCCTGCTCAACGCCATCTGCGGCGAGCAGCGGGCGATCGTCAGCCCGATCCGCGGCACCACCCGCGACACGATCGACACCACGGTGGAGCGGGAGAACCACACCTGGAAGATCCTCGACACCGCCGGCATCCGCCGCAAGCGCTCGGTGAACTACGGCCCCGAGTTCTTCGGCATCAACCGCAGCTTCAAGGCGATCGAGCGCAGCGATGTGTGCGTACTGGTGATCGATGCCCTCGATGGCGTCACCGAGCAGGACCAGCGCCTGGCGGGCCGGATTGAAGAGGACGGCCGCGCCTGCGTGGTGGTGGTGAACAAGTGGGACGCGATCGAGAAGGACTCCCACACCATGCCGGCGATGGAGAAGGAGCTGCGCGCCAAGCTCTATTTCCTCGACTGGGCGCCGATGCTGTTCACCTCGGCCCTCACCGGCCAGCGGGTGCAGAGCATCTTTGCCCTGGCGCTGCTGGCGGTGGAGCAGCACCGCCGCCGGGTGAGCACCTCGGTGGTGAACGAGGTGCTCACCGAGGCCCTCAGCTGGCGCACGCCGCCCACCAGCCGCGGCGGCCGCCAGGGACGCCTCTACTACGGCACCCAGGTGGCCACCCGGCCGCCCAGCTTCACGTTGTTTGTCAACGACCCCAAGCTGTTCGGCGACACCTATCGCCGCTACGTGGAGCGCCAGATCCGTGAGGGCCTGGGCTTTGAGGGAACGCCGCTGAAGCTGTTCTGGCGCGGCAAGCAGCAGCGTGATGCGGAGCGCGATCTGGCCCGTGTCAAGCGCTGAGGGGCCAGGCCCGATGCCAGGAGGACTCACCTGAATGGATGTGCTGCGCCAGCTGCCCATCGGTCAGTTCGTGGCTGGAGAGTCGGGCCGCAGCTGCTGGCTGCAACGCCTGGATGCCCGCCTGAAGTTCGGCTGGACCCTGGCCTTTCTGCTCACGCCGATCCTGGCGGGCCCGCTCTGGCGTGTGGGATTGGTGCTGCTGCTGCTGCTGGTCACGGCCTGCAGTGGTCTGCCCTGGCGGCTCTGGCGCCGCAGCGGGCCCCTGCTGCTGCTGCTGGCTTTGCTGGTGGGTGGGCTGGCCGCCGTGTTGCCGGCCGGTGGCGTGCCGCCGGCCCAGCTGCAGCGCCCGCCGACAGAGGTGCGGTTGCTGGCGGGATCACCTCTGGAGCCGGCCCCCGAACGCAGCGGCCAGGCCTGGGAGCTGCTGCGCTGGGGACCGGTGCAGCTGGGGCCGCTGGCTCTGGGGCCGCTGGTGGTGAACCGCCGGTCGGCGGAGCTGGGTCTCAATGGCGCCACCCTGCTGTTCACCCTGGTGCACAGCGCCAACCTGCTGCTGCTCACCACCTCGCCCGAGGAGCTGGTCTGGGCGATCAGCTGGGGGCTGGCCCCCCTGGGCCGGCTGGGGATGCCGGTGGACCGGATTGGGTTCACCCTGCTCCTGTCGTTGCGCTTTCTGCCGCTGGTGCAGGAGGAGCTCCAGAATCTGGTGAGGGCGGTGGCCACACGGGCGGTGAACCTGCGTCGCCTGGGCTGGCGCGCCTCCCTGGGCCTGCTGCTGGCAGTGGCAGAGCGCCTGCTGGCCAACCTGCTGCTGCGGGCTGAACAGGGGGCCGAGGCGTTGGTGGCCCGCGGCGGCCAGTGGTTGCCGCCTGAGCGCTTGCATCGCCCGGCATCCGGCGCCGTTGCCGGGCGTGCCCTGCTCAATCTGGTGGCTGCTACGGGGCTGATCCTGCTGATCGGCCTGCGCTGGAGTGGGGCCGGAGCGCTGTGACCTTAAATACGGTCAGTGTTGTGGGCGGAGTGAGCAAAGAGCGTTATCTCAACCACCCCACCTTCGGGATGCTGTACCGGGTCGCACTGGTCTCTGAGGGGCGTGATCTTTACGCCACCCTCTACGCCCAGCGCATCTTCTTTGTGGTGACGCTCCAGCCGCGGGGCGCCAGTTTTGAGGTGGTGCCGCTGATGGATGCGCGCCACTACGCCGAACAGAATCTTGTCAGGGCCCGCCGCGAGGCGCCCGATGTTCACGCCTACTGGCGCCAGCTGTTTGACCAGACCTTCATCTGATCCCATGACACCTCTTGCCGCCCGCCTGGCGGCATTGCGGCAGGCGTTGCCACCGGCGACCCGCTTGCTGGCGGTGAGCAAGGGTCAGCCCGCTGCGGCGATTCGGGAGGCGGTGGCGGCCGGGCAGCGCAGCTTCGGCGAGAGCCGGCTTCAGGAAGCGGTCGCCAAGCAGGCTGAGCTGGTCGATCTCGAGCCCCTCGACTGGCACTTCATCGGCCGCCTGCAGGCCAACAAGGCCCGTGGTGTGCTGCGGGCCTTCACCACGATCCATGGGCTTGACAGCCTGCCGCTGGCGCAGCGCCTTGCCCGGATCGCGGCGGAGGAGCGGTGCAGCCCGGTTGTGTTCTGCCAGGTGAAACTGCGCCCCGATCCTGCCAAGACCGGCTTCGATCCCCAGGAGCTTCGCGAGCACTGGTCGGCCCTGCGCCAGCTTGAGCCCCTGCGCCTGCAGGGCTTGATGACGATTGCGCCTCTCGGCCTGTCGACGGCCGCACAGCGGCAGCTGTTTGCTGACTGCGCCGCTCTGGCGGCGGATCTGGGAGTGCCGGAGCTGTCGATGGGCATGAGCGCTGACTGGCGTGAGGCAGCGGCTGCCGGCAGCACCTGGGTGCGGATCGGCAGCGCCCTGTTCGGTCCGCGGCCGGGATCGTGATCGGCCCAACGGCTTGCGATCACTGGCATGGGACGCTATTTAGGTTGAAAGCATCCCCAGAGGTCCGCTCCGTGTCGCTGTTCTCCCGCCTGCGCGCCGTCGTTTCCGGAGATGACTATCTCGATGGCGCCTACGACGATGAGCTCGACTACGACGGTGGTGAGCTGGATCAGCCCGCCCCCCCCAGCACCACGAGCCGCAGCAGCGCCCTCGCCCTGACCAGCGATTTTGGCAGCGACGATCCCTTCGCCGGCACCAATGTGATCGGCATGCCCGGCATCTCCACGTCGGCGGCCGAGGTCACGCTGATGGAGCCGCGCAGCTTTGACGAGATGCCGCGGGCGATTCAGGCCCTGCGCGAGCGCAAGACCGTGATCCTCAACCTCACGATGATGGAGCCGGACCAGGCCCAGCGCGCCGTCGATTTCGTGGCCGGTGGCACCTTCGCCATCGATGGTCATCAGGAGCGGGTGGGCGAGAGCATCTTTCTGTTCGCTCCCAGCTGTGTCACCGTGACCACCGCCGGTGGTGAAGAATCGGCCTCACCCACGGTGGTGAGCCGCAGCACTGCCGAGGTGGATCAACCGCCAGCCCCCAGTCCCGCCTGGGCCCGACAGGACGGCGCGCTCTGACCGCCATTCACCCTGCTGCATTGGCCACACCCCGACTAGGGGTGGTGGGCCTCGGTCGGATGGCCCTGGCCCTGCTCGTGCCCCTGCTCGATGCGGGTCAGGTGGCTGCCGGTGAGGTGCGTGCCGCAGTGGCCAGCCAGGCCTCTGCCGATCGCCTGACTGCTGCCCACGGCCTCCGCGTGAGCACCGACGCCGCTGCGGCCTGGTCGGCTCCGGTCGTGCTGCTGGCGGTGAAACCGCAGCAGCTCGACGCTGTTGCCCGGGCGGTGCCGCCGGGGCAGACCGGGTTGGTGATCTCTGTACTCGCCGGGGTCACCCTGGAGCGGTTGGAGCGCCAGCTGCCGGGTTGGCGCTGCGTGCGGGCCGTGCCCAACACCCCCGCCCTGGTCGGGAGCGGACTCACCGGTCTGGCCTTCGCCGAGGCTGTCACTGCCGCGGAGCGCCAGTGGGTGCTGGAGTTGTTCGGCCGCGTCGGAGAGGTGTTCCAGCTCCCCGAATCTCAGCTGGATGCTTTTCTGGGGCTCACCTCTTCCGGGCCGGCTTTTCTGGCCCTGGTGGCCGAGGCCATGGCAGACGGGGCCGTGGCCGCGGGACTGCCCCGTCAGCTCGCCCACCGGCTGGCCCATCGCACGCTGGCTGGCACCGCCACCCTGCTTGATCAGCAGCAGCTGCATCCGGGCCAGCTCAAGGATATGGTCAGCTCACCGGCCGGAACGACCATCGCCGGCCTGCGCGAACTGGAGCGATCCGGCCTGCGCTCCGCCCTGTTGGAGGCCGTGCTGCGGGCGGCTGAACGCAGCCGCGAACTCTCAGGCTGATGTCTCAGGCTGATGCATCGGGTCGTCCCTGTCCCAGCCTTGGCTCGCTGCCGGCCAGCAGGCGGGCCATGTTGCTGCGGTGGCGCCAGATCACCAGGGCGCTGGTGAGCAGAGCCAGGGCCAGGTACGGCCAGCGCAGCCCCACACCCTGATCCTGGAACCAGCCCAGCATCAGCAGCGGCAGGGCCAATGCCGCGGTGACGCTGGAGAGGGACACGATCCGGCTGACGGTGAGCATGGCCAGAAACACCCCGAGGCAGGCCAGGCCGACGGGCCAGGCCAGCCCCAGCAGCATGCCCAGGGCGGTGGCTACTGCCTTGCCGCCCCGCCAGCCCAGCCACACCGGCCAGATGTGGCCCGCCAGAGCTGCCAGTCCTGCCGCCACCACCCAGCTGTCGCTGCTCCAGCTGGCGCTGCCTCCCCCATCGAGGGGTGACAGCACCATCCTGGCGAGCAGCACCGCCGCGGTGCCCTTGAGCACGTCAACCAGGAGCACCACCAGCGCCGGACCCTTCCCCACGACCCGCAGGACGTTGGTGGCGCCGGTGGAGCCGGAACCCTGCTGTCGGATGTCGAGGCCCCGCAGCCAGCGCCCGGCCAGATATCCGGCGGGGATGGAGCCGAGCAGGTAGCCGGCCAGCAGCAGGACGAGGGGGAGGAACATGGCAACGGGGAAGGGGGGAACGGCTTGGGGGGGCTGATCGTCAGTGTTACCGGTGTCAGCGTTACTGGTGTCAGCTGTGGTGCTGTCCTGGGTCGCCTGCAGACGAGCGCCCGCACTTAGACGCCCTCACGAGGACGCCCTCAGAGGAATGCCCTCAGTAGAACGCCTCCTCATCCGCCAGATCGGCCGGGCCAGGGGCAAAGGCCAGCCACAGCGGGAACTGCAGGATCGGAATCTCCACCACCTGTTCGCCCGGGTCGATCACGATGAAGGGCAGCTCGCCCCGTTCCTCCAGTCGGTCGGCCCGTTCAATCAGGGCATCCGGTCGTTCGAACAGCACGATGCCGCTGCTGGGGCCGAAGTCCTCTCGGCTGAGCCCCAGGCTGTCCTGCAGGCTGCGGCGCCAGTCCCCAAGCCGTTCCGGTTGGCCGGCCAGCACCAGGGTCTGGAAGCGGTCCCCATAGAGGTCACCAAGGATCGACACGGCGGCGGCGGTGATCAGACCATTGCGGCCGCGGCTGCCGGCGCTGGGCTGGGCACCCCGCCCGCCCTGGTCGAGAAACCAGTTCTCCAGGCAGCTGGCGGTACCGGCTTCCAGGCTGCGACGCAGTTTCCAGGGATCGGCGTAGAAATCGGGCTGGCCCTGGAAGGCGGTCAGCCTGGCGCGGATCAGCGCGGCATCGGCGGCGAACAGCCCCGCCGCCGCCGTTGCCGCCGCCACCGGCGGTTGACCTGGCTCGCCGCTGGGCGCCGTGTCGAGGGGGGAGGGCTGCACCAGCACCTGCTGGGGCACCAGTTCGATCTGTTCAGCGGCGACCGCCAGCCCCTGCAGAGCGCCGACCAGGTAGTCCTGAAAGCCCTTGAGGCGTCTGCTGATCGCGTCGGCCTGGCCGGCGAAGCTGCTGGTGCTCTCGCGCTCGATCATGGCCCGGCGGTTTTCCAGCTCGGCGATCTCCCGCTCCAGCCGATCGCGGCGCTCACGCAGCTCCTGCAGGGCCAGATCCGCCCAGGGGGCCGGAGATCCGGCGCCATCGACCGGTTGCGGGTCGTTCAGGGGCGCCTGGTCGGGTGCGGCACCGCTGGCGGCGGTGCTGGGCTCAGGCGTTGGACTGTCCGTCATCGGCGGCTGGGGCAGAAGCAGGGGACGAGGAGGGCGGGGCCGGCGGGTTGCCGGAGAGATGGGGCAGGCGCAGCTGAAGTTGCTCCTGGAGCTCGCGGGGGCTGAACAGCACAGGCAGCAGATGAATGCTGCCCTGCTCGCGGAAATAGAACAACGCCGGTGCACCCGGCCAGAACAGCCGCCATGCCAGCCACGCGTCGTAGGGGAAGCGGCGCAGCAGGGTGTCCAGCCGCCGCACCAGCAGGGCATCCGCGGTGAACTCCAGCCGCAGCATGGCTGTCTGTAGCACCAGGAACAGGCCGAACAGGCTGATCAGCGCAGCCAGAGGCAGGGCCCTGCTCCACAGCGGTGTCAGCCCGAGGCAGGCCAGCCCCAGACCGACCACCGCCAGGGCGACGCCGTAGTGGGGCGTGAGGGTGGTGTTGGCGTTGGCCATGCGGGTGATCATCCGAACAGCAGTTTGGTGAGCAGCGCGTCCATCAGGGCCACCGTGACCAGGATCATCACCACGGCACCGGTGGTGCTGGTGCCCACCTCCTTCGGCCCGCCGCGGGTGGTGAGACCCCAGCCGCAGGCGATCACGGCGATCTGCAGGCCGAAGACCAGGGCCTTCAGCAGCATGGCGGGCAGGTCGTCCGGCTCCATCCAGGTGCGCACCGAATTCCAGAACACACTCGGCGGGATGTTGTAGAGCCAGGTGCTGCTCAGCTGGCCCGACCAGATCCCCACCCAGAAGAACAGCAGACATTGCACCGGCGCCATGATCACCATCGCCAGCACACGCGGCACCACCAGGTACTGCACGGGGTCTGTGCGCAGCATGGTGATCGCGTCGATCTGCTCGGTGACCTTCATCGTGCCGAGCTGGGCGGCGTAGGCGGTCGCCACCTTGCCGGTGAGCAGGGTGGCGGTGAGCAGGGGCGCGATCTCGCGTGAGAGACCGAGGGCCAGCAGGCCGCCCACGGCCGCATTTGCCCCCTGCTTGGACAGTTCAGCCACCACCTGGATGTTGAACACGGTGCCTGCCGCCAGGGCCGTGATCAGCACGATCAGGAAGCTGCCCGGACCCGCCTCCATCAGCTCCTGCATCAGATCGTTGACGCCGATTTGTCCCCGGGCGATGGCGCTGACCGCCTGGCCGCCGATCAGGGCGCTGGCGCCGAGGCGGCGCAGCCAGCGGGGTACCGCAAGCCGGAGCTGGCTGGTCATGGCCGCGGGGGTTGCCTCTGGGGCCAGCGTCGCACCACCAGCAGGCCCAGCACCACCAGCAGGGCCGGGATCAGGCCCATACAGAGACGGATCGCCACCAGCGCACTGGCTGGCTGGGCGGTGCTGGGCAGGGCTTCGCTGTAGCCGCTGGCGGTGAGCAGCACCCCCAGCAGGGCGATCACCACGCTGATGCACACCTTCTGGGCCAGCACCATCCAGGCGCTGTACTGGCCGGCCGGTTTCTCGGGATCCACATCGATCGCGTCCGGCAGGAGCGACCAGGGAATCAGATAGGCCGTCGAGGCCCCCACACCGGCCACCGTGATCGTGGTGAGCAGCAGGGCCAGCTTCAGGGCGTTGCCCGGCCAGGCCCAGCTCGCCAGGGCTGGATCCAGAGGTTGGAGCACCATCACCATCAGGCAGGCCCCGATCCAGAGCATTCCCCCCCAGCGCAGGGCCATCAGCCGGCCGCTGCGGTGGGACACGCTGTTCCAGAGCCAAAGCCCCGCCAGGGAGCTGATCAGAAAGGGCAGCAGGATCAATTTGCTGAGGGCTTCCGGCACCTGCAGCACCACCGGCAGGAAGAACAGGGACACCGCCTGCATCAACTGCAGGGCGCACCACAGCAGCAGGTACAGCCCCAGCACCATCGCGAAACGCCCGTTGCGGGCCACCCGGCCCAGCAACCGCCGAGTGGTGCCCGGCGCCCGTTCCGGCCGTTGGCAGCGGCGGGCGGCCGGGAGCAGGCCCCAGCCGCAGAGCAGGGCTGAGGCGGTGATGATCAAGCCGGCCACCAGACCCACCGGCAGGTAGCTGGCGGGATCGTTCAGATCGCGCACGAGCACACCGGCGAGCAGGGCGGCGGTGACCGTCGCCAGGATTGAGCCGGTGAAGCGGGCGGTGTTCAGCTGCGTGCGCAGCCCCGTGTCGCCACTCAGCTCCGCCGCCAGAGCGGTGTAGGGCAGGTTCACGGCGGTGTACAGGGTGTTGGCCACCACCGAGATCAGCAGAAAGATCAGGAACCTGACGGCGGCCTCAGACCAGGGGGGGAGCCACCACATCGCCGCCATCGCCACTCCCAGGGGCAGGGCGCTGCCAATGATCCAGGGCACCCTCGGCCCCCAGCGGCTCTGGGTCTTGTCGCTGAGCCAGCCGATCACCGGATCGTTCACTGCATCCCAGAGACGACCGATGCCGAAGGCCAGGCCGGCCTGCCAGGGCGGCAGGCCGGCGGCCACGTAAAAGCGCAGCAGATAGAAGCCGATCAGCGATGCCCCCATGCCGGTGCCCACATCACCGAGGCCGTAGGCCCAGAGCAGCCGCTGCCTGGCTCCGCCCCGCAGATCCGCGGCATCGCTGGGCTGATGGGCCTCGACGGGCATGGGCTGGAGGGTGGTCAGCAGGTCATAATGGCGGAGCCTGCTCGCCAGAGCTGGTTTCACTTGCGGGTGATCTCCAGCCACTGATCAGGAATCCGGTTCAGGAACCCGTTTCAGGATCCCGCATTCGGGGGAGCGTTTTCAGGAATCCAGTTCAGGAGGCCTTTTTCAGGAATCTGCTCAGCAGGCTCAATGGGTGGTTTCAAAAGCTATATTTTGTTCGCGCATGCTTCGGCTTGACTGCGATCTGCACCCTTGTTTTGGATGCTGAATTAAGTTGGTGAATCGGATGCGTTGAATCCGATTCGAATTAATTGCCTAAATTAAGGAGCTTGTTAATCAAGCATATTTTAGATGTGCGGGCGTAGTTTAGTGGTAAAACCTCAGCCTTCCAAGCTGATGATGCGGGTTCGATTCCCGCCGCCCGCTTCCTGTTCTCAATAAGGGTTTTCGGGGGGGCATGTCCCTCCGAGGCTTCGGCAGGTCAGCTGACCCCTTCCCGCCATGCCCCCCCCTCTCTCGCTCGGTGTAATCCCTTGCAGCGGCTTCCCATGGCGGGCAGTCAAATGTTCGGTTGTCGCGCCAGGGCGGTGCGGCCTGCCGCCCTCGGGTGGGGAGGGCCGAATCGAGGCGTTCGGCTCACCCGATCTCCATCGCCGGGCGATTCGATGACAGTCGGGTCATCGGGGGCGAGCCGGGCTTGCGCCCTTCGCCTCACGATCCCGTTCAACGCGATTTCAATCATGCGCACCCTCCGTTCTTCATCCCCTTTCGAGCTGTTTGACCGGCTTGAGCAGCAGCTCA
>CAMDLO010000044.1 GCA_945901765.1 Cyanobium sp. NIES-981 | reverse complement strand
CCCCAGCCGAAGCTCCCCTGGCGGAAGCATCCGCCGCCGTCGCCAACGGGCTGCCTGACTTTCACAGTGCGGCTTACAAAGATGCCTACAGCCGCATCAACGCCATCGTGATTGAAGGCGAGCAGGAAGCGCATGACAACTACATCGCGATCGGCACCCTGATCCCCGATCAGGCTGAGGAGCTCTCCAGGCTCGCCCGCATGGAGCTGAAGCACATGAAGGGCTTCACCGCCTGCGCCAACAATCTTGGCGTGACTGCCGACATGGGCTTTGCCAAGCAGTTCTTTTCACCGCTTCACAATAATTTCCAGCAAGCCCTTGCAGCTGGCAAGGTTACCACCTGTTTGCTTATTCAAGCGATTCTGATCGAGGCATTTGCCATCTCCGCCTATCATATTTATATTCCAGTTGCTGATCCCTTCGCTCGCAAGATCACCGAGGGCGTTGTTAAGGATGAATACACCCACCTGAATTACGGCCAGGAATGGTTGAAGGCCAATCTTGAGGACGTGCGTGAGGAGCTCGAGCAGGCCAACCGCGACAACCTGCCCCTGGTACGCAGGATGCTGGAGCAGGTGGCCGCAGACGCCGCCGTGCTGCAGATGGACAAGGAAGACCTGATGGCCGATTTTCTGAGCTCCTACCAGGAGGCGCTCACCGACATCGGCTTCAGCGGCCGGGAAATCGCCCGGATGGCGGCTGCCGCCCTGATCGGCTGACGGCTGATCAAGCCACCGCCGGGGCGTGGGAGGATGTAGCGTCCGCCACATTCATTTCACGCCTGCATGTTCGGCCTGATCGGTCACTCCCCCAGTTTTGAGGATGCCAGGGTCAAGGCCCGCTCCCTTGGCTACGAGGAGTACGCCGATGGGGATCTCGACATGTGGTGTATGGCCCCGCCCCAGCTGGTGGAGCACGTTACGGTCGAAAGCCTGACCGGAAAACGGATCACAGGGGCCTACATCGACTCCGTTTTCGTGCCGGAGATGCTGCGGCGCTTCAAGACCGCGAAGCGCAAGGTGCTCAAGGCGATGGAGCTGGCCCAGCGCAGCGGTATCGATATCACCGCCCTGGGGGGCTTCACCTCGATCATCTTCGAAGACATGAACCTGCTTCGCGAGGAGCGGGTCAGTGCCGTGGCGCTTGACTGGTCACGGTTCACCACCGGTAACACCCACACGGCCTGGGTGATCTGCCAGCAGGTGGAGACCAATGCTCCGAAGCTGGGCATCGATCTGGCTCGCGCCCGGGTGGCCGTGGTTGGTGCCAGCGGTGACATCGGCAGCGCGGTGTGTCGCTGGTTGCAGCGGCGAGGGGTTGCCGAGCTGCTGCTGGTCGCCCGCCGTCCCCAGCCCCTGATCGATCTTCAGCAGAGCCTGGGCGCCGGCCGGATCCTCGCCCTCGAGGAGGCGCTGCCCGAAGCCGACGTGGTGGTCTGGGTCGCCAGTCTTCCCCAGAGCCTGCAGATTGAAGTGTCGCGGCTGCGGCGACCCTGTCTGATGATTGATGGCGGCTATCCCAAGAATCTCGATACCAAAGCCGCAGCCGATGGCGTTCATGTGTTGAAGGGGGGAATCGTTGAGTTCTGGCAGGACATCGGCTGGCAGATGATGGAAGTGGCGGAAATGGAGCGACCACAGCGTCAGATGTTCGCCTGCTTTGCTGAAGCGATGTTGCTTGACTTCGAAGACATCCATACCAATTTCAGCTGGGGCAGGAACAACATCACCCTGGAGTTGATGGATCAGATCGGCGCCGCTTCCTTACGGCACGGCTTCCGCGCTCTCGAGCTCGATCCCGCCGGATTGGGCAGGCGAACCACCCTCGCTCCAGCCTGAGCAGCCCCTTCCCGACCAACGCATCTGTTGCAAGCCATGGCCCGTCGCGCTTTGCTGGATTTTGAAAAGCCGCTTGTTGAGCTGGAGGAGCAGATCGAGCAGATCAGGCAACTGGCCCGGGATTCCGAAGTGGATGTGAGTCAGCAGCTGCTGCAGCTGGAAACCCTGGCCACCCGACGCCGGCACGAGATCTTCGCGGCTCTCACCCCCGCTCAGAAGATCCAGGTGGCGCGCCATCCCCAGCGGCCCAGCACCCTGGACTACATCCAGGTGCTCTGCGATGACTTCATCGAGCTCCACGGCGATCGCTGTGGCGGTGATGATCGGGCATTGGTCGGTGGAGTCGGTCGTCTCGGCGACCAGCCTGTGCTGCTGATCGGCCATCAGAAGGGCCGTGACACCAAGGAAAACGTGGCCCGCAATTTCGGCATGGCTTCCCCGGGGGGCTACCGCAAAGCCATGCGCCTGATGGAGCATGCCGATCGCTTCCGATTGCCGATCCTCAGTTTTATTGACACCCCCGGTGCCTACGCCGGTGTGCACGCCGAGGAATTCGGACAGGGCGAGGCGATCGCCGTTAATCTCCGGGAGATGTTCCGCTTGCGGGTGCCGATCCTGGCCACGGTGATCGGTGAGGGTGGATCCGGTGGAGCCCTCGGCATCGGGGTGGCTGATCGCTTGCTGATGTTTGAGCACAGCGTCTACACGGTGGCGAGCCCGGAAGCCTGTGCTTCGATTCTGTGGCGCGATGCCGCCCAGGCTCCTGCAGCGGCCGAGGCCCTGAAGATCACGGGTCCCGATCTGCTGCAGCTGGGCATTGTCGATCAGGTCTTGCCGGAGCCATCCGGCGGCAATCACTGGGCACCCCTTCAGGCTGCCGAGACCCTGCGCGCCGCGCTGGTGGACCAGCTTGAAGGGCTGCTCCGGCTTGGGGAGGCTGAATTGCTGGAGCAGAGATACCGCAAGTTTCGCCGGATCGGCAGTTTTCTGGAGGGAGCAGCCCCAGAAACCGCGCCAGCTTCTTAAGGTCTTCTACGGGATCGGTCGTCTGCGGATGCTGACCCCGTCAAGTCGCCCTCCTCCGCTTGCCCTCTGTTCTCATCACCGGAGCGTCCCGCGGCATCGGTGCTGCTGCGGCCAGCCGGTTTGCAGCTGCTGGATTTGATCTGCAGCTGCTGGCCCGTCCCTCGGCCGCATTCGAGGCCCTCCTCGCCGAACTGGCCTCCTTTGATGTCAGGGTGCATGGCCGCACGGTCGATCTTGCTCAGCCTGATGCGATTGCGCCTGTGCTGGCGGATCTTGCCGCTGCTGCCCCCTGCCCGGATGTGGTGATCAATAACGCCGGCATGGCGTACACCGGTGCCCTGGTGTCGATGCCCCTGGATCAGTGGCAGAGGCTTCTGCAGCTGAACCTCACGGCGGTGTTCCAGATCTGTCAGGCCCTGGTGCCGCGGCTGCGCGCCAACGGCGGCGGCCTGCTGATCAACGTCAGCAGTCATGCCGCCCACAACGCCTTTCCTGATTGGGGTGCCTACTGCGTCAGCAAGGCAGCCCTTGCGGCTTTCGGCCGCTGCATTGCGGTCGAGGAGCGGGTTCACGGCATCCGGGTGAGCACCCTCACCCTCGGTGCGGTCAATACGCCTCTCTGGGATAGCGAAACGGTCGCCAGTTCCTTCGATCGCCGTGCCATGCTTGATCCCGGACGGGCCGCCGATGCGCTGCTCCACCTGGCCCAACAGCCCGCCACCCAGGTGGTGGAAGACCTCACCCTCATGCCCGCCGCAGGCGTGCTTTGAGCTACTCCATGACCTCAACCCTCCCCTCCAGTCTCAGCGCCGGCTCCTCAGCGGCGATGGCCGCCGCCCAGCCAGCCACCCCTGCCGCTGCCCCGCTGCCGGTCAGCCTGCGCATTCGCGAGCGCCTCAACGCTGCAGACGTTCCCTACTTCGCCAACGACAACATCGCCGAGCACCTGCTCGACGGTGAACTCGACCAACTCGAAATCGAGGTGGCTGGCAAGGTGCGAGAGCTTTTGCGCAGTCTTGTTATTGATATCGACAACGATCACAATACTGAAGAAACTGCCGAACGTGTCGCCCGCATGTACTTGCACGAGGTGTTCAAAGGGCGCTATCACCACCAGCCCAAGATTGCAAGTTTCCCTAATGTCAAAAAGCTTGACGAAATTTACACGGTTGGTCCAATTTCCGTTCGCTCAGCCTGTTCGCATCACCTTGTGCCGATTCTCGGTAACTGCTGGATTGGCATCAAGCCTGGCGAACGTGTGATCGGCCTTTCTAAATTCTCGCGAGTTGCTGACTGGGTCTTCTCGCGTCCTCACATTCAGGAAGAAGCGGTGATGATCCTTGCCGATGAAATTGAGCGACTCTGCGAACCTCAGGGTCTGGCGATTCTGGTGAAAGCCCAGCATTACTGCATGAAGTGGCGAGGTGTGAAAGAGCTTCAGACGAGCATGGTCAATTCCGTGGTTCGTGGTGATTTTCGCCATGATCCCAGTCTCAAGGCGGAATTCTTTGAGCTGGTCAAGCAGCAGGAATCATTGCTTTCTTGAATCTCAGGGAGCCGGTGCAATCGGCCCCACGGCGGCCGTGGCCTGGCGTGACACCGTCGCGCCCGTGCTGCGGACAACCACCAGCATCACCTGACCGCCCACGTCCTCGGCAGTCAGCAGGTAGCTGCTTCCCTGCGCTGTGTTGATCCAGAGCCAGTGGCTCCCGCCTGGCTGCAGCCGATACCAGTGAAACGCCGTCGGCGGCAATCCAGCGAGGGAGTCGGCGCTCAGGCTCGCTGTCAGCAGGCTCCCTTGGCGTGCTTCACCAGCCAGCACCAGCGCTGCCAGGCCCTCGATCTGCTGCTGAACCGCCCCTGCCTGGCCCAGATCGATGGCGATCTTCTGACGCAGAGCCCGGATCTGAGCCTGGGGATCCGCGCTCACGCCCGGCACGCAGGACAGCTGGCCCTCCACCAGGGAACAGCCCACCAGATCCTGGGCCCGGAGCGGGCTGGGCGGCGCCAGCAATGCCGCTCCGAGCAGCAGGGGGATCAGGCGGTTGAGGTTGCAGGACGCCATGGCGATCAGCCGGGACTGGGGAGATCCTCGCGCTTGCTCCCCCCAGGGCCCTATCCGGCAGCCTGCACCGTTGCCACCAGCTGCTGCACCAGGGCAAGGTCCTTCTCTCCGGGCGCCCGCTCAACGCCGCTGGAGACATCGAGTCCGTCCGGGCTGACCAGGCTCAGCAGCTCCGGGATGCGGCTGGCGGTGATGCCGCCCGCCAGCCACCAGGGCAGCTTCGTCTGCAGGCTCTGCAGCCAGGCGATTGGAATGCGCTGCCCCGTTCCACCCAGTTGATCCGCTGCCCAGGCATCCAGCAGCAGGGCATCAACCGATTCGCTGTAGTCCTCCAGCTGCGCCAGGTCGGCTGGGCTGCGCAGCCGCAGGGCCTTCCATACAGGGCATCCGCAGCGCTGACGGAGCTCCTGGCAGCGCTGCGGACTTTCCTGACCGTGAAGCTGCAGCAGTGTGTGCCCGTGGCGCGGGTTCAGCTCATCCAGGTCGGCATCGTCTGGATCAGCCACCACCAGCACCCGCTGGCAGCTCTCCGACCGCTGCCGCACGGCGGCGAACAGCCCAGCGCGCTGGGGCGCCGGCACGAACCGGGGGGATGACGCCACGCCGATCACCCCAATCGCATCGACCCCCAGGGCGGCAATCGCCTCGGCCTGGTCCTGGCGCCGCAGCCCACAGATCTTCAGCAGGGGTGCTGCGTGCTGCCGCTGGTGCCGGTTCAGCTCTGCTGCGGGATCGGACATCGGCCAACGGCTCTGCAGTGTCTTATTAAACTGATCGGGTACGCCAAGCCTATGGGGCACAGACTCCGCAGCCGTTTCAGCAGTTGCGTCTCAGCAGTTGCGTCTCAGCAGTTGCGTCTCAGCAGTTGATGGTCGCAGTTGGGGTTGAAGGGTTGACCAGTTCCTTTCCATCCCAGCCCTTTCATTTCAGGCCGGTACAGGGGCTGTTTTCTTTCTGGGATCCGCTCGGACTGGTGCGGTTTCGACCATCAGACTGCGCATCAATGCAGGTCATCCAGCCGCTTCATCGAGATCGGCTCAGCTTGAGCCCTTGCCCATCGCCCCGCACCAGCCCGCCGTCCATCCGCCCTCTTCCCTTTTGCCCAAGCCCCGTCACCAGCCAATGCCCCTTGCGCGCCTGCATCGCTCTGACCAGCGAAGCGGGTCGGCGCTGGCCATCCGCCGGGAGCCTGGCATGCATCCTGGGTCTGTGATCCGGGCAACCTGCGATGAGGTGTGGTTTTGACTGAGGGGTGGCAGCTGCTGACCATCCGGGGAATTCCGCTGCGCATTCACCCGAGCTGGTTCCTGATCCTGGCGGTGGCCACCGTGGCCTTTCATCAGTACTACAGCTTCAACCTCACCGGCAGCAGTACTGACCTGGCACTCAGCCCCATGGCTGTCTGGGGATTGGGTCTGATCACCGCCTTGCTCCTGTTCGTCTCGGTGTTGCTGCACGAGCTCGGCCATGCGTTGGTGGCACTCAGCCAGGGGGTGCGTGTCAGGAGCATCACCCTGTTTTTGCTCGGTGGTGTCGCCAGTGTCGAGCGGGACTGCAACACAGCGTTCGGCTCCCTGCTCGTGGCAGCCGCTGGCCCCGCCGTGAGCCTGCTGCTCGGTCTCGGCCTGATGGCGATCAACCCTGCCGCCAGTCAGGTCGCGCCCTGGTTGGGGCTGATGGTCTCCGAGCTCGGCAGCCTCAACCTGGTGCTGGCCCTGTTCAACCTGCTTCCCGGTCTGCCGCTCGATGGCGGGCTGATCGTCAAGGCTCTGGTCTGGCAGGTGAGCGGCAGTCAGCGCAAGGGCGTGGAGGTGGCCAATGCCTGCGGCCGGGTTCTGGCCAGCCTGGCCATCGGCCTGGGGGTGCTGTTGTTGCTCCGGGGTGCCGGCCTGGCAGGAGCCTGGCTTCTGCTGCTGGGCTGGTTCGGCCTCGGAGCGGTCCGCAACCAGCAGCAGCTGCTCCAGCTGCAGGCCGTGCTCACCACCTTGAAGGTTCGCGATGCAGCCGGCCGGCGTTTCCGCGTGCTTGAAGCCTCGGCTTCCCTGCGGGAGTTCAGTCGTCTGCGCCTGGAGGATTCAGGTGGTGAAGCCAACGCCGACTGGGTGCTGGTCTGTCATCGAGGCCGCTGGCTCGGTCGGGTTGACGACAGCACCCTGCAGCAGCTGCCCGTGCAGCGTTGGGACACCGATCACCTTGGCGATCATCTCCAACCGCTGAGCGGACTGGCCTCGATTCGTGAGGATGCCCCGCTCTGGCAGGCTGTACAGACGCTGGAGGATTCCGGAGCCAGTCGGCTGCTGGTGCTCAGTCCGGCGGGCCTCCCCTCCGGCACGCTTGAGCGGCCTGAGCTCGGCCAGGCCGTGGTTGAGCGGCTCGGTGTAAAGCTGCCGCCCGTGGTCCTCCAGGCCGCCCGGCGGCACAACACCTATCCCCTCGGCCTGGCCCTGCCCCAGGTGGTGCGCGGCATGTTGGCTTCCGGTGAAGTGTCCGCCGCCGACTTTCCATCCCCGTCCAGCACGCGGTAGGCCTGCAGCTGGCCGGCGATCATCGCCAGCTCGTCAGCGCCCAGAGGCTTCTGGCGCATCGGAGCCAGCGGCAGCATCCGTTCGGCCTGGGCCAGCAACAGTTGCTCCAGTTCCCCCTCTGAGCAGCGGAGCGCTGGCAGCCGGGGGGCAGCGGCTCCGAACAGCTCCTGCCAGAGCTGGCGGTCGGGGTTCAGCTGAATCGAGCCATGCTGCAGCAGCACGCCGCGGCGCCAGAGCTGGGCGCTGCCGATCCGTTTGCCGCCATCACCATGCACCAGATCGGCGGCGGTGCTGGTGGCGAAACAGCTGGCCCCGGCCAGGCCTGCCGGCTCACGACCCGCATGGAGTGGGGCGCCCAGCTGCGCGAAGCACTGCTGCAGCCAATGGCAGACCTGGCCGTAGGCCTGCACCCGGTTGGCGGGTGGGTCGGGCCAGACCAGTGCATAGGTGAGATCGCCCCCGTGCAGCACCGCCGTGCCCCCTGTTGGCCGGCGCACCAGTTCGATCCGCCCGGCTGCGGCCAGCTCCAGCCAGCCGGCCCGGAGCCGCCGCTGGTGCCTGCCCAGCGAAAGACAGGGGCGTTGCCAGCGGTACAGCCGCAGGGCTGCTCCCCCCTGGCTGAGCATCCAGGCATCGATCGCCATCTGCCAGCGACCACCGAGCCTGTTAGAGGGCAACAGCCGGGTGCAGCCGCGGGTGAGGTGGGTTTCGGGCGTGCTGGTGGTTCTCGGAGATGCTGTGGAACGATCCATCCCCCCAGGTTGATGCCTGCCCTTGTTCAGCTGTTGCCGTTCTTGCCCCTCGGCCTGCTGGCGGGAGTTCTCTCCGGTCTGCTCGGCATCGGCGGTGGCGTGATCTTCTCGCCCCTGCTGCTGCTGGCGGGCCTTGCGCCGCATCAGGCCCTGGCCACAAGCACCCTGGCCATCGTGCCGACGACGTTGGCCAGCACCATCACCCTCCGGCGCGCTGGCAGCCTGCGGTCGCGGCCGTGTCTCGTGATGGCCGCTGCCGCCGCTGCGGCCGGCCTGGCATTCAGCAGGCTTGGATCCCTGCTGCCGGCGGCTCCGTTGCTGGCCCTGCAGGCTTTGATGTACGTGGTGATCAGCTGCACACTGCGTCCCCGCTCCCCTCTGTCGCCGGAGGTGGGTATGCCCTCTGAACAGCGGTTGGTCGCTCTCGCCGGAGTCGGGGCCCTGGCCGGCCTGACCAGCGGTCTGCTCGGTGTCGGTGGCGGGCTGGTGATGGTGCCGCTGCTTGTGCGCGGCTTGGCGCTGCCGATCCATCAGGCCATACCCCTGAGCACTGTGGCAGTGCTGAGCTCGGCGCTTGTGGCCAGCCTGGCCTTCCTGCTGGATGGGCGCGCCGAGCCCTGGATTGGTCTGCTGTTGGGTGGCACGGCCGCCTTCGGTTCCCAATGGGCTGCCCAGCGTCTGCAGCGTGTCAGTGGGCAGCGGTTGTTTCAGCTGTTGCGGGCCGTCACGGTTGCCGTGGCTTGTGACAGCGGCCGCCGCTTCCTGCAGTTGCTCCTGGCCGGTTGACGCGCGCCTCAGGCTGGTGCCCTCGTTCAGCCTGCCGCCTCGGGCTGCGGATCAGCACTGGCAGGCAGGCATGGCCAGAAGCCAGGATCGAGCTCCAGGCCGAGCACGGCCGCCATCTGTCCCAGTCCCTGCCGGCAATTCAGGCCCTCGTTCAGGGCCCAGTGATCCAGCAGGTACAGCCGGTGGGTGAGCCACAGTTCCAGGGCTCCCGGTGCGAAGCGGATTCCCTCAGCAGGGCTGAAGCCATGGGGCAGCAGCATCGCCACGTGACGGGTCAGCTGGCCGGAGCTGCGTTCCAGCACCAGGGGCAGCCAGGGGTAATGGGCATCGGCGCGCAGCGTCCACAGCCGCGGTTCGGCGATCTCCGAAAGCTCGCGGGGATCATCGTCAGCCCTAGGCCAGTGGTACTGGAGCTCCAGTCCTGGCCCCCCCAGGAGCAGGTCGGAGGCTGCCATGCCGGCCCAGGAAGCCAGGGGTGAGAGGTCCTGATTGCTGATCGCTTCGGAACTGATCGCGATGGGGGTCAGGGGAGCGGGCGCGGCGGCGGCGGGGGTCAAGAGCTGTGACAGGGGCGGCGTCTGGGAATGACCGTAGCCATCGGAGAGCGAACAATGGACACCGACGTGCAATCTCTTTCCGATGATGACCGCCCTCAATCAAGCCCAGGTGCTGATCGCCCTGGTGGTGGCCGCCCATGCCGGCGTGCTGGCGGTGCGTCTCTGCTTCAGCCTCTACAAGGCCTGAGCAGCCCGGTCCCTGGCAGAGCCGTCCAGGGACCATTCGCGTCCAGGGTCAGTCCAGGCCTGTGCGATACCAGGCCTGTGCCACACCAGGCCTGTGCCATACCAGGCGGTTCTGATGCGGGTTCTGAATACGGGTTCTGAATGCGTTTCTCAAATGGCACTTGGCAGACACCTCAACTGGCGCTACAAGCTGCACAACAGCCTTCGATCGTGACCAGATACTCAGCCTCGAACGCCTCCCCCCGCCGCCCGGCGCGGCAGGTGTCGATCGCCAGGCAGGCTTCGGTCAGGTCCCGGGCCGTTTCCACACCAGTCAGCCTCCCTGAGGACTCCATCTCCACCATTGCCACACCCCCTGGCTCCGGACCACGGCAGTTGCGTCCTTCTCTGATCGAAGCAGGTGCGGCCGCCAGTTTGTCCAGCGAGCGGCGCGATCTCCAGTGCAGCCTGATCGGTCTCACCGTCAAGATCGGATTGGTGCTGATGGCCGCTGTCAGCCTGGTGCGGCTGGCCAGTGCCTACCAGGAGCGGATGGATCGGCAGGGGGAACTCCATGCTGTTCTGCAGCTTGAGCAAGCCAAGCTGGCCAAGGCGCGGCACCGTTTTGATCAGCTGTTCGGTGTGGAGGGCGAGCAGCGGCTGATCCGGGAACAGAACCAGTGGATTGCCCCCAATCGCCTGCGGGTCGTGTGGAAGCCTGCCCCGGGAGCAACGCCGAGGCCCGCCAGCTCGAACCCCTGAGGGCCGGGGTCCGACAGGCTGGCCGTTGCAGGGGGTGACGTGCGTGCTCGGCCGGTCGTTGCGTATCCCGTAGGCGGGTTCCCACCACTCCTTAAGTTGGGCCACCTCTGCCTGAGCTCTGTCGATGGATCCATCCCTTTCCGCCGGAACCGCGCTGATCACCGGAACCACCTCGGGTGTGGGGTTGCAGACCACCCGTGCTCTGGTGGAGCGGGGCTGGATGGTGATCACGGCCAACCGTGATCCGGTGCGGGCAGGGGCGGCAGCCGCTGGCCTCGGCCTGCCCCGGGAGCGGTTGCATCATCTCCGCATCGACATCGCCGATCTCGACAGCGTGCGCAGCGGTGTGGAGACGCTGGTCGCTTCGGTGGGCCAGGGCCTCGATGCCCTGGTGATCAATGCGGCGGTCTACAAGCCTCGGCTCAAGCAGCCCGAGCGCTCCCCGCAGGGGTACGAGATCTCGATGGCCACCAACCATCTCGGCCACTTTCTGCTGGTGCAGTTGCTGCTGCCGGAGCTTCAGGCCTCGACCCATCCCTCCCGGCGGGTGGTGATCCTTGGCACGGTGACCGCCAATTCCAAGGAACTCGGCGGCCGTATTCCGATCCCTGCTCCTGCCGATCTCGGTGATCTGCGTGGTTTCGCCGAGGGGTTCAAGGCACCGATCGCCATGGCCAACGCGAAGCCCTTCAAGCCGGGCAAGGCCTACAAGGACAGCAAGCTCTGCAACATGATCACCACCCAGGAGCTGCATCGCCGCCTCCATGGCAGCACAGGCATCGTGTTCTGTTCTCTGTACCCCGGTTGCGTTGCTGACACACCCCTGTTCAGGAATGCGCCGCGCCTGTTTCAGCAGGTTTTCCCCTGGTTCCAGAAGAACATCACCGGCGGGTATGTGAGTCAATCTCTGGCTGGAGACAGGGTGGCGCAGGTGGTGGCTGATCCTGAATTCGCCGTATCCGGAGTGCACTGGAGCTGGGGAAACCGCCAGAAGAGCGGCGGCATGCAGTTCAGCCAGGAACTTTCCGACCAGGCCAGCAACCCAGACACCGCCGCACGCGTCTGGGACTATTCGATGAAACTGGTGGGTCTGGCCTGAGTCGTTCGTATCCCGCCCGGGATCAGAGCCGGCGGCGGAAGCCGTCCTGAACCGTTGTTCCCGATCCTCCGCCTTCGATCCGGCTCAGTTTCCAGGTGTTGCGACTGAGGCGTCGGGCCTTCAGGCCCCCCCGCTCCACCACGGGTCCGCCGGGGCGGGCACCGAGCAGAGCCGTCACTTCCGCGGTCGAGAGCGGCGCCCCCGTCTGCAGCGCCAGTTGGGTCAGTTCCAGGCGCTGGCGCAGGCTGGTCAGATCTGCCTGGCCCCCGTCGTCGGCTTCCATCCAGGACCAGGGGTTGACGGTGCTGGAATCGCCCAGCCGCTGCATCAGGCCCAGGCCGATCAGGGCCAGGGCTTGCTCTGGCTTGATCCCCTGGGCGGTGGCTGCCGCCAGCCAGTCGGGCCTCAGGCAAGGGTCGTCGCTGCCTGAGGCGTGGGTCGGTTCAGCGACGGGCTCGGCGGTGCGGGTCTTGCTGGCCATCAGCGAGCAGCGATTGGGCGGACGGTACCGGCTTCTGGCGGCCCGGCAAGCCTGAGGAGGCCCCAAGGGCAGCGGTTAAGATCCCGCTCACTGGTGGGAGGATGGGTCTTCTGGTCACACCACCCGATTGCCGCCCCACCCAATTGCCCAGCACGACCCTGCTGCCAGCAATCGGCGCTAACGGCGGCCCGGGCCTTTCAGCAAGAGCTGCAAGTTCCGGCCATCACGGCACTTGATCGCCGTCGCCAGGCCCAGCTTCTTGCCGCCGGTGAGGCTGTTCAGGTGAGCCTGCCGCCTGTTCCATCCGCCGTGCTTCCCACAGCCAAACCTGCCAGCGCTCCATCAGAGGCCGAACCAGCCCAGCCCAGCCAGCCCTGACAACCCGGCGCTTGCCACCCAGCACCCATCATTCAGGTTTCAGCCCCGCCCCCCTCGCCTCCGTTCCTTGCCTTCACCCCGCCGCCCTCGAGAGACTCCGGCGATTCTGAGCCGCTCCCCAGGGGCCGCCAGGATCACGGGCACGGTCGTGAACACCGGTCTGGGCGACGGCAGCCGCGACGGGGCCAGCTGCGTGATCACCACAGACAGCGAAGGGGCCCGACTGGCGCGCATCTCCAGCCATGTCGAGTCGATTGAGCTGCGGACCTATGTGTTTCTCGACTCCCTTCAGCCCCAGCTGGCCGCCTACATGGGAACGGTGAGCCAGGGCTTCCTGCCGATCCCGGGAGACGCTTGTCTCTGGCTGGAGGTGTCTCCGGGGATGGCGGTGCACCGCGTCACCGACATCGCCCTGAAGGCCAGCACGGTGCGTCTCGGCCAGATGATCGTGGAGCGGGCCTTCGGCTCGTTGGCGCTTTATCACCGCGACCAGAGCAATGTGCTCCACTCCGGCGATGTGGTGCTGGAGGCGATCGGCAACCGGGTGGAGCAGCGCAGCCCCGCTGAGGTCACCTGGACCGAGATCATCCGGGCGATCACGCCGGATCATGCCGTGCTGATCAATCGCCAGAACCGGCGCGGCTCGATGATTCAGGCGGGGATGAGCATGTTCATTCTTGAGACCGAGCCGGCGGGATACGTGTTGATCGCCGCCAACGAGGCCGAGAAAGCCAGCAACATCACCGTGGTCGACGTCAAAGCGGTGGGGGCGTTCGGCCGGCTCACCCTGGCCGGCCACGAGGGCGACGTGGAGGAGGCGGCCGCAGCGGCGATGCGGGCCATTCACCACATCAACGCCAGAGCCGGCGCCTGAGAGGGTCAGGCCAGGCCAAGCAGCTGCCGCAGTCCTGGCGCCAGAAGCCGAGCCGCCTTGCCCCGGCTGCCCAGCCTGGCCTTGAGCTGCTCCCCCATCCGGGCATAACTGCTGCCCGCCTGGCGAACGTGAAAGACCGGGTCGTAACCGGGGCCCTGCCCGTCGGGCCTGGCCAGGATCTCCCCGTGGCAGACACCCTCCGCTTCCAGCACGGTGTGGCCGCTCGGGTCCGCCAGGGCCATGGCAGTGATGAAGCGGGCGGAGCGGTAGGGCTGCTGACCCAGGGCCTGGAGCAGGCGATGGATCCGTTCGGGATCGGTGGGGGCGTAACGGGCCGAGAAGATACCCGGGGCACCGTCGAGGGCATCCACCTCCAGGCCCGAATCGTCCGCCAGGGCCCAGGTGCCTGTGAGGGATGCCACCGTCTCGGCCTTGAGCCTGGCATTCGCCGCGTAGGTCTGGCCTGTCTCCTCCACCTCCAGCCCTTCAGGCTGCTGGCACACCTCCAGACCGGTGGCTGCCAGCATCGAGGCCAGCTCCGCCACTTTGTGGGGATTGCCACTGGCGATGACCAGAAGCGTCACAGGATCGGATCGAGTGGCGCCATTGTGTCTCAGCCCGCTGACCAAGCATTCCCTAACGATTTATGTGTCGCAGATCAGCGCTGCTTATCCTTTAACCCCGGAACTGTGATGGTGCCTACGGCTCCAATGGGTTGACGGGGGGTCTGGCTGGGGACGAAGGTTGCTGGCGAACCTCCACCCCCCTCCATCAGGAGCAGGACATGGCTAACGAAACCATGGGCATCGCCCTCGGCATGATCGAGACCCGCGGTCTGGTGCCGGCCATCGAAGCGGCCGACGCCATGACCAAGGCCGCCGAGGTGCGCCTGATCGCCCGCGAGTTCGTCGGCGGCGGCTACGTCACCGTGATGGTGCGCGGTGAAACCGGTGCTGTGAACGCGGCGGTGCGTGCCGGCGCCGATGCCTGCGAGCGCGTGGGTGACGGACTCGTTGCTGCCCACATCATTGCCCGCCCCCACCGTGAGGTGGAGCCTGCCCTGAGCGGTAGCGCCGGTTTCACGGGTTCCAAGGACTGAGTCGTCTGAGGCCCGGGCCCGAGCGGCCAGGTCCTGAACGACATCCACCCTTTCCCGACCCAACCGGAGAATCTCCATGAGCAAGAAGTACGACGCCGGGGTCAAGGAGTACCGCGACACCTACTGGACTCCTGATTACGTCCCCCTCGACACCGACCTGCTGGCCTGCTTCAAGTGCACCGGCCAGGAAGGTGTGCCCAAGGAAGAGGTGGCCGCCGCTGTGGCCGCCGAATCCTCCACCGGCACCTGGTCCACTGTGTGGTCCGAGCTCCTCACCGATCTCGACTTCTACAAAGGCCGCGCCTACCGCATCGAAGACGTTCCTGGCGACAAGGAATCCTTCTACGCCTTCATCGCCTATCCGCTCGACCTGTTCGAGGAAGGGTCGATCACCAATGTGCTCACATCCCTGGTGGGCAACGTGTTCGGCTTCAAGGCCCTGCGTCACCTGCGTCTGGAAGACATCCGCTTCCCGATGGCGTTCATCAAGACCTGCATGGGTCCCCCGAACGGCATCGTGGTTGAGCGCGACCGCATGAACAAGTACGGCCGCCCCCTGCTGGGCTGCACCATCAAGCCGAAGCTCGGCCTCAGCGGCAAGAACTACGGCCGGGTTGTGTACGAGTGCCTGCGCGGCGGTCTCGATTTCACCAAGGACGACGAGAACATCAACTCCCAGCCGTTCCAGCGCTGGCAGAACCGCTTCGAGTTCGTCGCTGAAGCCGTCAAGTCGGCAGAGGCTGAGACCGGCGAGAAGAAGGGGCACTACCTCAACTGCACCGCAGCCACTCCCGAGGAGATGTACGAGCGGGCTGAGTTCGCCAAGGAACTCGGGCAGCCGATCATCATGCACGACTACATCACCGGGGGCTTCACCGCCAACACCGGTCTGGCGAAGTGGTGCCGCAAGAACGGCATGCTGCTGCACATCCACCGCGCCATGCACGCGGTGATCGACCGTCACCCCAAGCACGGCATCCACTTCCGGGTGCTCGCCAAGTGCCTGCGCCTCTCCGGTGGTGACCAGCTGCACACCGGCACCGTGGTCGGCAAACTCGAGGGCGACCGTCAGTCCACCCTCGGTTACATCGACCAGCTGCGCGAATCCTTCGTTCCCGAAGACCGCAGCCGGGGCAACTTCTTTGATCAGGACTGGGGCTCCATGGGCGGGGTGTTCGCCGTGGCCTCCGGCGGTATCCACGTGTGGCACATGCCCGCTCTCGTGGCCATTTTCGGCGACGACTCGGTGCTGCAGTTCGGTGGTGGTACCCATGGTCACCCCTGGGGTTCCGCAGCCGGTGCCGCCGCCAACCGCGTGGCTCTCGAAGCCTGCGTCAAGGCCCGCAATGCCGGTCGTGAAATCGAGAAGGAAGGCCGCGACATCCTCACGGAAGCCGCGAAGCACAGCCCCGAGCTGGCCATCGCCCTCGAGACCTGGAAGGAGATCAAGTTCGAGTTCGACACCGTCGACAAGCTCGACGTGCATTGATCGGTCACTGGCTGTGATCCGGACCATCACCTGGCCATGGCCAGCTGACGGTCCGGTTCCGATCAGCACCGTTCCTTGAAAGCAGTCCGCCCGTGTATCAACCGGGCCCCCCATCCCATCCCCCTCAGGATCCCCATGCCCTTCAAGAGCACCGTGGGTGACTATCAGACAGTCGCCACCCTGGAGACCTTCGGCTTCCTCCCGCCGATGACCCAGGACGAGATCTATGACCAGATCGCCTACATCATTGCCCAGGGTTGGAGCCCGCTCATTGAGCATGTGCACCCCAGCCGTTCCATGGCCACGTACTGGTCGTTCTGGAAGCTGCCTTTCTTCGGTGAGAAGGACCTCAGCGTGATTGTGAACGAGCTCGAGTCCTGCCATCGCGCCTATCCCGACCATCACGTGCGTCTGGTCGGTTACGACGCCTACACCCAGAGCCAGGGAGCCTGCTTTGTGGTGTTCGAGGGCCGCTGAGCCCTCGTCACCAGCGAGACAATCCGTTCAATCCCGCCCTCGGCAGGGTTGAGCATCACGGGTCCCGGTCTGCACCGGGGCCTATCCACCAATACGTTTCCATTCGACGGGCGGACATGGCCAGCACATCCAGTCGTGAAGCAGCGCTCCAGCGCCGCAGGGCTCTCACCACGGGTGGCAAACAGGCCGCTGCGCGCTTCTCGTCTGGCGCGAACCGTGTTCGGGGGGCTGCGGATGCGCGCCCGACCCGCACCAACGCGGCGCCTGATGCACCGCAGGCATCTGTGGCAGTCACCGCCTCAGCTCCCGCCCCAACCCCGGGTCCCCGACGCTCCAGCCCCCTCAGCACCGCTGCCAGCACCAGTCGCCGCAGTCCAGGCCAGCGCGTCAGCAATCCCAGCCGCGATCTGGTGCTGGCTCGCCGCGAAGCCCTGAGCCGCGCCGGCAAACGGGCCGACACCACCCGGGATCGCAACCGCGCTGATCTGGCCCGCGATGCGGCCCGGCGCACCCAGGCTGCCGAGGTCTCCGCCCCTGCCACCACTGGCCCTTGCCAGTGCCAGCAGCACACCGCGGGATCGGCCCGCACCGCCACCTTGAGCCTCTCCGCACCGGCCTCCTCTGCTGTGGAGCGACGGGGAAAGCCCAAGCGCAGCGCCCAGCACAACCCCAGTCGAGCCCTGGTGCTGGCTCGCCGCGAAGCGCTTTCCAAGCGCGGCAAGTCAGCGGCCATGCCAACCAACAGCTCAGCTGCGGCCGTTGCCCGTCAGGGCAACCCAGATCTGAGTACCCGCGAACTGGCTCAGAAGCTGCGCGAGCTCAAGAGCAAGGTGGGCAGCGCCGGTTCGTCCCGGAGCGGCGGCACGCGCCCCTCCGGCCCCAACCGTCACGGCTCCCGCCAGCAGGCCGCTGCCGATGCTCACTGGAAGGTGGGTGTGAGTGAAACCACCGCTGGACAGATCGTCACCGGCACCCAGGCCAACCGGTCTGCCAAGACCACCGGCAACGAAGCCGCCACCTGCAGGGCGATCACCGGTACGGAGTACCTCGGTGCTGAAGTTTTTCAGACCTTCTGTCAGACCTCGGCTCCCAGCCGTCAGCCCGACAAGGTGCGCATCACCGCCACCAGCCACGGCAACCGCGTCACCGGCAATGAGGTGGGGCGTTCTGAAAAGGTGACCGGCGATGAGCCCGGCACCTGCAAACTGGTTACCGGCACCGAGTACGTGTCGGCCAACCAGGCTGCTGCCTACTGCGGCACCGTCAGCCAGGGCCCCCGCAAGGTCGGTCGCAGCGAGACCCTCGGCGGCCAACCTGTTTCCGGCGTGATGGTCGGTCGATCCAGCCGGGTCACCGGCGATGAACCGGGTTCCGGGCTTCAGCTCACCGGTGATCAGTACCTTGGCTCCGAACCTCCGACCCCTGGCCGGGCTCCGGCGAAGGTGTCCACTGCTCACACCTTGCGTGGCACCGGTGTGACCGGCACCGCTGTCGGGCGCAGCCAGCGCGTCACAGGCGACGAGCCCGGCAGCTGCCGCCTGGTCACCGGTGATGAGTACATCGGTGCTGATCAATATGGCGCCTTCTGCGGCACCAAACCTGCTCCAGAAGCCCCGAAGGTCGGTTTCAGTGTCACCAATCGCGCCCAGGTGGTGAGTGGCACCCGCACGGGCCGCTCCGAGAAGGTCACCGGCGATGAACCCGGCACCTGCAAGGTGGTGACCGGGACCCCGTATGCCGGTCTTGAACAGGCTGGCGACTGGTGCGCCGCTCCAGCGGTCCGTGCGATCCGTCAACGCACGCCCGTTCAGGGATCCAGCCGCATGAGCGGCATCCAGCCCGGCATTGGCGGCACCCTCACCGGTGCCGAGCGCGGCGCCTGCGAGGCGGTCACCGGCACCCCCTACGTGGGAGCCGATCAGTTGCAGGCTGCCTGTGGTGCCGCCTCGGCTGACGATGCCGATTTCCCCCAGCCCCTCGAGGGCAGCCAGCCCTGGCAGCGTTTCAGCATCCAGTCCCCAGCCCGTTCCGCCCAGGCTGAGCGGGAGCGTCATGGGGGTGTCACCGGTACCTCCTATGAGGAGGGTCAGCGGATCACCGGTCCGTTCGATCTGGCCTCCGGCAAGGTGACTGGCACCGAGCAGTTCCGTTTCGACCGCCGCGGTGCGCAGGTTTCCCGCGGACCGATCCCCTCCCCCGCTCCAGCCAGCACCGATGGAGAGGGTCGTCCCCTATCCCGGGTCACCGGAGAGGGCATCTCGGCGGGCCTGAAAATCACCGGTGACGACTGGGATCGTGGCGAGCGGGTCACCGGCACCGAAGGGGTTTCAGCCCGTCGTCGCAATCCAACGCGGCCAGGTCCGATGACAGCCATGCCCGGTCACCAGCCGAAGCGCAACGAGTCGGTACC
>CAMDLO010000043.1 GCA_945901765.1 Cyanobium sp. NIES-981 | reverse complement strand
TTAGGCCACGGTGGTGGCTCGCGCTGCGGTAGTCGTTCTGGCCAGGCGAGGCGCGGGCGTCCTGATCAACTCAGTGCCATCACCGCCAGGGCGGTCATGATCAGCACAGTGAAGAATGCCAGGATCGGGCACATCTTGATCAGGCCCAGCACGCTCACCGTCTCGGGCAGTCCCAGCGCCCGCTTGAGGCGATTCATGGCGGCATTGAGGTGATGCATGGCTTGGTGTCGATCGGGTTGGTGAGGACCGGGGACTGATCTGGCTGAGTCGGATCAGCTCTGGGCGAGTCACTCTTGCAGCGGTACATCGCCGCGTCGGCCTCGGCCCAGGTCTGTTCCAGGGTCGCCTGGTCTTCGCTGTGGGCCGCACCGATCGACGCCGCGATGCCAGCGGATGTCAGAGACTGGTGCAGGCGGTGCTTCAGGCTGTGGAGACCCTCCGGTGTGGGGTCGATGCTGAGCACGGCAAATTCATCGCCGCCCACCCGGGCCAGCAGATCACTGTCCCTCAGCACGGCGGCCATCCGGGCCGCTGCGGTTTGCAGCACCTGATCCCCGATCTGGTGCCCCTCCGCGTCGTTGATGCCCTTGAAGTCATCCAGGTCCACCACCACCAGCCCGTAGCGATGGCCGTGCCGCTGGCGTCGGCCTTCCTCCCGCAGCAGGGTTTCATCCCAGGCCCGACGGTTGGCCAGGCGGGTGAGGCCATCGGTGCGGCTCTCCAGCAGGAGCGCCCGGTTGAGTCGCCGCAGCTTCAGCTCGGTGCGGCGGCTGATCAGCACCACCGCGGACGTGGCCAGCAGCCCCATCAGAACCACGAACGCCGCGCTGCGTCGTGCGCCCCGGTCGAGCTGCCGTTGATCCACGCTCAGCTCGGTGCGCAGGATCCGGTTGGCAAAGGGAATGATCCGCAGGCCGAGCAGCTTGTGGTCTTCGGCCTCCAGACCCGGCAGCGCCCGGTGCAGGGTGAGCCGGTCGTTGAGCACAGAGGCTGGGCTCAGGTCGGCGACCATCTCCAGCCGGCCGCTGCCGCCATGGAACAGTCCTTCCAAGCCGTGACCATGGCGGTCGTGCCCACTCACCCCCAGGGTGTGGGCCTGGAGATTCACCAGGGCAAAGGCGGTCATTGCCTGGTTCTTCTGACTCCAGGGCCCGTAGAGCAGGGCAAACCAGGGGCTTGTGCCAGCCGGTGCCGCCGGTGCTGAGGGATCGGGGATCGCGTAGATCCGCACGGCCTCCGATGGAAGTCCGTAGCCGGCACTGCAGCCGAAGGTACGCATCTCCTGGATCAGATTCGCGGGCGCCCGATCCAACGCCTCCCGGATTGGGCCAACGCCTGCCACCGGCCTGGTGCTCTGGGGAGGCAGGGCACGCAGGCTGGCGATGGCCTGATCGGCACTGATGCCAGCAGCACGGAAGCCTGCCAGCTGCCAGTTGCCGGCACGCACCAGGCCCATTGCCGCCGGCCATTCCGGCTTGGGGCTGTCAGCCTCCGGCGCGCCGCTGAGCCCATCGCTGCGGGCCACGGCCAGGGCGGCCAGGGTGCTGTTGAGCGCTGCGCAGGTGGAGGAGGCGATGTGGTCAACTATCGCTGCACCAAGCGACTCCTGCTGTTCGTGCAGCAGGGAGTAGGTGAACAGCCCGGCGGCGCCGCTCAGGCCAAGCCCGATCCCTGCCAGGACGTAACACAACTTGGAGCAGCCGATCACCCAATCTCCCATAGCTGCGCCAGGCGCCAGCTGTTGACTCGCTCCCATGACACCCGGGTTGGACGAGGTGGTGCGTGGATGATCACTCCGGTCCATCACTGCAAAGAGCACGGATGCCAGTTGCCTGAACAAATGATGACTCAGTCAGGGCCGGGGCGGCAACCGCGGCCGTCAGACGGCTCTGCCGCGGGGGCCCCGGTCGACCGCGCCGGCGTAGACCGCCTGGCTGCCCAGTTCGTCCTCGATGCGCAGCAGTTGGTTGTATTTGGCCACGCGCTCGCTGCGGCTGAGGGAGCCGGTCTTGATCTGGCCGGCGCGGGTGGCCACGGAGAGATCGGCGATGGTGGTGTCCTCGGTTTCGCCGCTGCGGTGGCTGATCACGCTGGTGTAGCCGGCGCGTCCGGCCAGGTCGATCGCCTGCAGGGTTTCGGTGAGCGAGCCGATCTGGTTCACCTTGATCAGGATCGAGTTGGCCACGCCCAGATCAAGGCCGCGCTGCAGGCGGCTGGTGTTGGTCACAAACAGGTCGTCACCCACCAGCTGCACCGTGGCGCCCAGCTTCTCGGTGAGCAGCTTCCAGCCGTCCCAGTCGTCTTCGGCCACGCCATCCTCAATCGAGACGATCGGGAAGCGGTTCACCAGAGCCGCCAGCTGATCCACCATCTCGGCGCTGGTGTAGCTGCCACCGTCGAAGGCGTAGCGCCCATCCCTGAAGAACTCCGTGCTGGCCACATCCAGGGCCAGGGAGATCTGGTCGCCAGGGCGGTAGCCGGCCTTTTCGATCGCCTGCACCAGCAGCTCACCCGCCTCGCTGTTGCCCAGATCCGGAGCGAAGCCGCCCTCATCGCCCACGGCGGTGCTGAGGCCCTTGTCCTTGAGCAGGCCCTTGAGGGTGTGGAACACCTCGGTGCCCATGCGCAGGGCTTCCCGGAAACTGGGTGCCCCGTGGGGAACCAGCATGAACTCCTGGAAATCCAGGCTGTTGGCGGCGTGGGCGCCGCCATTGATCACATTCATCAACGGCACCGGCAGCAGGGTGGCCATCGGGCCACCCAGGTAGCGGTAGAGAGGCAGGCCCACCCCGGCGGCCGCCGCCCTGGCCGTGGCCAGGCTCACGGCCAGAATGGCGTTGGCGCCCAGGGCGCTCTTGTTGTCGGAGCCATCGAGTTCGATCATCGCCGCATCGACGGCGGCCTGGTCGAGGGCGCTGAGGCCGCACAGGGCAGGGGCGATCCGCTCCTCGATGTTGTTGACGGCCTGCTCCACACCCTTGCCCAGGTAGCGGTTGCCGCCGTCGCGCAGTTCATGGGCCTCGTGGGCGCCGGTGCTGGCGCCGCTGGGCACCATCGCCCTGCCGCTGGCACCTCCCTCAAGCATCACCTCGGCCTCGACGGTGGGGGTGCCGCGGGAATCCAGCACCTCCCGGGCCACAACGGTGTCGATCACAAGGTCGAGGGAGTCGAACACAGGCTCGCCATCAAGCTGTCTGGGGGCGATCTTATGGGTCGCCCCCGCCCTGGCCTTTGTGGCAACGCGCACCGTCGGCGTGTCGGCCTGGACGGCTGGCAGGCCGTGTTGATCACAATGGGAGCGGTGCTGGCTGCCCTCAGGCCAGAGCCGGCTCCGGCAGTCTCAACGGCTCCGCCGCTTCACCACCCTTCTGCCAGCCCTTCTGCCAGCCCTTCCTCCCGTCACCATGCGACTGCTGCACACCATGCTCCGGGTGGGCGATCTGGACCGCTCCCTGGCCTTCTACACCGAGGTGCTCGGCATGCGGCTGCTGCGCCGCAAGGAGTATCCATCCGGTCGCTTCACCCTGGCCTTCGTCGGTTACGGCGAGGAGAGCGATCACAGCGTGCTGGAACTCACCCACAACTGGGACACCGATCGCTACGACCTGGGCGATGGCTACGGCCATATCGCTCTGGGTGTGGACGACATTCAGGGCGTTTGCGCTGCCATCCGCAGCAAGGGCGGCCGGGTGGTGCGTGAGCCCGGGCCGATGAAGCACGGCAGCACGGTGATCGCTTTCGTGGAGGATCCGGACGGTTACAAGGTGGAGCTGATCGAACTCACCTCCCGCGAGGCGGCCGCCTGACCTTTTCCATTCCCACGCCCTGCCGCCATGGTTGCCTCCCCTGCGCCTGCCCCCTCCCTCACCAGCGAGCCGGATCGGTTCAGCGACGACGCCTGGGAGCTGCTGCTGGCCAGCCAGGACACCGCCCGGCGCTGGCGCCATGGCGCGATGGATGTGGAGCACCTGCTTCAGTCCCTGCTGCTCGACCGCCGCTTCGCCGGGTGGGTGGAGCAGCTGCCGATCGACGCCGATCGCGTCCTCGACGCGGTGGAGGCCTTCTGTCTCGATCAACCTCCCGGCAGCAGCGATGAGCTGTTCATCGGCGACGCCCTTGAGGAGCTGCTGGAGGATGCCGATCGCCGCCGGGCTGCCTGGGGGTCCCGGTTGGTGGATCTGCCCCATCTGCTGCTGGCTCTGCGCGAGGAGCCGCGCCTGGGGGCAGCCGTGCTGGCGGCCGAAGGGCTGAGCGAGGAGCAGCTGCTGCGCCGGCTGGGGCTGGCGGTCCCGGCTCCTGCAGCACCTTCGGGTCCCGCCCCTGCAACGGCGCCGTCTGCCCCCGGCTTCAACGGCGCCAACAGCACCGAGCCCGGGGGGGGGACACCGGCTGGCGCCGATGCCTGGATCGATGCCGCTCCCCCTTCGTCTCTGCGGCAGCCAGATCCGGGGCTGCGCCTGGAGGCTGAACCGGCTGAGATTTCAGCCCTGGAACGCTACGGCCGCGATCTGACCGCCGCCGCCCGTGCCGGGGAGCTGGATCCGGTGGTGGGCCGCGACGGCGAGATCCGTCGCCTGATTCAGGTGCTTTCGCGCCGCAGCAAGAACAATCCGGTGCTGATCGGCGAGCCCGGTGTGGGCAAGACGGCGGTGGCGGAGTTGCTGGCCCAGCGGATCGTGGTCGGTGAAGTGCCCGATGCCCTGCGCGGCCTCAGGCTTGTGGCCCTGGATCTGGGGGCGCTGATCGCCGGGGCCAAGTACCGCGGCCAGTTCGAGGAGCGCCTGCGCAGTGTGCTCGCTGAGGTTCGGGACGCCGAAGCCAGGGTTGAGGGGCGGGGCGAAAGCCGGGGGGAGGGCGGCGTGATCCTGTTCATCGATGAGCTGCACACCGTGGTGAGCAGTGATCGCTCCAATGCTGACGCGGGAAGCATCCTCAAGCCGGCCCTGGCCCGCGGTGAGCTGCGCTGCATCGGCGCCACCACCCCGGATGAGTACCGCCGCAGCATCGCCAGGGATCCGGCCCTGGACCGGCGCTTTCAGCAGGTGCTGATCCGTGAGCCCGGGTTGGACACCTGCGTGGAGATCCTGCGGGGCCTGAAGGAGCGCTACGAGCTCCATCACGGGGTGACGATCAGCGATGGGGCCCTGGTGGCGGCGGCCCGGCTGGCGGATCGCTACATCAGCGACCGTTGCCTGCCTGATTCAGCCATTGATCTGATCGATGAGGCCGCGGCCGAGCTGCGCATGGAGGTCTCGTCGAAGCCCGAGGCGGTGGAGGCGGCCGAAGCGGAGTTGCGGCGCGTGGAGCTGGCCCTGCTGTCGGCGGAGGCGGCACCGCAGATGGAGCGGGTTGCCCTGCAGGCCCAGCGCCAGGCGGCGACGGCGTCGCTGCAGCAGCTGCGTCGCCGTTGGCAGGCGGAGCGTGAGCGGATGGCGGAGCTGCGCGACCTGCTCCAGCAGGACGAGGAGCTGCGCCATGCCATCGCCGAGGCGGAACGGGCGGGTGATCAGGAAGAAGCCGCCCGCCTCGAGTACGACCAGCTGCGGGGCGTGCTGCAGCGGCGCGAGGCGCTGGAGCGCGAGATGCAGGCCGACACGATGCTGCGCGAGCAGGTGGAGCCGGGCGATGTGGCCGACGTGGTGGCCCGCTCCACCGGCATCCCCGTCCAGCAGCTGCTGGCGGGGGAGCGTCAGAAACTGCTGGAGCTGGAGCAGCGGCTGGGAGAACGGGTGATTGGCCAGCCGGAGGCGGTGGCGGCGGTGGCGGCGGCGATCCGCCGCGCCCGGGCCGGCATGCAGGCGCCCACCCGGCCGGTCGGGTCCTTTCTGTTTCTCGGCCCCACCGGCGTGGGCAAGACCGAGCTGGCCAAGGCCCTTGCCGCGGCCTTGTTCGATGAGGACGACGCCCTGGTGCGTCTCGACATGAGCGAATTCATGGAGCGCAATGCCGTGGCCCGCCTGGTGGGCGCTCCTCCGGGCTATGTCGGTTACGAGGAGGGCGGCCAGCTCACCGAGGCGGTGCGGCGCCGGCCTTATGCGGTGCTGCTGCTGGATGAGGTGGAGAAGGCCCATCCGGAGGTGTTCAACCTGCTGCTGCAGGTGCTCGATGACGGCCGCCTCACCGATTCCCAGGGCCGCACTGTCGACTTCCGCCACACGGTGGTGATCCTGACCAGCAACCTGGCCAGCCGCGCGATCCTGGAGGCAGCGCGACGCGGCAGTGGAGCTGACGACCGGCTCGACCAGGAGATCGATCAGGCGCTTGCCACCCAGTTCAGGCCGGAATTTCTCAATCGCATCGATGAAGTGATCCGCTTCCGCCCCCTCGCCCAGGCGGATCTGCAGCGCATCGTGCGCCTGCAGCTGGCTGAGCTGGCCGCTTTGCTGGCGGAGCAGGGGCTGGCGTTGGAGGTGGAGGAGCCGGTGGTGGATGCCCTGGCCCGGTTGGGCTACGAACCCGAATACGGAGCACGGCCGCTGCGGCGGGTGCTGCGTCGTCGTCTGGAGAATCCGCTGGCGACCGCGTTGCTGGCCGAACAGTTCGGTGATGCAGCCGGCGTGCGAGTGCGGCAGCGGGCCGGCGAGACGGCCGATCTGGAGTTCCTGGCCATGCCCGGCAGCGGCGGTTCAGACTGACAGGGGGACAACATCCGGTAGGGTGGCCGTTTGTCGGTGCAGTAGGCGTTGCATCCATTGCCACGCCTGCTGCGTGATCTCTTCCTGAGACATCGCCGATTGACAGCACAGGTCGAGGGGTTCGCCGGTCCTAGCGCCGGCAAGCCTGAGGCCGCTGCTTCTGTCCATCTGTTCCTGACAACCGTTCCTGACAACCGTCCGTGACAACTTGTCCGGTCCGCCAGGTTCCGTCAACGCGAGCCTGTCAACCCGTTCACGCCATTCTCCGGTTCCTCGGGACTGGTCAGTGGATGTCTGATTGCCGCCTGTCAGGTCCCTGTCTTCGACTCCCTGCCGTTCTGGAGCCCACCGTTGGAGCCCGATTCGCCTCAGCCGAATCCATCTCAGGCTGATCCACAGCCACAGGATTCTCAGCGACTGGATTCTCAGCCACTGGATTCTCAGGGTCTGGATTCTCAGGCTGGCGATCTTCAGCAGACTGATCCTTCTCAGCCGGGCCTGGACTTCAGCGCCCGACAGGAGGCCGGCAGCCTGGCCGCCTCTGCCGAGCAGGCCGGCTTCATGGCCGCCACGCTCGATGAGCTGCGGCGGGTGGTCTGGCCCAGTCGTCAGCAGTTGTTCAGTGAATCGGTGGCCGTGATTCTGATGGTTGGCCTGTCGGCCGCGGCAATCGCAGCCATCGACCGTTTCTACGGCTGGGCGGCCACCCAGGTGTTCCGCTGAGCCCGTGCTGCTGCTGACCCTGATCCGCTGATTGTCCTTCCCGTCTGTTCTTCCCCACCCCCAGCACCGTGTCCGAGACCCTGTCAGACAGCCATCCCACCAGCGAGGCCCTGAGCTCACTGGATTCCCAGGACGGGGCCCTCGCTGGCATGCCTGACGCTGGCGCTGCGCCGCTCGATGCCCCCGAGAAGCGTCAGGTGGCCCGGTGGTATGCCGTGCAGGTGGCCTCCAGCTGCGAGAAGAAGGTGAAGGCCACCCTGGAGCAGCGGGCAGTCACTCTCGGTGTGAGCAACCGGATTCTCGAAATCGAGATTCCCCAGACCCCTGGGGTGAAGATCAAGAAGGACGGCAATCGCACCAGCACCGAGGAGAAGGTGTTCCCCGGCTATGTGCTGGTCCGGATGGTGCTCGATGAAGACACGATGATGGCGGTGCGCAGCACCCCCAACGTGATCAATTTCGTCGGGGCAGAGGAGCGGCGTGCCACCGCCCGTGCCCGCGGCCATATCAAGCCCAGGCCCCTCAGCCGCCAGGAGGTGGATCGCATCTTCAAGCGGGCGGCCGAGAAGAAGCCGGTGGTGAAGGTCGACCTGACCGAAGGCGATCAGATTCTCGTCACGGCTGGACCGTTCAAGGATTTCCAGGGCGAGGTGATTGAGGTGAGCGGCGAGCGCAACAAGCTCAAAGCCCTCCTGTCGATCTTCGGCCGTGAGACCCCCGTGGAACTCGAGTTCTCCCAGATCAGCAAGCAGAGCTGAGGCTGCGCCTCCGCTCAGCGGCCGTCTCCCTGCGGAGGGCGGCCGTGCCTGAAGGCTCCCGGCGATGGGAGCGATCCGCAGACCCGCCCCCCAGCACCAGACGATGGCCAAGAAAGTCGTAGCCGTGATCAAGCTGGCCCTCCAGGCCGGCAAAGCCAACCCGGCGCCGCCCGTGGGTCCCGCCCTCGGTCAGCATGGCGTCAACATCATGGCGTTCTGCAAGGAGTACAACGCCCGCACTCAGGACAAGGCCGGTTATGTGATTCCGGTGGAGATCTCGGTCTTCGAAGACCGCAGCTTCACCTTCATCACCAAAACCCCGCCCGCCTCGGTGCTGATCTCCAAGGCCGCGGGTATCGAGAAGGGTGCCGCCACCTCCTCCAAGGGGTCGGTCGGTGCCATTTCCCGTGCCCAGCTCGAGGAGATCGCCAAGACCAAGCTGCCCGATCTCAACTGCACCAGCGTCGAGTCGGCCATGCGCATCATCGAAGGAACCGCCCGCAACATGGGCGTCGCCGTCAACGACTGATCCGTTCCGGTTCTGTCATCCCTCACCATTCCGTCCCTTCATCGGGGGAGATCCAGCTGGTCTGCAACCAACCTGCACACCGTCGCTGAATCGCCCGTACCCCATTCCTGCCATGCCAAACGTTTCCAAGCGCTATTCCGAACTGGCCGCCAAGGTGGCCGACCAGGCCTATGCACCGCTCGAGGCCCTCGAACTGGTGAAGGCCAATGCCAACGCCAAGTTCGACGAGACGATCGAAGCCCACGTGCGCCTGGGGATCGATCCCAAGTACACCGACCAGCAGCTGCGCACCACCGTGGCCCTGCCCCATGGCACCGGTCAGACCATCCGCATCGCCGTGATCGCCCGCGGTGAAGCTGTCGCTGCCGCCAAGGCCGCAGGTGCCGACCTGGCCGGCGACGAGGAGTTGGTGGACACCATCGCCAAGGGGGAGATGGAGTTCGATCTGCTGATCGCCACCCCCGACATGATGCCCAAGGTGGCCAAGCTCGGTCGGGTGCTCGGTCCCCGGGGCCTGATGCCCAACCCCAAGGCGGGCACGGTCACCACCGATCTGGCGGGTGCCATTGCCGAGTTCAAGGCCGGCAAGCTGGAGTTCCGGGCCGACCGCACCGGCATCGTGCACGTGCGTTTCGGCAAGGCCAGCTTTGATGTGGCCAAGCTGCTGGCCAATCTCAAGGCTCTCCAGGAAACGATCGACCGCAACAAGCCCAGCGGCGCCAAGGGGCGTTACTGGCGCTCGCTCTACGTCACCTCGACCATGGGTCCTTCGGTGTCGGTTGATTTCGCTGCCCTGCAAGACCTGAAGCTGGAGAGTTGATCAGCGGCATGAACCTCACGAATGGGGGGGAGTCGTAAGGCGATCTGGTAGGGTGGTCAACTGGCTTTGTCCAGAAGGGCACGCGCCCTACCCAAGACAGCAGGCACCCCTTAAGTCCTGCCGAGGTGATCGCGACAGGTTTCTGCCTGACTCTCCCAGTGGCCGTTGGCTGTCGGGGTGTATCAGGCCCGGAACGTGCAGCGGCCTCGAAGCCTGATGGTCATCCGCTTCCAAGGGTGGTCCATTCAGGAGTCCAGGGCCGCGTTCCCGGCTTGTTCCCCCGATCCGTTCCTTTCCTATGGGCCGCACGCTGGAGAACAAGCAACAGATCGTCGATGAGCTCAAGGGGCTCCTCGGCGAGGCCGAACTGGCGCTGGTCCTTGATTACAAGGGCCTGTCCATCAAGGAAATGTCTGACCTGCGGACCCGTCTGCAGGCCAGCAACGGCATTTGCAAGGTGACCAAAAACACCTTGATGCGCCGGGCCATTGATGGCAACAGTGCCTGGTCGGAACTCGATTCCCTGCTCACCGGCACCAACGCCTTCGTGCTCGTCACGGGCGACGTGGGTGGTGCGGTGAAGGCCATTCAATCCTTCCAGAAGGATACGAAGAAGTCGGAAGTGAAGGGCGGCCTGTTCGAAGGCAAGCTCCTCTCCCAGAACGACATCAAGGCCATCGGGGATCTGCCCTCCAAAGAGGTGCTCATGGCCCAGATCGCCGGTGCGATCAATGCCGTGGCCACCAAGGTTGCTGTGGGCATCAACGAGGTTCCGTCCGGTCTCGCCCGGGCGCTCAAGCAGCACGCCGAAGGCGGCAGCTGAGCTCAAGCGACATCCCGTTTCTGTTGCTGATTCCCAACCATGTCTGCTACTACCGACCAAATTCTCGAACAACTGAAGACCCTCTCCCTGCTGGAAGCCTCTGAGCTTGTCAAGCAGATTGAAGAGGCTTTTGGCGTGTCCGCCGCTGCATCTGCTGGTGTGGTGATGGCTGCTCCCGCCGCCGGCGGTGCTGCTGCTGAGGCTGCTGAGGAGAAGACCGAATTCGACGTCGTGCTGGAGAGCTTCGACGCCGCCGCCAAGATCAAGGTGCTGAAGGCCGTGCGCGAGGCCACTGGCCTCGGCCTGGGCGAGGCCAAGGCTCTGGTGGAAGCCGCTCCCAAGGCGGTGAAGGAAGGTGTCTCCAAAGATGAAGCCGAAGCTCTCAAGAAGGCCATCGAAGAAGTTGGTGGCAAAGTCGCCATCAAGTGAACCAACGGCCAGCTCGCTGTGCCGATTCGTCCGTTTTGCCGGCCCCGTCAGGGCCGGCTTTTTTTGATCCAACCAACCTTTAATTCAAAGTGTCCCTGCGAAGCCGCACGTGATCAGGTGTGTAGAGCTTTTTAAGGGCCTTGGCAGGCTGCTTGCGACGAACCCGTCGCAACAGGGTTTCTTGTGGTAATTGCCGTGTCCTCAAGGCCTCTATCTTGCTATCTTCGAGCAAAGCATTGTTTCCAGATGTATCTGTAATGCTGGCGCTGCCAAGCCTAATGTTTTGTATGGCTTGAAAGGTGCTGCTGCCGGCTTTAGTGATATCGAGCTTGGTTAAGACGTATTCAAAATTTAAGGTATTTGTGCCCGCGCCGGTGGCGTAAGAAAGCTTGATTTTGTGGCTATTTTTGCCAAGAAAAGCTTCCACGTAGGGTTCGCCATTCACGATGACGACCTCGTTAAAGCGCACCGACACCCTCACTTTCTTGCCTGCAGATAAGTTTGCATTGTTAGAGCTCGCCCATTGTTCAATTCTTGGTGCAACAGCGTCAACCACCAAGTCCCCAGGGTTTCCTTGAATGGCAAGATTGGTTCGTGCGATGGTTTCATTATTGGCGAGGTACTTGATAGAATTGGCGTTGTCTATATTGAGCAATTCACCTACGCTGACTTCACTGCGCTCTGCTTGGTCGCCGGCTTTGACAACATAGCTAAAAGTAAGCGAGCTTGTTCCAGATCCACTTGCATAAGTTGCGCTCCGCTCACTCGCCCCAAGTAGCAATGGTATTGATGGCTGACCAGTTACAACAACTGGGGCGCCAAAGTTTACTGAAAAGCTCATTAGCGAACCCGTGATGTAAGCGGCGTTGCTTGGGGGAAGTTCCAGCGTGGCCACTGGCAATGTGCCAGGATTAACATTGTCAGGTAATGTGCCGCTACGTTCTGTGCCTGCCAGTAGCACTGCGTCAGGCAGGTAAACGGCAGCCGGATCAAATCCAAATGGCCTGAGAATCAAGTAGGCAATGCCGCTCGCAATCAAGCTATATTCCTTCAGATCTGGCGTGAATTCAGCTGGGCCATACTCTTCTTTGGCCATGAAGATAGAGGCCAAAGCGCTTTTGCCTGTTGCGCCGGTATTTGTTATACGAATTGAGCCGATGTCAGCCTCGAGGGCCGCGAAGACGCTTCCAACGACTGCCGCCAAGCCAAAGCGGTCGTTGGCCTTGAGAACATTGTTGAGAATATCAGTTGCTCCCGGCACAAAAGAAGCCGCTGATCGGAGTAGATCGAGAATGAGTGCTTCAAATGGATTGCTGGCTTGGGGAAGGCTTGGCACAGGCTCTTGAACATTCAGCGCATTGGCTTCAATGTCTACAGCTCCAATGCTGGCACCAGTAAAAATAGAGGCTACGGTGCCACTTGCGAAACGTCCGTTGGTGCGGATTGTGATATCTCCTAAATTGCCAGCGACTGGGGCGGCAAGACTGGAGAGAAGTGTACCTCCGATTAGATTTGTGAGACCGGCAACATCAAAATCGGCTAAGAAAGCTGATCCAAATACTGCGGTGCCGATGCTATCAATGCTGATGTTGCCAATGCCGCCATAGGCTGCAAAGTAGCTCAGATCGATACCTGCCGCAGCCATGGTGGCTTGATCATTCGGAGCACCAGCCAAACTAGGAATGAGTGTTGGAATGACTCGACCGGCTTTGACTGTGATGTTGCCGATCTTTCCGTCCCAGACGTTCTGATCCATATCAAAACGGGAGGCTTGGAATGTGCTGAGATAGATCCCTTTGCCACTGGCGCCATTGGTTTTATTCCCGATTACATCGACATTGATATCCCCGATTGAACCTCCCGCTCCAGCAAAGAACCTGCTCGATTCGATGCCACTACCAGTTCGGGATTGGTTTGTGACAGTAATGGAGTCAATCGAGCCGCGATTATCAAAGTTTCCTTTGCCATCGTAGCTTGCTGTCCGACCCGTGAATGTCGATGCAAGGATGCCACTGCCTCCTTCAAAGTTTTGGACCTCAACTTCAATCGCACCGATTTGGGATCCTGTGAACTCTGAAGCGTTAATGCCTGCCGAGTTGCCAAGATTTTGTCCATTGGTCTTTGCGGTGACCTTCTGGATGAATCCAGAGCTGCTCAGGTCATTGTCGGCGATAAAAAAGCTTGTATTGATCGCAGTTCCACCATTGCTGAAGGCATCAATCCAGCCAATGTTTTCATCGGCTTGGAAGCGGCTGCCATCAATGCCGTGATCAGTCAGGGCTGTGCCCCTCGCATGGGCTGTGATGCTCGCCGTTGCGCCGACGCCAAGGCTTCCATTTTCTGCGGTGAATGTTGAGCGGAGAATACCCGTTCCTTTGTTTAAGGCTTCAGCAAAGATACTCTTTATGTCGCCTTGGCTTGTGGAGAATTTGGATTCAATAATTGCCGAATTATTGAATGTCTTGGCGGAGATTGCCCCAATGTCATCCTTGACGCTGAACTCGCTGTTCCAGATGCCGTATCCGTAAATTGAGTCGACATCAACGATGATGGATTCAATCCCCAGGGTTGATCGATCACTGGGTAAATTCTTGAATCCTTTGAAGTAGCTATTGACGATCCCATTTCCGTTTGGCTCTCTGGTCGGGAATGGCGGTGGGGGGGCTGCGGGCTCGGTGCCTTCACCTCCCAGAACGGAAGCCTGGATAGTGCCAAAGCTCCCTGCGTAGGCCGTAACCTCATGGATCGCGTTGCCCTGGTGAGCGTTGCTGCTGGCCGTGATCGCGCCAATGGAGCCTGGTTTGCTGTCGTTGGATGCCTGCAGCCTGGTCGAGGCAATGCCATGGCCACCCGCAACACCGCCATGTCCAGTAACGGTGCCAATATTTCCTGTATTTGAATTGAAGCTTGAGGACTCAATGCCGCTTCCTTGCACATCGGCAGCCCCGCGCACGGGGCCAAGATCCTGCTCGGCTACTGCTGTGACCCTGAGAAGCCCTTCTTGATTGCCGTGACCGTCAATCCCGCCAATGTCTGATGCTTGCGCATGGATCAAGGTGTCGACAATGCCTGAACCGGTGTAGGAACGCGCTCTGATTGGACCGATTTCCCCGGCAAGAATCTGCGAATTACGAATTCCATCCAATTCGCTTGCTGCGGATTGGTCGAGGCCCGGTGTGATTGCTGGTAGCAGCGTTGTTCCATAAGTGAGAGCGTCAATGGCCCCGATTCGCTCAACCGCTTGAATCAAGGTGCCATCGATTGCGGTCCCGGTCTTCGTGCTGACTGTAATTTCTTCGATGTTTTTGGCGACAATTGTGCCACCTAAAATCCCTCCCTGGCTGCCGCTGATCTTGATGCGCTGGATCGTCTCATCTGCCGCCATACGCACTTCTTGTAGGCTGCCTTTGTCGAGAGTGATTGATTGAATCGATTTGCCTGCTTTAAGATTGGCGCCCCAATCGCCTAGGGCCAGATAAACGTTGCCAATATTCCCTTCTCGGGCGACGAGTTTGCCGGTGTTGGCCGCTTGTTGGTGATGTGCCCATACATCACCGATGTTGAGTCCGGCATCAATCAGGGGAGACAGGATCCCCCCGGTCAATGCCGTGATGTTTCCGATGCTTTCTCCGGCCCGCAAGTCAGCGGAGACGCTGGTCGCTGATTTAACATTGCCTATATTGCCTCCAGCTTGGAAAAAACCACCCAATTCAACTGGGACGGCTGGTTCAGGCGGAAAAGCAGGCTCAGGGTTCGTAATTTCGCTGAAGAGGAAGGCTTCAATATCTCCGATGTCGCCTGACGCCTCTACGATCATCTGAGTAGCAAAGCTGTTGGCCGTGATGTCTCCGATATCCCCGGCTGAAATTAGGCGCAGTGTTCCAATTCCATTGATGGCCACGTCAGCAATGCGATTGGTGATGGACCGGCCAATTTCTTCTTGTGCGGTCTGAGAGGCGACGCCGGTGTGTTCAATCAGATTGAAAATCTGGTTAGGAATAAAGATCGGGTCGTCCAAGCTGATGTCGCTTCCGGAGATGCCCCCGCCAGCGCGGATTTCGCCGTAGATCTTTTCGGCTGGTGGTGCAGCTTCCTCTTTGGAATCGGGATAGTCGAAGCCAAAGCTGAGGTTGAGGTGACCTCCTGCGTTGATGAAGCCCCTGAACTCTGAAGGGAGTTGCAGTGAGAGTGACTCGCTGATACTTGTTGTGCTGATTTCTCCCTGGATCAAGCCAAGGTCAATGCTGCCAATGCTACCAGCTCGGATAGCGCCGGTCATGGCACTATTGCGACCTGAAATGGATCCAAGCCGGCCGCTGATGCCGATTGTGCCCCTCAAATCATTGGTTACTTTAAAGGAGTCGAAGGGCGCTTTGGTTTCGGCACTGATGGCGCCGTTGATGACAAGTGCCTCCAGGCTTGCGGCTGAGATGTCGCCCAGATCAATCAAGCCTGTAACTGGGTTGTAGAGGTTGAAGCTTTCCCCTCCTGTAGGACTTTCATCAAACAGCTCCAGCTCTGCGGCAGCGCTGACGTTCGAGACGGTGATTGTCGGGGTGGCGATGTTGACGCTGGATCCCAGTGTGGTTGTATTCACACGGTCGACATATGCTGAATAGGCTGTGTCGAGGGTGATTGTTCCAACCGAAAGTGCGTCAAGGCTGATTTTGTTGGCATATATTCCACCGAGGTAAATGTCTTTGACTGCTGTTGAATTGCTTGCTGTGATCAAGTCGATATTTGTGAAGCCAGCGCTATACATGCGGTTGTATTGCCCTCCGGCTCCTTCGTCGATTGAGCCTGCGTTGATGTTCAACAGCTGTGGGGTCACATAGCCCGACAGGCTGCTTGTTCCGTCTGTGCCCATCAGCTCGAGCATCGTGGCATCAGCGCCGTCCGTTCTTCCGCCCGCCAGCCAGAGGCGAAACGAGCCAGGGCCGCTGAGTTCGATCGTCACCTGATCTCCATTGCCATCGATGTACGACGCGCTGGTAACCGGGCTTCCAGGTGAGATCGACAGATGTCCGGCGATCGCAGCAAGGCGGCTGGTTACGTCGCGATCGGGCAAGGCCACCACGCCCAGGCTGGTCTCGAGATCCCAATCGCCACCATTCGACCCTGTGAGGTCTGATGAGGCCGCAACGTCGGCTTCGGTCGCTTCGGCCAAGGTGCTGACCAGCCTCGTTCCGGCAGCCCCAGCTCCAACGTCGCATCCGTAGATCAGCAGATCTCCCTGCTCATGCAGATGGGATCCGAGTTCTTTGAACGTGTCCCGTCTCCCCGTCACGAGGTCGGCATCGACCCGATCGCCGCCAATCCAGAACACGCCTTCCTGGCCATGGGAATACACGTGCAGACTGTTCAGTGCCCCTCCAGGTGGTCTTGTGCCCAGTTTCTGCACCAGGTCCTGGATGGATTGGCTCTGATCAAGCCTGAGGACCGCCTCGCCACTGGCGGCCAAGGTGTCGTAGATCGCGGCCGTTGTGGCATCGCTCACCGTGACGACATGAAGGTCGGATGAGCCGAGCAGGCCGCGACCCGTCAGCAGGGGGAGGCTGGAGATGCCTGAAGCCGTGTTGGCTGCGGGTGAGGGATCCAGCATGGCTGCGGCGGATTGGTACCCCTTCCTTTTAGTCAGCTCGCTGCGAAAGCGCAGCCTTTGACCCGATCGGCAGACCGTGCTGCGTCGTGCCAAAAAAAAGCCCCGCCAAAGGCAGGGCTGAAGGTTGGAACGGTTTCTGGGAGTCTGTCCTCGTTTCGACCCCGGAATGGTCGTTCCTCACTCCTCACACAAGTGGACCTTAAGGGGGTCGCCTGATGGCCGGCCAGGGCTGGGGGACACTCCGGTAAGTGGTGCTCTGGACGACGGTCAGGGCTGATAAGGAACGACCTGCAGGGCGATCACGCCGCCGCCGTGATCCGCGCTACCGCCAGCGAAGGCCAGAGGCTGGGCCGGGGGGAAGCGCCGCTGGCTGGGGGCGCCATGCGCTTGCAGGCGGCCGAGGCGCTCAGGCCGGGATCCTGGTAGGGCGTCGTTGGTGGCGAGGGGTTGGTTGGAGAGAGGTTTCGCAACGCCGTCTCGCCTGCCGCTGCGGCCGCGCCGCTCGCTGTCGGTTGCGGGCGGCGGCGGCGGCAGGGGGGCGGCTGCCAGCATTCCCCTGCCACCGCTGCGGGCTTGGGCCATCAGCACCGGCAGAGGATTGGGGTTGGCCACATAGAGGTGGCCGAGGCGCTGGCCTTCGTAGGACCGTCGCTCGAAGCCCCAGCCTTCGGCCAGTTGCAGTTCCACCGTCCTGGAGCCGGCGACATGGCCGCGGCCCACCAGCAATGGTTGGGGCTGCTGGCTGCCGATCGCCAGCAGGCTGAGCTGGCCGTTCTGCTCCTCGATCCTCAGGCGCCAGGGATGGCGCAGGTCGCTGCCGGCCACCCGCAGCGAGTAGGCATTGCTGGAGAGATAACGCCCACAGGTTGCCTCGCTCAGATGGCTTTCGTAGGTGGTGACGCTGCCATCGGTGTGGCGCCGCCAGCACGGCGGTGCAGGCTCGCGTTGCTCGAAGATCGCCAGGGTCCAGCGACCATCCCCGAGCGGCTGGGCCAGAGCGATCACCTGATCACTCTGAACAGGGTCACTGGCAAACGGGGACGCGGCCCGTACCAGCGGCTGGGCGAGCAGGGGAGTGAGGGCCAGACAGCCCGCGCCTGTGAGCACGAGCAGGCCGCGCAGGGATGGGTTGCGCATCGATGGTGCTCCCGCCGGCTGGGCGCATGGTGGAATCAGGGTGTCTCTTTAGCGGAAACCGGGTGGTTGTCCAGTGGGTCCTGAGCCGGTGAGGGTGGTGGCCGCAGCCTGTGATGGGGCCTGCAGTGGCAATCCGGGCCCCGGCGGCTGGGGGGCGTTGCTGCGGTTTGAAGACGGTTCCGTGCGGGAGTTCGGCGGGGCCGATCCCGCCACCACCAACAACCGCATGGAGCTCACGGCAGCGCTGGCGGTCCTGCAGCTCCTGCGCGACCTACCTCGCCACCCCGAGCTGGTGATCCACACCGACAGCCGCTATCTGATCGACGGACTGGAGCGCTGGATTCACGGCTGGAAGCGCAAGGGCTGGCGTACGGCCTCGGGCGGCCCGGTGCTGAACCGTGACCTGTGGGAGGAGCTCGATGCCGCTCGCCTCGCGGATGTGCGCCTCCGCCACGTGAAAGGTCACAGCGGCGATCCCGATAATGAGCGCTGCGATGCCATCGCCGTGGCCTTCGCCCGTGGGACCGGGCCGGCGCTTGCCGGTGGCACGGGGCCGGGCGATGCCGCTGCTCCCGGCCCTGCTGCGGTTGATCCGGCGCCTGCTCCCCTGCTGCAACTGCTCAGCCGGTTGGAGCTGGCCGATCGGCTGGCGGCGGGTGGTCACGGCCTCAGCCTGGTGGAGCTGGCCCAGTTGATCGAGCAGCCGGTGCGCCGGCTCGAGCAGCGCCGCGACCCTTTCGCCTGGCGCGACTGGCGCGTGGAACCGCTCACGGATGGCCGCTGGCGCCTGGTGCGGGAGACGTCAGGATTGGCCGAGCGGGAGTGAGCAGGCCCATGGCGGAGGAGGGAGCGAAGCGGCGGGGGGTGGTTGTGCAGCGAAGCGAGGCCATGGCCGGCTTGTATGGGCGGTTGCTCGGCCCCTTGCTCAGCCAGGACGAAGGCGCGGATGCCGAGCAGCTGAGCCGGCTGGCGCTGACCGCCCTGGCGCAGGCTTCCCTGCGCCGCGACTGGCCGATCGTGCATGGGGCGCTCGCCGGGCTTGCCGCCGAGCTCCGTCGCAGCGATCCCCGCCTTGAGCAGAGTCTGTTCGGCTGCCGCTTCGCCAATCCGGTGGGTCTGGCGGCCGGTTTCGACAAAAATGGGGTGGCAGCCGCCATCTGGCATCAGTTCGGCTTCGGTTTTGCCGAACTGGGCACGATCACCTGGCAGGCCCAGCCAGGCAACCCGCGCCCGCGGCTGTTTCGTCTGGCGGCCGAGCAGGCGGCGCTGAACAGGATGGGGTTCAACAATCAGGGCGCGCTGGCCTGCCGCCGATTGCTTGAGCGCCAGAAGCTGCCGCCGCCCGGCCAGCGGCCGGCGGTGCTCGGCATCAACCTCGGCAAATCCAAGCTCACGGCGCTGGAGCAGGCGCCGGACGATTACGCCGCTTCCCTGGAATCGCTGGCGCCCCTGGCCGACTACGCGGTGATCAACGTCAGTTCCCCCAACACGCCGGGATTGCGGGATCTGCAGGATGAAGTGCTGCTGCGTCGTCTGGTGGAGCGGCTGCGACGGTTGCCGGGTTGCCCGCCGCTGCTCGTGAAGATCGCCCCTGATCTGGAAGATGACGCCATCGATGCGATCGCCCGGCTGGCGTACCAGGAAGGACTGGCCGGTGTGATTGCCGTGAACACCAGCCTGGACCGGCTCGGACTGGGGCAGCGGCGCCTCCCGTCCACCGGCCGCACCCTGGCGGAGGAAGCGGGGGGGCTGAGCGGCGCTCCCCTGCGGCACCGGGCTCTGGAGGTGCTGCGTCGGTTGCGGGCCACCGCAGGGCCCGCCCTGCCCCTGATCGGTGTCGGTGGCATCGATTCGGCGGAGGCGGCCTGGGAGAGGATCAGCGC
>CAMDLO010000042.1 GCA_945901765.1 Cyanobium sp. NIES-981 | reverse complement strand
TGGTCCTGATCCGCGGGGGGAGGGTGAAGGACCTGCCTGGTGTGAGGTACCACATCATTCGCGGCACCCTTGACACCGCCGGCGTGAAGGACCGGCGCCAGTCCCGCTCCAAGTACGGCGCCAAAACTCCGAAAGCCTGATCAAAAATCCGAGGTCCGCCAGGCAGGTGCCGGGCCCACTGCCCGTCACCGCTCCGGATTTCCTCCGTTCCGTTCCCGTTCCTCCGTTCCCCCATGTCCCGCCGCAACGCCGCCGAGAAGCGCCCGGTTCTGCCCGATCCGCAGTTCAACAGCCGCCTCGCCTCCATGATCGTGGCTCGCCTGATGAAGCACGGCAAGAAATCGACGGCTCAGCGCATCCTCAGCGATGCCTTCACCCTGATCAACGAGCGCACGGGCAACGATCCTCTCGAGCTGTTCGAGACTGCGGTTCGCAATGCCACGCCCCTCGTGGAGGTGCGGGCTCGCCGGGTGGGCGGCGCCACCTACCAGGTGCCGATGGAGGTTCGCCAGGAACGGGGCACTGCCATGGCCCTGCGCTGGCTCGTCAACTTCTCCCGGGCCCGCAACGGCCGCAGCATGGCCCAGAAGCTGGCCGGTGAGTTGATGGATGCCGCCAACGAGGCGGGCAGCGCCGTGCGCAAGCGGGAGGAGACCCACAAGATGGCGGAGGCCAATAAGGCCTTCGCTCACTACCGCTACTGAGCCCGCCCATCCCCCCACCCGGGCTGATCTGTAGAGTGACGTCCGTTTTTTGTTGACCCTTCGGAGACTCCCCTGTGGCCCGCGCCTATCCGCTGGAACGCGTCAGGAATATTGGCATCGCTGCTCACATCGATGCTGGTAAAACCACCACGACCGAGCGCATCCTGTTTTATTCAGGTGTCGTCCACAAAATGGGCGAAGTGCACGACGGTGCAGCAGTCACCGACTGGATGGCGCAAGAGCGGGAGCGTGGCATCACGATCACCGCGGCTGCCATTTCCACCAGCTGGAAAGACCATCGGATCAACATCATCGATACACCCGGCCACGTGGACTTCACCATTGAGGTGGAGCGCTCGATGCGGGTGCTTGACGGTGTGATCGCCGTGTTCTGTGCTGTGGGCGGCGTCCAACCCCAATCCGAAACCGTCTGGCGTCAAGCCGACCGCTATCGGGTGCCCCGCATGGTGTTCGTCAACAAGATGGACCGCACCGGCGCCGACTTCCTCAAGGTCTATGACCAGATCAAGGATCGTCTCAAAGCCAATGCGGCACCGATTCAATTGCCGATCGGCGCCGAAGGCGATCTGAGCGGCATTGTTGATCTGGTCAAGAACAAAGCCTTCATCTACAAAGATGATCTCGGCAAGGACATCGCTGAAGTCGATATCCCCGCCGACATGGCTGACCTGGCCGCCAAGTGGCGCACAAAATTGATGGAATCGGTTGCTGAAACCGATGAGGAGCTCGTGGAGGTGTTCCTGGAGACCGGGGAGCTCAGCGAAGAGCAGCTGCGCAAGGGCATCCGTGAAGGCGTGGTTAAACACGGTCTGGTGCCGATGCTCTGCGGCTCGGCCTTCAAGAACAAGGGTGTGCAGCTCCTGCTCGACGCGGTGGTCGATTATCTGCCGGCACCGGTCGATGTGCCACCGATTCAGGGTCTTCTCCCCGATGGCACCGAAGCGGTGCGCCCCTCCGAAGACAGCGCTCCCTTCAGCGCCCTGGCGTTCAAGGTGATGGCCGATCCCTACGGCAAGCTCACCTTCGTGCGGATCTATTCCGGGGTGCTGCAGAAGGGCAGCTATGTGCTCAATTCCACCAAAGACAAGAAAGAGCGCATTTCTCGCCTGATCGTGCTCAAAGCGGATGAGCGGGAAGAAGTCGATGAGCTGCGCGCCGGCGACCTGGGCGCCGTTCTTGGCCTCAAGGACACCACCACAGGCGACACGCTCTGCACAGACAGCGATCCAATCATTCTTGAGTCGCTGTACATTCCCGAACCCGTGATCTCTGTGGCCGTGGAGCCCAAGACCAAGGGTGACATGGAGAAGCTCTCGAAAGCTCTCACCTCCCTGTCGGAAGAGGATCCCACCTTCCGGGTCTCCACCGATCCCGAAACCAACCAGACGGTGATCGCCGGCATGGGCGAGCTTCACCTGGAAATCCTTGTCGACCGCATGCTGCGCGAGTTCAAGGTGGAAGCCAACATCGGCGCTCCACAGGTGTCCTACAGGGAGACCATCCGTGCCAGCGCCAAAGGCGAGGGCAAGTTCGCCCGCCAGACGGGCGGCAAAGGCCAGTACGGCCACGTGGTGATCGAAATGGAGCCCGGCGAGCCGGGTTCCGGGTTCGAATTCGTCAACAAGATTGTTGGCGGCATCGTGCCCAAGGAATACATCGGTCCGGCCGAAGCCGGCATGAAGGAAACCTGCGAATCAGGCGTGATCGCGGGTTATCCGATGATCGATGTCAAGGTCACCATGGTCGACGGTTCGTATCACGACGTCGACTCTTCGGAGATGGCGTTCAAGATCGCCGGATCCATGGCCTTCAAAGATGGCGTCAAGAAGTGCAATCCTGTGCTGCTTGAGCCGATGATGAAGGTGGAGGTCGAGATTCCCGAGGATTTCCTCGGCTCGATCATCGGCGACCTCTCCTCGCGCCGGGGCCAGATCGAAGGACAGTCCGTCGATGACGGTCAGTCCAAGGTTCAGTCCAAGGTGCCCCTGGCCGAGATGTTCGGCTACGCCACCCAGCTCCGATCCATGACCCAGGGTCGGGGTATCTTCTCGATGGAGTTCAGCCATTACGAGGAAGTTCCTCGCAATGTGGCCGAGGCCATCATCACCAAGAATCAGGGCAAATCCTGATCTTTCCCATACCCATTCAACCCCCGATTCTTTTCCCCCATGGCTCGCGAGAAGTTCGAAAGGACGAAGCCCCACGTCAACATCGGTACGATCGGTCACGTTGACCATGGCAAAACCACCCTCACGGCTGCCATCACCAACGTGCTGGCCAAGAAGGGTCAGGCGAAGGCACAGGCCTATGACCAGATTGACGGTGCTCCTGAAGAGCGTGAGCGCGGCATCACCATCAACACCGCCCACGTCGAATACGAGACCGGCAATCGGCACTACGCCCACGTGGACTGCCCCGGCCACGCGGATTATGTGAAGAACATGATCACGGGTGCTGCCCAGATGGACGGTGCCATCCTGGTGGTGGCCGCCACCGATGGTCCGATGGCGCAGACCAAAGAGCACATCCTGCTGGCCAAGCAGGTGGGCGTGCCCGCCCTGGTTGTGGCTCTGAACAAGTGCGATATGGTCGACGACGAGGAGATCCTCGAGCTGGTGGAACTGGAGGTGCGTGAACTGCTCTCCAGCTACGACTTCCCTGGCGATGACATCCCCGTTGTCAAAGTGTCGGGCCTGAAGGCTCTTGAAGGTGAGGCTGATTGGGAGGCCAAGATCGACGAGCTGATGACGGCCGTTGACGAATCGATTCCTGAGCCCGAGCGCGAAATTGACAAGCCCTTCCTGATGGCTGTGGAAGACGTGTTCTCCATCACCGGTCGCGGCACTGTGGCAACCGGCCGTATCGAGCGCGGCAAAGTGAAGGTGGGCGAGGAAGTTGAGATCGTCGGCATCAAGGACACCCGCAAGTGCACCGTCACCGGCGTGGAGATGTTCCGCAAGCTGCTCGACGAAGGCATGGCGGGCGATAACGTCGGCCTGCTGCTGCGCGGCATCCAGAAGGAAGATATTGAGCGCGGCATGGTGCTGGTGAAGCCCGGCTCCATCAAGCCCCACACCAAGTTTGAGGGTGAGGTGTACGTGCTCAAGAAAGAAGAAGGCGGTCGCCACACCCCCTTCTTCGCCGGTTATCGCCCGCAGTTTTACATCCGCACCACGGATGTGACCGGTCAGATCACCGCCTTCACCTCTGACGACGGTGCCAACGTCGAAATGGTGATGCCCGGCGACCGCATCAAGATGACCGGTGAGCTGATCTGCCCGGTTGCCATCGAGCAGGGGATGCGCTTCGCCATTCGCGAAGGTGGTCGCACGATCGGTGCCGGCGTGGTCTCCAAGATCCTGGCCTGATCAACGCCAAGATCCCAACCCCAGCCTGTCGTAGGTTGGGGTTGGGTCCCTCCGAGACCCCTCAGGAGAAGGTCGGCATCAGAAATGGCGTTGCAGTTCAACCTGCAGCATCACTGGTACCGCCTTCTCCTTAGATCGCACCTCGACAACACCAGACTCCCGCTCAGGTGACCCATTGGCCTGACCGTCCGACGGTCAGCCTTGCTGCTCTGCTTTCCTCCTATGTCCACCGCCATCGCCCAGCAGAAGATCCGCATTCGCCTCAAGGCGTTTGATCGCCGCATGCTTGATCTTTCCTGCGAAAAAATTATCGAAACCGCTGATCACACCGCTGCCACAGCGATCGGCCCGATCCCTCTTCCCACCAAGCGCAAGATTTATTGCGTGCTGCGCTCGCCTCACGTGGACAAGGACTCCCGCGAGCACTTCGAAACGCGCACCCATCGCCGCATCATCGACATCTACAGCCCCTCCGCCAAGACCATCGATGCGCTGATGAAGCTTGACCTGCCCAGTGGCGTCGACATTGAGGTGAAGCTCTAATCCAGCCGGTCAAATGGCTGCGGGCTGCCCCTTGGCGGTCAAGCCCACAGCCCCGGCGGTGGGCTGAATCCCCTGTGAAGGGCTGAACAACCAGGTGGCGGGTGGTCGGTCGATGGCCGAGCCGCCCGGCCGGCTCCGGGGCAACGAGCACAGATGCCTGTTGCAGTTTCTAGGATTGGAGGACCCTCGAGGTGATGCCATGAGCGAGCTGGCCGTGAGGGAGCTTCCGCTGTTCCCCCTGCCCGACGTGGTGCTCTTTCCGCAGGAGGTACTGCCCCTGCACATTTTTGAGCCTCGGTACAGGATGTTGCTGCGCACCGTCATGGAAGAGGATCGCCGCTTCGGGGTGGTGCGTTGGGATCCCCAGGCCGGCGAGATGGCCGCCGTGGGCTGCTGCGCCGAGATCATTCATTGCCAGGTGCAGGACGACGACTGCAGCAATATTGTCACGATGGGGCAACAACGATTCCGAGTGCTTGATGTCGTGAGAGAAGCCCCATTCCGCGTGGGCCTGGTGAGCTGGATCGAAGATGAACCGGAGCCTGAACATCAGCAACTGAGCGACCTGGCATCCCAGGTGAATGAGGCGCTGCGCGATGTTGTGGAGCTCACTGCGAAACTGATCGGCAAACAGCCCCAGTTGCCCAGCGATCTGCCGACGCTGCCGCGGGAGCTCTCCTTCTGGATCGGGTCTCACCTGGGGGGACCGGTGGCCGATCACCAGCAGGCGCTGCTGGAGCTCACCAGCACCAGCGAGCGGCTGCGTCAGGAGTTCGATCTGCTCGATCACACCCGCCGCCAGCTGGCGGCTCGCACCGTGCTCAAAGACACGTTCCAGCCGCAGTGACCGTGCTGCTTCTGGCCGCTGTTCTGCTCGCCGCCCTGGCAGCAGCCCTGCTCTGGCAGCGCCGCCGCCGCCGCTACCAAGGCAGCGCCAGCGTGGCCAGCGCCTACGACCAGTGGACCGAAGACCGGTTGCTGGAGACCCTCTGGGGCGAGCACATCCACCTGGGCCACTACGGCAGCGGCGGGCGCTCGCACCGGCAGGCAGCGCCGGATTTCCGCCAGGCCAAGGAGGCGTTCGTCCATGAGCTGGTGCGCTGGAGCGGCCTGGATCAGCTGCCTGCTGGCGCGACGGTGCTGGATGTGGGCTGCGGCATCGGCGGCAGTGCCCGCATCCTGGCCCGCGACTACGGACTGGAAGTGCTCGGGATCAGCATCAGTCCCGCCCAGATCGCCAGGGCTCGCGCCCTCACCCCGGCCGATCTGCCGCACTGTCGCTTTGCGGTGATGGATGCTCTTGATCTGCAGCTGGCGGATCAGAGCGTGGACGCGGTGTGGAGCGTGGAGGCCTGTCCGCACATGCCCGACAAGCAGCGCTACGCCGATGAGCTGCTGCGCGTGCTGCGTCCGGGCGGGCGGCTGGCGGTGGCGGACTGGAACCGGCGCGATGCAGCCGACGGCGCCATGAGCCGCCGGGAGCGCTGGGTGATGCGCCAGCTGCTGGAGCAGTGGGCCCATCCGGAATTCGCCAGTATTCCCTCACTGCAACGCAACCTCACCGGCAGCCGCTGGGCCGCGGGCATGACGGTGGCCTGCGACGACTGGAGCGATGCGACGCTGCCCTCCTGGATCGACTCGATCCTGGAGGGGTTCCGCCGGCCGGGCGCGGTGCTGGCGCTTGGTCCGCGAGCGGTGCTACAGGGGCTGCGCGAGACGCCCACCATCCTGCTGATGCACTGGGCCTTTGCCACAGGTCTGATGCGTTTCGGGGTGTTCCGGGGCGTCAAACCGCTGTAGCCGCACCAGCAGGAGCCGGCCGATCAGGTTCGGCTGGTGAGTGGGTAGGCACCGAACAGCACCAGGTGTTCGCAGAGGGGCTGAAGTTCGGCCAGCGCCTCGGTCAGGGCGCTTGGGGTGGTGTGCTCAGCGCTGAGATCAAGGTCGACAAAGAAGATGTATTCGCCCATCTCCCGCTTCGAGGGGCGCGACTCAATCCGACTCATGTTGAGCTCTCGCCGGGCAAAACAGGCCAACGCCTCCAGCAGAGCGCCGGGCTGGTTGGAATGCAGGGAGAAGGCCAGGCTGACGAGCGGTCCTTCCTGCTGGCGCTGGCCGCGTCGCAGCAGCAGAAAGCGGGTGCAGTTGCCCGGCACGTCGTTGATCGGGTAAGCCAGCACCTCCAGCCCATGCTCCTGGGCAGCCTGAAGCGAGGCGACGGCAGCACGGAAGCGGCTGCCGGCCACCATCCGGGCCGCTTCCGCCGTGGAGCTGGTGGGGAGCTGCAGAGCGGCAGGCAGGTGGTCAGCCAACCATTGACTGCACTGCGCCAGGGCCTGGGGATGGGAGAGCACCTCACTGACCCCCTCCAGGCTGCCGCTGCCGAGCAGTGCATGGCGGATCGGCAGCACCAGCGCCCGGGCGATGCTGAGCTCAGGGTGCTCCCAGAGCGCATCCAGACAAGCGGTGACGCCACCTTCCACTGAATTTTCCACCGGTACCACCGCCGCCTCGCAATCCCCCGACGCCACGGCCAGGATCACGGCACGGATGCCTGGCTGGGGCACCAGTTCAGCGTGTTCAAGGGCCTCCAGCTCGAGCAGCTGCAGCGCAGCCTGCTCGCCGTAGGTGCCGACGGGACCGAGAAAGGCAACGCGCATCAGATCTGCCAGCCGAAATGAAGTCCGGATCGGACCGATAGGATCATGCCGCGCCAGCCCTCAGGCCATGCCCCTGGCCTTCAGTGCCAGTCAGCAACTGCAACTCTCGGTCGAATGCGAACCTGCCCAGCTGGCCGCGTACCTCGCCGATGAGGACCGGGTCGTGCAGGCCCTGCTCGACCCCAGCCAGCTCGAACGGCTGGCACCAGGCCACTACCGCTACACCGTGACCCGGCTGCAGGTGTTCCAGCTGCAGATTCAACCGGTGGTGGAGCTGCGAACCAGCGGCAGCCCGGGCCGGATCGAGCTGCGGGCCAGCGACTGTGTGCTGGAAGGGCTCGGGCTGGTCGACGACTTCCAGCTACGCCTGGATTCGTGGCTGGAGGCGAGCGCGCGGGGGCTGGAGGGCCTGGCCACCCTGGAGGTGCGGGTGAGCCAGCCGCCGCTGCTGCGGCTGATCCCCGCCAAGGTGCTGGAAGCCACGGGTCACTCGATCCTGGCGGGCATCCTGCTGGGGATCAAGGGGCGCGTGGGCCAGCAGCTGCTGGAAGACTTCGATCACTGGTGTGCGCCGAGCCCTGGTTCCGCGCTCAACTGAACAGCCGCCGCAGGAAGGTGTGGCGATGCAACGGGGTGGGACCAAGTCTGAGCAGGGCCTCGCGGTGCTGGGCGGTGCCGTACCCCATGTGCCGCTCCAGGCCATAGCCGGGGTAACGGCTGGCGATGGTGACGATCAGGCGATCGCGGTACTGCTTGGCGAGAATGCTGGCGGCGGCAATCGAGGGGCAGAGGCTGTCGCCGTGCACAACGGTGGACTGATCCCCCCCCCAGCCCCGCAGCGGCAGCGCCCCATCGACCAGCAGGTGGCGGGGTGGGTGCGGCAGCTTCTGCAGGGCGCGATGCATGGCCCGCTCCGTCGCCAGGCGGATGCCGAAGCGATCGATCTCCGCCGCTGTGGCCTGACCAAGGGCCCAGCCGCTCGCCCGGCTGACGATCAGCGGGACCAGTGCCTCCCGCCGCCTGGCGGTGAGGGCCTTGCTGTCCCTGAGGCCCAGGCGCTGCAAAGGCTCAACCGACTGGGGCGGCAGCACGACGGCCGCCGCAAACACCGGTCCGAACAGACAGCCCCTGCCCACCTCATCCAGACCGGCCTCATCAAGGGCCGCAGCATCGAGGGACGGCCTGAGGGGATCAGGCACGCGCCGAGGAGCGGCGGCGGCGGCGGCGGGGCAGACCGTCGTCGTCGAGCTCCGGCTCCGCCACGGCCAGCGGCTCCTCCTGCGGCTGGGCGTCCAGGGGCGGCCGGGTGGGCACTGAAACGGTGACGACGGTTTCCGGTTCGAGCTGCGGTGGCAGCAGGGTGATGTCGACAGACGCAGGGCGGGAGTCCGGCTCAGGCGCTGAGGCCAGCAGGGCTGCTTTGGTGCCGCCACTGCTGGCCGATCCACGCCCGCCGCGGCCGCGACGGCGGCGCGAACCGTTGCTCGCCAGCTGCTGACGGGCTTCTTCGAGCACGGCCTCGGCATCCGCGTCCGGGCGCACCACCCGCACCACCACGTTGTCGTCGGCGGGTGGCTCATCAAGCAGCAGGGTGGGACTGAGGCCCAGCCAGCCGTACAGCGCCTCCTCGGTGGCATCCATGGGCACCGCCACCAGTTCCGGTTCGGGGCGACGGCCCACCGCCGAAGTGGGGAAGGCCTCCGAGGTGTCCTCCAGACCCGCGCCCTCCAGCAGGGGAGCGATCGGCATCAGCACACCGGAATCACTCTGATCGCTGGCGGTGAGGGCGGCCCCACCGCGACCGCCACGACCACCGCGGCGGCGGCGGCCGGAACCCGTCTCCCCGGAGGCGGGGAGGGGAGCCGGGGCCTCGACCCGGACGGAAGCGGCCGAGCGCACCAGACCGCTGGCGGTGGCCAATGGCTGAAGGCTGTCCTGACCGGGGAGCACGGCCACATGGCCGAGGCCGCCGCAGCTTGGACAGGCCCGACCGAACAGTTCGTAGATGTTCTGCCCCTGACGCTTGCGGGTGAGTTCCACCAGACCCAGTTCGGTGAGCTGGGCAATCTGGGGACGGGCAGCGTCATCACGCACCGCCTGGGTGAAGTGCTCGAGCAGCTGCAGCTGATCGCGGCGGGAATCCATGTCGATGAAATCGACAATCACCACGCCGCCGATATTGCGCAGCTTGAGTTGGCGGGCGATCTCCACAGCCGCCTCGCAGTTGGTCCACAGCACCGTCTCGCGGGCATTCGCCGAACGGGTGAACGAGCCGGAGTTGACATCGATGACCGTGAGGGCCTCAGTGGGCTCGATGATCACGTAACCGCCGGAGGGCAGATCGACCCTGGGCTTGAGGGCATCGCGGATGGCGGCGTTGACCTTGAAGTGCTCAAGGATGTCGGAGGATTCACCGTGGGTGTCGACCTGCACCGTGGCATGGTCTGCGCCGAGGAAGGCCTGGGCGCGGGCCACGGCCGCCGGGCTGTCGACGACGATTCGGGCGAGGTCGGCGGTATAGAGATCGCGGAGCACGCGATGGATGAAATCCTCATCGCGGTTCAGCAGCACCGGCGGCGCCGCCGACTCAGCGGCGGCCTGAATCGCCTCCCACTGGCGCAGCAGGGTTTCGAGGTCATCGATCAGCAGGTCCTCGCTCACCCCCTCGGCTTCGGTGCGCACGAGCAGGCCCGCCCCCGGAGGCTTGATCAGCACGCCCAGAGCCCGCAGGCGGTTGCGCTCATGGTCGCCGTTGATCCGGCGGGAGATGTTCACCCCCTGGCCGTGGGGCTGGAGGATCAGAAAGCGACCCGGCAGGGTGAGATTGCCGGTGAGGCGCGGCCCCTTGGAACCGGTGGGCTCCTTCATCACCTGCACCAGCACCTTCTGCTTCGGCTCCAGCAGTTCGGTGATACCCGCCGCCCCCTTGCGGAGGCGCAGCGGGCCGAGATCGGTGATATGAATAAAACCGTTTTTCTCACTCTCACCGATATTCACAAAGGCGGCATCGATGCCCGGCAGCACATTTTCGACAGTGCCGAGATAAACGTCGCCAATCTGATAACGGCCCTGGGCAACAATTAATTGATCTACACGTTCGTCGTTGAGGACTGCTGCGATCCGCAGTTGCTCGGCAATGACGATCTGCTGGGGCATGGGTAGGAGTTCTGGGCCATCAACGGCCCGGCCGGGTGGATTTGGCCGTTTCGGAGCGGGCGAAATGCAGGCCCCAGGGAACGGCAGTGGGAGAGAACGGGACAACGGAGACCCTGCTGTCTGCTGACGTCAGGCCACCCGTGCAAGGTCAGGTGCAGGGGGGCAGAGGCGGGACCACGGAAACCGTGGAGCAGGCGGGTGAAGCGAAAGACGACAAACTGGATGGATAGCTCGACAGACCGAACTGGCGAACGGTCAGGCAGGCAAAAAGCCAGAGGAGCAGACGACTCAGAGGAGCAGGCTGATCAGGAATGCAGGATGGTCAGGAATGCAGATGGTCAGAGAAATGGCTGGTTTTGAAGCCACTCGGACCATAAGGGGCAGATCAGGAGATTCGGATCAGGAGAAACGGATCAGGAGATCAGGCCAGAAGGGCAGGTCGAGAGATCGGTGCAGCTCAGGGATGCAGATCAAGCGAGCCAAAGCTTGATGAACGATGGTGATCGGCGCGAAGACTCAGGCATGATCCGCAATTGCGGTTGGACCGGAGCCGACATTCGCGAGGAAATGCGGGTTGCTGAATCACCCAGAGTGCTGGGTGGAGGCCCGGCCGCAGAGCGGTCTCAGGCGGGATTTCAGGGACCCAGGCGTCGAGCCCCCGGGCCATGTCCTGGTCACAAAAACGATCGGCTGATGGCCGCGTCTTCGATCGAGATGACTCGTGGACCGGGACAAAATGCGGCAAAACCGTAAATAGGTTTGCGCGCAGGATCCAGTGGCCAAAACTGACGACCTAAAAACTCGCCAGACCATCTCAGATTAGCACGGCAGTTTCAGGGCCCATGCTTCACGGGGGCGGCACTGGCTGCTGCCGCAACAGCAGGGCCAGACGGCACTGGTGCTGCAGCTGGAGGGGCTCAGCCAGAACCTCGGCCAGCCAGTGCCGCACCTGGTCGGGCCTGATGCTGCGTCCCGCCTGATCCACCGCTGCGTCCAGGCGCAGCCGCAGCGAGGGGGCCGGGGGCAGCAGCGCCAGCGCCTGCAGTGCCGGCCGGCAGTCTCGCTGCCGGGGGCGACCTTTCTTGTCGGTGTCATGCCAGAGGAGCTCAGGCGCGGCCAGGATCGCCGCCACGCCCTCCTGCAGCCGCTCCCAGGCCAGCGGCCGATCGCCGCGGAGTTCCAGCTCCCACTGGGCCGAAGCCAACTCCTGGCTGAGGCTGGGGCCGAAGGTGGGCACCACCGCCGCCGAAAGGAGCTGCAGAGCGGGGGGAAGCTCGGGCTGCAGGCGGGCGCGCACCGCCGCCGGCTCCACCGCCTCGGTGAACTCCAGATCAAGCCATTCGCCCTGGCCCTCCACCCCGAGGGGCAGGGCCAGGGCCACCTGCAGCCGCGGCAGGGGGTGGAAGCCGCCGGTGAAGCTGACCGGCAGGCCGGAGCGGCGCAGGGCCCGCTCCAGCAGCCGCAGCAGATCGAGGTGGCTGATCAGGGCGAGGGACCCGGTCTTGGCGAAGCCGATGCGCAGCCGGCACACCCGCTCGCTGGCGGGGGGCCGCTGGGGCAGGGCCGGCGGAATCGGTGGCGGCGGGAGCACCACGTTGTGGCCCAGCTCCGGCCCGCACACGCCGCAGCTGCTGCAGCCCGCGAAGGAGCAGTCAGGCACCACGGTGGCGGCGAGTGCCCGCTGCAGATCGTCAGCCAGCCAGCGCTTATCAAGCCCCGAATCGATGTGGTCCCAGGGCAGGCTCTGACGGCAGAAGGCCTCCAGATCCGCCACCGCCATCGCCTCGGCGGCGCTCCAGGCCCCCAGCTCCAGCTGGCGATAGCGGCCGCCCAGGCCAGCGGCCTCGATCGCGCCGGTCCAGGCGGCGTGGCTGCGTTCGGCCGATTCGAACCAGGCATCCAGTGCCGCCCCGGCCCGCCAGGCCGCCTCGATCACCGGCGCCACGCGGCGATCACCGCGGCCGATGAAGTCTTCAATCGCCGAAAGGCGCACATCGGTGAAGTTGGTCTTGAGGCCGCGCAACTGGCGCAGGGCCCGACGCAGCAGCTCCTGGCGCCGCCGGAACTCCTCGGTGCTGACGCTGTGCCACTGGAAGGGGGTGTGGGGCTTGGGGGTGAAGTTGGAGATGGTGAGGTTGAGCTCCAGCCGCCCCAGATCGCGGCACTGCTGCTGCAGCTGGGCGCAGGTGTCGGCGATGCCGAGCACGTCGGCGTCGGTTTCACCCGGCAGGCCGATCATGAAATAGAGCTTCACCTTGCGGTAGCCGCTTTCCATGGCGGTGCGGATGCCGGCCAGCAGCTCCGCATCGGTGAGCCCCTTGTTGACGATGTCGCGCAGGCGCTGGGTGCCGGCCTCCGGCGCGAAGGTGAGGCCGCCCTTGCGGGTGCCGCCGATGATGTGGGCGATGTTGGCGTCGAAGCGGTCCACCCGCTGGCTGGGCAGGGTGAGGCTGACGTTCTTGTCGGCCAGGCGGTTGCGCAGCTCCACCCCCACCGCCGGCAGGGCCAGGTAGTCGGAGCAGCTGAGCGACAGCAGCGAAAAATCGCTGTAACCGGTGCGCCGCATGCCCTCCTCCACCGCCTCCACCACCGCCTCCGGCTCCACATCGCGGGCGGGGCGGGTGAGCATGCCGGGCTGGCAGAAGCGGCAGCCGCGGGTGCAGCCGCGGCGGATCTCCACCGTGAGCCGGTCGTGCACCGTCTCGATGTGCGGCACCAGCCCCATGGCGTAGTGGGGCATGGGCGTGGCCGTGCGCCGCTGGATGCGGGCCGGGATGCCGGCCTCAAGCGGCTCGATCGCCACGCCGTCAGCGCCCGGGCCATAGAGCGATGGCACGTAGACCCCAGGCACCTGGGCCAGATCGCGCAGCAGCTGGCGGCGCGTCAGCCCGGCGGCACGGGCTTCGGCCACCACCAGGCCGATTTCCGGCAACAGCTCCTCGCCATCGCCCAGGGCGATGAAGTCGAAGAAGGCGGCAAAGGGTTCCGGGTTGCTGGTGGCGGTGGGGCCGCCGGCGAAGATCAGCGGCGGTGCTTCGGGATGGCTGAGCGGCAGATCGCCCCGGTCGGCTGCGCGGATCGGAATGCCGGCCAGCTCCAGCATCTCCAGGATGTTGGTGCCGCCCAGCTCGTAGCTGAGCGAGAAGCCGAGGATGTCGAAGGCTGAAAGCGGCCGGCGGCTCTCCACCGCGAACAGGGGCGCGCCGCGCTCCCGCAGGCGAGCGGCCAGGTCGGGCGCCGGCAGGTAGCTGCGGTCGCACAGCTGACCGGGAACGGCATTGAGGATCGAATAGAGAATGATGTGGCCGCTGTTGCTGGCGCCCACCTCGTAGACCTCGGGGTAGGTGAGCGCCCAGCGCACCCCCGCGGCCTGCCAGTCGGCGTCCCAGTCGCGCGCCTGCACCCCCAGCTCGTTGCCCAGGTAGCGGGCCGGCTTGCTGATGCCCAGGTCGATCAGGGTGTCGAAATCGACCGGGTTGGCAACGGTCACAGGTGCCGGCGGCATGGGGCTGGCTTGATCGTATGCAGCTCCACGCTCAGAGCTCCTGCACCGCCGGCGTGAGCGACAGCTCGCCGGCCGTGCGCACGAAGGCGCGATCGAAGCTCACCAGGGCGGCGCAGCCCTCACTGCGCAGCAGATGCAGGGCACCGGCGAAATCCAGGCCCCGGCCAATCGTCTCCCGGGAGAGTTGATCGGCGCCGCGCAGCACCCATTCCAGCTCGAGCACCACGGTGATCGGCACGAAACAGGCCGAGCTGGCGTCGATCAGATCGGCCACGCGCCGGGCCTGCTGCGGGTCGTCGTTGGTGAGCAGGCGCACCAGCAGGTTGGTGTCGAGGGCCACCGGCAGGGTCATGGCTCGCCCTTGGAAGCATAGAGCGCCGGGTCCATGCGATCGAGCGACACGGGTCCACCCTCGTCGTGCGCCGCACCGATCAGGACATGGGCGCTGGCCGCCTTGGCCGCCCCCTGGGGCACCAGATGCAGGCCATCGAGCTCCGGGCTCAGGGCCAGCCGATCGCCGGCGCGCAGGCCGAGCAACTGGCGCAGCCGGGCCGGAATCACCAGCTGGCCCTTGGAGGAGAGGGTGAGCAGGGCATCCATTCCAGAACCCCATCGAGCTGCCTACCAACGTCAGCCAGCGGCCGCCATAGGACAATCGCGCCCAGTGTCAACGGGCCCGGCAGCGGCCCTTCCCGCGATGGCCCAGGTCAACGGCAACTACCTCAAGCTCAAGGCGGGTTACCTCTTCCCCGAGATCGCCCGGCGGGTGAAGGCCTTCAGCGAGGCCAACCCCGAGGCACAGGTCATCCGCCTGGGCATCGGCGACGTGACCGAGCCCCTGCCGGAGGCCTGCCGCACCGCCATGAAGGCCGCCATCGATGAGCTGGGCACCCCCGAAGGGTTCCGCGGCTACGGCCCGGAGCAGGGCTACCTCTGGTTGCGCGAGGCGATCGCGGCGCACGACTTCCAGGCCCGCGGCTGCCAGATCAGCGCCGAAGAGATCTTCGTCTCCGACGGCTCCAAGTGCGACAGCGCCAACATCCTCGACATCCTGGGCGCCGGCAACCGCATCGCCGTGACCGACCCGGTGTACCCGGTGTATGTGGACAGCAACGTGATGGCGGGCCGCACCGGCGAGGCCGACGACGCCGGCCAGTACGGCGGCCTCACCTACCTGCCGATCAATGCCGCCAACGGCTTCACCGCCCAGATCCCCACGGAGCCGGTGGATCTGATCTACCTCTGCTTCCCCAACAACCCCACCGGTGCGGTGGCCACCCGTGAGCAGCTGCAGGCCTGGGTGGACTACGCCCGCAGCAACGGTGCCCTGATCCTGTTTGATGCGGCGTACGAGGCCTTCATCCAGGACCCGTCCCTGCCGCACTCGATCTACGAGATCGAAGGCGCCCGCGCGTGCGCGATCGAATTCCGCTCGTTTTCCAAGAACGCCGGTTTCACCGGCACCCGCTGCGCCCTCACCGTGGTGCCCCGGGGCCTGATGGGCACCGCCGCCAATGGCGAGACCGTGGAGCTGTGGGGCCTGTGGAACCGACGCCAGTGCACCAAGTTCAACGGCGTGAGCTACATCGTGCAGCGAGGCGCCGAGGCGGTGTATTCCCCGGAAGGCCAGGCCCAGGTGAAGGCGCTGATCGCCTTCTACATGGAGAACGCCGCGATCATCCGCCGCGAGCTCAGCGCCGCCGGCCTGGCGGTGTATGGCGGCGAGCAGGCCCCCTACGTGTGGATCAAGACGCCTGCGGGCGTGGATTCCTGGGGCTTCTTTGATCTGCTGCTCAGCCAGGCGAACGTGGTGGGCACCCCCGGCAGCGGCTTCGGCGCCGCCGGCGAGGGCTACTTCCGGCTCTCGGCCTTCAACAGCCGCGCGAACGTGACCGAGGCGATGGGGCGGATCAAAGCAGCCCTGGCCGGCTGATGCGGGCGTGAGCCCCCGACGTGGGAGCAGCCCGGGGTTGGCTTCCTAAACTTGCCCCACCGTCTGACGTTCATACCCTCCAGTCCATCGCGCTCTTCAGCCCCCTGATGGCCATGTCTGTTGTTGCCCCTCTCCGTGCTGTCCGCGCCACGGAAACACCGAGCCGCACCCCAGGCGGGGCCGCCGTGCTCGAGAAGGCGCCGGAACGGGTGCGCCAGCCGCAGCGCCGCTACAGGGTGCTGCTGCACAACGACCCGGTGAACACCATGGAGTACGTGGTGAGCACGCTGCAGCAGGTGGTGCCGAGCCTGAGCGAGCAGGATGCGATCGCGGTGATGCTGGAGGCCCACAACACCGGGGTGGGCCTGGTGATCGTGTGTGACATCGAGCCGGCGGAGTTCTACTGCGAGAGCCTCAAGGCCAAGGGCCTGAGCAGCACGATCGAGCCCGAGGAGTGAGCCAGCCCGCAGCGGGCCAAGGCGGCCCACGCCCGCTGGGCACCCTGCTCTACGTGCCGGCGTTGTACGGGGCGGGCTGGCTGCTCTGCCGGCCGCTGGCCCTGCTGGCACCCGGCTTACGGCCCGACCAGCTGGACCTGACGGGCGCGGTGATCGCCCTGCTGCTGCTGCTGCTCAGCCTGCCGCTGCGGCTGCGGCGGGTGTGGGGCGACAGCCACCCCTGGCGGCGGCTGGGCCTGCGTGGACCAGCGCCAGCGCCAGCGCCAGCCGTGCTGCTGGGACTGCTGCTGGCGGCGGCGCTGCTGCTGCCTGTGGCCGCCGTGCTGCTGATTGGCGGCCAGGCGGCTTGGCGCGGCGGCCTCAGCCCGGCGCTGCTGGCCAACGGGCTGGCGCTGCTGCTGGGGGTGGGATTTGCGGAGGAACTGCTGTTCCGCGGCTGGCTGTGGGGGGAGCTGGAACTGGTGCTGCCCGGCCGGCGCGCCCTGGGCCTGCAGGCACTGCTATTCGCCCTGGTGCATCCCTGGTATCGGCTGCCGCCACTGCCAGGTCTGGCGCTGCTGGGCGGTCTCACCCTGCTCGGTGTGGCCCTGGCCCAGCTGCGCCGCCGGCTGAACGGCTTGCTCTGGGCTCCGATCGGCCTGCATGGGGGCCTGGTGGGCGGCTGGTTCGTGCTGCAGAAGGGGCTGCTGCAGATCGGTGCCGGGGCACCCAGCTGGCTGGTGGGCCCCGGGGAAGGGGACGTGAACCCGCTCGGCGGCCTGCTGGGCTGGCTGGGGCTGGGGCTGCTGCTGGCCGGCCTGCAGTGGCGTCAGCGCACGGCCGTGGCCAGGGCTCGCCGCCCCTCCACCGGCGCGTGCAGCGCCTCCTCCAGGGGTGCCGCGCCGTAGTCCCGCTCCAGCAGGGCCATCACCGTGCGGCCGAAATCGCCGGGGTTGGTGTCGAACGCTTCCAGGCAGATGCGGCCAAAGGTGCTGCCCATCGGCTCAGGGTTCCAGAGCATCTTGCGGGCATGCCAGGGCATCATGCTCATCGGGTTGTAACCGGGCTGAATCAGGCCCTGGTCGAAGCCGTACTGCTCCAGATGGGTGTGGGGCTGGAGGCCGATGAAGAAGATCGCCGGCTCCACCTTGTCGGCGCCGAAGATGCGCTCCAGTTCGCGGTGATAGGCGACGGTCTGGCGAATGGTTTCCGGCCGCTCGTCGATCACATTGAACGAGTAGTTCACCGACACGTGCTCGCGGAACCCGGCGCGGGCGAGCATGCGGCAGCTCTCGAGCACGGTGCGCAGGTTGTAGCCCATGCGCATCTTGCGCACGAGCTCCTGGGATCCGGAGGTGATGCCGATCTCGAAGTACTCCATGCCCGTGGCCACCATCAGCTCGGCGAGCTCGGCATCGAGATTGTCGGCGCGGATGTAGGCGGCCCAGCGGATGTCGGTCCAGCCTTCGGCCTGAATGGCCCGCAGCAGGGCCTTGGCGTCTTCGATGTAGCGGCGGGCGGGAATGAACTGGGCATCGGTGAACCAGAAGCCACGCACACCGCGGGCGTAGAGCTGGCGCATCTCGGCGATCACCTCCGCCACCGGGTTGACGCGCACCGCCTTGCCCTCCACGACGGTGTAGACGCAGTAGCAGCAGTTGTGGGGGCAACCGCGCTTGGTCTGCACCCCCACGTAGAAGTCGCCCGCCTCCAGGTACCAATCGAGCTGGGGCCAGATCGAGGCGATGTAGGCGTAGTTGCAGGCGGTTTTCTCCATGCCCGCCGGCTGCTCGTGGATCAGGCCGGGCCGGGGCGCCTCACCGGCCAGGTAGCAGCGCTCCCCCAGCAGCGACTGGCCGCGGATCAGTTTCTCGAGCAGCGGCTCCCCTTCCCCCACCGACACCACCGTGCCGCGCGGCAGTTTGCGGCCGAGCTGCTCGTAGAACACGCTCACGGCGCCGCCGCCGATCACGGCACGGGCTTCGGGATGGAAGCGCCGCGCCCGCTTCACCCCCTGTTTCACCAGCCGCAGGTTGCGCCAGAGCTCGCCATAGAAGGAGGCCATCAGGCCGAGGCCGCCGAAAGCGCCGCGCAGGCGTTTGAACGGATTGCGGGCGTAGAACACCTCGAAGGAATGCTGCAGCGGATTGCCGCTGCGGCCATCCACCGGCGCGTAGATCTGGATGTCGCGCCAGGAGAACACCAGCAGGGTGGGGCGGAAGGCCTCGACAACCTGGGCCAGCACCCTCTCCACATCCAGCACCGGCACCGCCGCCAGGTCAAGGATGCGCTGGGGCAGGGCTGGAAACTGCTTGTGCAGGTGATCGGCCAGATAGATCGGGCCGATCGGGAAGATCGGATTGCAGGGCAACCGCACCAGCAGCACCCGGTGGTCCACCGCCATTGCCGGCCTGGCCTCAGGAGTGCGGACGCTAACAACCACCTGCGGCCGCTGAGCTGAGCGCCAGCACGCGGCGGCGCAGCGGCAGGGGCAGGGAACCAATCCAGCCGCTGTGCACGCACAGGCGCGGCACCAGCTCCCAGCCAGCCTCAGCAAGCTGCCGGCGCAACACCGCTGGCCGGGGCTGGGCATAGGCCGGGTTGATCACATCGGCCGTATCGATGCCACCCAGGTCGTCGATGCCGGCGGCGAGGGCCTCGGGCAGGGTGTCGAGGGGCCAGAGGTTGGGGGGCAGCTGCAGGTGCACCTCCGGCGGCAGGATGGCGCGCGCTGCGGCGATGGTGGCCAGCAGATCGTGCTGTTCGGCGCGGCTGAGCGGCCTGGCAGCGGTGCCGTCTGGACGGTAGGGCTGCAGGATCACCTCCTGGATGTGCCCCCAGGTGTGCTGCAGCAGGGCGATCAGCTCGAGGGCGTCACGCCGCTCGGCCTGGCTCTCTCCCAGGCCGAGCAGCAGTCCGGTGGTGAACGGGATCCCGAGGCGCCCCGCCTGCTCGAGCTGGCCGAGGCGCACGGCCAGCCGCTTGCTGGGGGCGTGGCGGTGGTGACCCTCGACCGCCGGCCCCAGACCTTCCAGCATCAGCCCCATCGATGGGTTGAGGCGCCCCAGCGCCGCCATCTCACGGCGGGAGAGGGGGCCGGCGTTGGTATGGGGCAGGCGGCCCTCGGCCAGGGCCAGACGGCTGAGGGCGAGCAGCCGGGTGAACCAGGCGGCGCGGGCCGGCGAATCCGGCGGCACCTCACCGCTCAACAGCAGCACCTCCCGGGCCTGGGGGCGGGCCCGCAACTGCTCCAGGGCCGCCGCGGGCTCGAGCAGGGAGGCGGGCGCCGCAGGGTCGCGAAAGCTGCAGTAGGAGCAGGCGTTGAAGCAGTGGCGCGTGGGCACCAGGGTGAGGCTGGGGCTCCAGGTGATGCGGCGGGAGGGCGCCATGGGCGGTTGCGAAGGCTTGAAACAACAGTGGGGGCAGGGCATCTCGGCAGGACGCGGCCGGCCCTGCAACCCGCACCGCAACCCCTCTTCACAAACGCCGCAATCTTCCGTTACAGTCTGGAGCGACGGGATTCCGTCCCCGGCAGCTCCCTCCCTGCGGTACACCGTTCCGGCAGGTCTGCCATACGTACCTGGCGCTTCGCTGCTGCTGATTCGTCAGCCGCACCCGACTCGCCACCTCTCCTTCTCTCGTTCTCATGACCACCACTCTCCAGCAGCGCTCCGGCGCCTCCAGCTGGCAGCAGTTCTGTGAGTGGATCACCTCCACCAACAACCGCCTCTATGTGGGCTGG
>CAMDLO010000041.1 GCA_945901765.1 Cyanobium sp. NIES-981 | reverse complement strand
CTGCCGGGCGGTCCGCCATGAGCTTGGGCCCAGGCCGCTGGTTGCTGCTGCTGACCCTGGTGTCCCTGCCTGGCTGGCCGGTGATCACCAGGGCTGCCATCCATCAACAGGCTGCGGCGGTGGCGGTGTGCGTGGTGGCACCACGGGTGGAAGCAGTCAGCGGCATCGATGCCCTGGGGGTCGTGCCCCTGCCCAGCCCGCGGCTGGTGATCGTGGAGCCACTGCTGGAACTGCGGATTGAGCGGCAGGGGAAACCGACCTGGCAGCGCCGCGGCAGCCTGGACCAACCGCTGAGCACCCCGATCGACTGGCCAATGTCGCCGATTCAACCGGAGGAGCTGGTGCTCCTGCAGCTGCGCCCACGCGACGCTCCGGCCGACAGCTTCGCCCATGTGCATCTGGCCGGAGCATCCAGACAGCGCATGGAAGCAGCTGAACAGCTGGTTGAGGCTCTCGGCCGATCCGCAGCAGCCTGGCTGCGCGCCTTCGAAGCAGCTCTCGACAGCGGCGACGTACCGCTGGCCTGGGCCCTGCTGTTCCACCCGGAGATCCCCAAGGCGGCGGAACTCACCGCCCTGCAGGAGGAGGTGATTCGCCGCGGTTGCCTCGATTGATGGCCAAAGGTGCCGCCACGCTCCGCGGCCCTTCACCGCACGCCGACCAGGCTCGCCCTGGGCATCGCCTCCAGAGGGGTGGGAGGCACTGGCAAGGCTGCCTAGGGTGATGAGGATCGCTCGTCCCATCCCGAGCCGCCCCATGGAGATCCATCGCCAGGGCAGCGCTCCCCTCAGCCCGGCTCAGGAGCAGGTGTTGGCCCACTATCGCGAGCAGCTGCAGGAGCGGGCCCTGCACGGGGGACTCACCCCGGAGAACGTGCAGGACATCGTCAGGGCTGTGCGCGCCCACCCCGACGTGAGCTTTGAAGTGCTGGAGGTGCTGTTCGATGAAGTGAAGCGATTGCCGGATGGACAGCGGCTGCTGAGCTTCGAATGAACGGGCCTTGCCCGCGGCGGCAGCGGCAGAATTCGTGCAAAAGCTGAAATCCCTCGCATTCATCAGCCCTGGCCTGCACAATTGGTGCATGGCTTCAACGAGTCCCCAAGGCCGTTACCGGGTTCGCCTTCAGGTGGAACGGGAACAGAGTGTGCCCCAGCAGATTCCCGCCCCTCGCTTCGCCAGCCGGGATGATGCCGAGACCTTCGCTCACCTCGTGGCCAAGGACCGCCATCAGAGCGTGGTGGTTGAAAAACTGGCTCCTGCTGGCTGCTGGCTTCAGCTCAGCACGATTGCCGGGCTGGCCGCCTGAGCTTCAGCGTGCCGCACTGCTGTCTCGCGTGATGGCCACGATGTCCGGAGCGAACACAAAGGTGAATTCGTCCAGACACTCAGCCTGACCGTCGATCGCCACCACGCCCCCGGCCACGAAATCGATCAGGCGCTGAGCCTCCTGGCGCGGCATGGCTCCTGCATGCACCAGCACGGTCTGGAGTTCGCGCACGGCCTGCACGATGGCCTGGGCATCCTCGAAGCAGGTGGGATGAAACACCACCACCTCGGGCAACCAATCGCCGAAAGGACCTCGCATGCCATCAAGCTAGTGACTTCGGCGCGGCCTGCCAGAGCTGCTCTGCCAGCAGTTCAGCACTGCGAAGCGCGCCCTCGATCCGCCCGAAGCCCGGTCCGGCAATGAAGTCGCCGCAGAGACCAAGCCGGCTCTGGGGGCAGAACATCAGTTCGGAAGGCAGGCCCGGTGCCAGCGGGAAGGCCGCACCCCAGCGCATCAGCTGGGACGAGGCAGCCTGCAGATCCAGATCGGCAAGCCAGGGTGCCAGACACTGACGCACCGCCTCCCGCAGAGCGGCGATCACCTGCTCCTCCCGTCCCTCTTCAGGGGGATGGGGCAGGAGCCGGGCCGCAGCCGAGCGGGAGCCGACCACATCGAGGTGATCGGCGGCGAAGGCCGCGCTGGAGTGAGCGACAACGGAGCAGCGTCCATCAGCCAGTGACTGAATCGTGAGCCGCCGCAGCCCCCAGCGCTGCTGGGCGGAGGCGTCGAAGTTCACCAGGGCGAACGGAAGTGCCCGCCAGATGTCCGCCTGATGGGGCTCGAAAACCATCATCAGATTGGTGCGCGCCTCAAAACGGATGCCAGCCAGGCAAGCGAGCACATGATCGAGCTGCAGGTCGGCCAGACCAGCCGCCACTCGGGCCAGGGGCACCTCTTGCCAGCCAAGCAGCAACTGGCTGCGGGGGTGGGCCAGCAAGGTGCCGGTCAGTACCAGCCAATCCGCCTCCGTGAGCAGGGTGCCGTCTGCTGCAAGCAATCGCCAGGGCCCCTCGGGCGAGCGTTCCAGGCTGCGCACGAACGTGCCGTAGTGCTGCTCGATCCGGGCATCGCCGGCCAGGTGGAGCAGCCCCTGGCTGAGCTGGTCCATCCCGTCGTTCCCCCGAAACAAACGCCCCATGCCCAGGGCATCCGCACGACCGATGTTGAGGCGCGATTCGCCCTCCAGCATTGCCACCGGCGCTGACCAGGGCGACAGCCAGCCCCCCTCCAGCAGAGGATCCAGCAGAGCAGGGCTGGGACTGGCTGTGATGTTGAGCAGCGGCGCGCCGTGGTCGATCACCAGCAGTCCATCGGATCGGGTGCGGCGGCTGCCCGCGCGACCCCCTGCCCCACGGCCTGTCTCCCACAGGCTCATGGTCCCCCGCCAGCCGAAACGGCCCAGCTGAGCGAGCAACGCACAGCCCGCCACTCCGGCCCCGATCACTGCGAGGGAAACTGGAGCGGCTGTCGCCATCCGAGCGTCTCTGTGGCAGTAGCGTCCTAGCTGATCAAGGCAGTCATGGCCCGGTTCCTGCTGGTTCTCAAGCCCAACGGCTCAGCAGCCGGCCAAGCCCCCGCGCAGCGGCCTGAGGCGATCCTCGCAGCGCTGGAACCGGTGCTGCAGGCCCTCAACGCCGAGGTGGACCATCGCACGCCTGCGCACCTCGGGGCCCTGCTGAAACAGGGGGCTGAGATCCAGCGCATGCAGCTCTTCGCCGATGTGCAGGCCCGGGCCGATGGGCGGGCACTGGAACTGGTGCTGCTCAGCCGGGAGGCGATGGGACTGCGCGCACCGCAGACCCTGGAGATGTTTGAGCGGCTGGTGGCACTGATTGAGCAGCACATGCCTGAGATGACCGTGATCTTCCGCTCCGACCGCGACGGCCCGCTGCCCTGAGCCGCAAGAGCGGTGGCGCGCGCCTTTAATAATGACTTAAGATCTTCTGTGAAGGTCCAGCGGGCTGATCCCCCTTTTCACCTGCCCATCTGCCATCCATCAATCCGCCATTCATCAATCCCCACCCGTCCTTCCGATCGGTCCATTCCCAGCCATCCTTCCGCACCAGCAGCACCTGTATGGCGGAATCGGAGCACAGCCTGCTCCTGGATCCGGGACACAATCGCCGCTGACCTGCCCGAAACGTTTCGAAAACGTATCCTCTCTTCTGCCATCCCCGGCCGTGAACGACAACCATCCCGTGCTTCAGGCTCTTGATGCTGAACGGGAAGCCCTGGAGACCGCCTACCGCCAGGAGCCGAATGAACACACCCGCTACCAGCTGGTGCGCCTTGAGACCCTGATCGCCCAGTGGGCTCCCCAGCGGACTCTCCCGAACTGACACCTCGGTAGATTCCGTCTGGTTCCTGCTCAATTGATGGTCCGCCGTCGGTTCCGGCTGATGGTGCAGCTGCTGCGGCGGTGGCGCTATACCCTCACCGTTCCTCAGTTCACAGTGATCACCGGCCTGCTCGTGATCGCCGCTGGCACCCTTGTGATGGCCTCGCCGTTGTGCTCCAACGACGACGTGGGCCTGTGGGAGGCCCTCTTCACTGTGATCTCAGCGATCACCGTCACCGGTCTGTCCGTGATCGTTGTCGATCGCGACCTGACGATCTTCGGCCAGATCGTGCTCTCGGGGCTGATCATCACCGGTGGGCTGGGCCTGATGGCCATCACCACCTTCCTGCAGGGGTTTGTTCAAGGCCACGGCGGTCTGCGCAACCGTCTTGACAAAGGTCGGGCCCTCGATGAATTCGGGGTCGGCGGCATCGGCCCCACCTTCAACAGCATCCTGCTCACCGCCGGCTGTGTGATGGGGATGGGCACCATGGTGCTTTACGGCTTTGGCTTCACCGACATCGAGGACCCGCAGCGGCGGCTGTGGGCCTCGCTGTTCCACGTGATCAGTGCCTACAACAACGCCGGCTTCGGGCTGTGGGCCACGAACCTGGAGCGCTACCGCGACAACACCACGGTGAATGTGGTGATCGCCGCGATGATCGTGATCGGCGGTATCGGCTGGCGGGTGATCAATGACCTCTGGATCAACCGGCGGCGCCTGACGCGCCTCAAACGCCTGAGCCTGCACACCCGGCTGGTGCTGCGCAGCACCGTGCTGCTGATCATCATCGGTGCGCTCGGTCTGCTGTTCACCGAGCACTTCGGCTACGAGGCCACCGGGATGGGCAAGCTGTCGCTTTGGCAGAAGCTGCAGATCACCCTGTTCCAATCGATCACCACCCGTACGGCTGGCTTCAACACCATTCCCATCTCCGCCGAGACGATCACCGATGCCGGGCTGCTGCTGATGATCGTGCTGATGTTCATCGGTGCCAGCCCCGGTGGCACTGGCGGCGGCATCAAGACAACCACCTTCGCCACCCTGATGGGAGCGACCCGCTCCACCCTGCAGGGGCGGGATGAGGTGGTGATCCACCAGCGCCAGATCCCGGACATCGTGGTGTTGCGGGCTATCGGCGTCACGATCGCCTCGCTGCTGTTCGTGCTGCTGATGGCGCTGCTGCTCGGCCTGGGGCCGACCAGCGGCGGTGCTGCCAGCGGAGCCACATTCAGCTTTCTGGAGAAACTGTTCACCTGCATGTCGGCCTTCGGCACCGTCGGCCTGGATCTGGGCGTGACCGCCCAGCTCAACCACTGGAGTCAGCTGGTGCTGATGGTGGGCATGTTCGTCGGCAGACTTGGCATTCTGCTGCTGCTCTCGGCCCTTTATGGCAGCAGGCCCCAGCCGCGCGTGGGCTATCCCCGCGAGGAGCTGTACATCTGATCATGCCTTGAGCCAACCCATTACAGAAGAGCGACCCATGGGCAACTGGTGGCACTGGAATCCTGCTGAGGGGGTAGCCCGCGGCGGCTTCGCGGTGATCGGCGTGGGCCGATTCGGCAGCGCCGTTTGCAGTGAGCTGATCAAGGCCGATGCCGATGTGCTGGCGATCGACAGCAGCCAGAAGGCGATCGACGAGGTGCGCCAGCTTGATCCAGCCATCCAGGCCCGGGTGGTGGATTGCACCGATGAGGAAGCCCTGCGCGAAGCGGGCGTGCTCGATGTGGAAACCGTGGTGGTGGCGATCAGTGAGCCAATCGCGGCCAGCATCACCGCCACCCTGATCGTGAAGGACAGCGAGGGGAGCCGGGTGCGGCAGGTGATCGCGCGGGCCACCAGCGATCTGCACATGAAGATGCTGCAGCGGGTCGGCGCCGACCGCGTCGTTTTCCCCTCGAAGATGCAGGGGCACCGGCTCGGCATGGAGCTGGTACGCCCCAATCTGCTGGAGCGGCTGCGGCTTGATGATCGCAACTTCATCGAGGAGATCCGGGTGCCGAAGCCGTTCGTCGGCCAGTCGCTGCGGGAGCTGAACCTGCGCAAGAACTACAACGTCAATGTGCTGGCGGCAGGCCCTGATAACCAGCTCACCGTCAACCCGCCCGCCTCGCATGTGCTGGCCTCGGGCGAGCTGCTGGTGGTGATGGGCAGCAGCGAGGCCCTGGCCGCTCTGCCTGGCAGCTGAGCGACCACCACCACCAAGCACGTTTCCCGATCGGGGAATGGGATTGACCTGGCAGAATCGGAGTTTGTGATGGCTCCGGCTTGGAACTGAGTGCCAAGGCGCAATACGCCCTGGTGGCACTGATTGAACTGGCCGCCGTGCACGGGCAACCGCTGCTGCTTCAGTCTGGAGATATCGCCGGACGCCAGGGGATTCCGGATCGCTACCTGGAGCAGGTGCTGGCGGCATTGCGGCGCGGTGGCCTGCTGGAGGGGATTCGCGGCCCCCGAGGTGGCTACCGCCTGGCCCGCCCCCCCAGCCAGATCAACCTGGATCAGGTGCTGGCCTGCCTTGAAGGCGAGCGGCCAGGAATGGCAGCGGCCGAGCGCACCTCTGCTGAGTTCAGCGTCGTTGACGCCCTTGATCAGCGGCTCGCCCTGGCTCGCACCAGGATCCTGAGCCAGACCCGCCTGGACCAGCTGCTTGAGGAGCGCCAGAGCCTGACCAGCCCCCAACCCATGTTTTTCATCTGACCCATACAATCCGGCCTGGGCGCCCGTAGCCCAACCGGTAGAGGCAGGTCACTTAAAATGACCCCAGTGCGGGTTCGAATCCCGCCGGGCGCACCTCCCAGTTCCGGGACTCCGGTCCCTGATCCCACCCAGGCAAGAGGTTGGGCGAAGCTCTTGAGCAAAGCTCTTGAGCAAAGCCCTTGATCAAAGCCTTTGATCAAAGCTCTTGATCAAAGACCCCCACACAGATCCTGGAGGACAGCCGCTCAGGCCGGCCGGGGCTCTCAGGTCTGCAGCTCCATGCACCTGATCATCTCAGGGTTGCAGCATCGCCGTGTTGGATGAACCAGAGTGTCTGGGGCTATCCGGACTTGAGAATTGCATGATCCTCAGGTTGGATGGCCCGGTCAGCCGAGCCCCTCTCGGCAGCCTGGAGACCCCCCGCCCCCAGGGAGTTTCCTACCGTTCTTCGAAGCCCCTTCCGCACCGTGACCGGATTCCTGCAGCCATTCACCAGCATGCTCAGCCCCGGGTGGCTCCCTGTGATCGGGCTGACGATCGTCCTGGCGGGGGCTTATCTGGTGGTCATCCCCCTGGCGCTGATCGCCTGGATGGTGAAGCGCTGGACCGTGATGGGCAAACTTGAACGGTTCGGGGTCTACGGGCTGGTGTTCCTGTTCTTCCCGGGCCTGATCCTGTTCGCCCCGTTCATCAACCTGCGCATGGCCGGGCAGGGCAGCCGGTGACAAAGGGTCAATCACTCCTCCTCGGGCTGGCGGTGCTGGGTCTGGGTGCTCTTGGTTACGGCCTGTTCCAGGCCGGCGGCCTTGAGGGTTTCAACGCCGGCATCGCGGCCTCGGCCCTGCTGATGGTGCTGGTGCTGGGTTGGACAGCCTCCTATCTGCTGCGGGCCTTGACCGGCAACATGACCTACATGCAGCAGCGGCGCAGCTATCGCTCTGCCTACGACGCCCACACCGCCGCGGTGCTGGAGCGCAAATTCGCCGCCCTCAGTCCGGAGGAACAACAACGGCTGCTGGAGCAGCTTGCCGCGGAGCAGGAGCAGCCGGGCGAGACATAGGCTCGCAGCCGAACACGCCCTGACCCGCCGCTGCTGTGACTGCCGCCGCCACGATCATCCAGCAGCGTTTCCAGCAGCTGCGCAGCCAGGGCACCTGCGCCCTGATGCCCTTCCTGATGGCGGGTGACCCCGACCTGGCGTCCACCCGCTCCGCCCTGCTGGCCCTGCAGGCCAACGGCGCTGACCTGATCGAACTGGGCATCCCCTACAGCGACCCCCTGGCCGATGGGCCGGTGATTCAGGCTGCCGCCAGCAGGGCCCTGGCCAGCGGCACCACCCCGACCAGGGTGCTGGAGATGCTGAGCTCACTCCAGGACGAGCTCACGACCCCGGTGGTGCTGTTCACCTACAGCAACCCCCTGATCAACCGCGGCATGGAAAGCTTCTGCCGCGATGCTGCGGCCGCGGGGGCCGCCGGCCTGGTGGTGCCCGACCTGCCGCTGGAGGAGGGCGAGAAGCTCTCCACCATCGCTGCGGGGCACGGCCTGGACCTGGTGCTGCTGGTGGCGCCCACCACTCCGGCTGACCGGATGGCCCGCATCCATCAGGCCAGCCGCGGCTTCACATACCTGGTCAGCGTCACCGGTGTGACTGGGGTGCGCACCAGCCTGGAATCGCGTGTCGGCTCCCTGGTGCAGCAGCTCAAGGGCCTGGGCGACACCCCGGTGGCGGTGGGGTTCGGCATCTCCGGGCCTGAGCAGGCGCGCCAGGTGCGCCAGTGGGGGGCCGATGGGGCCATCGTGGGCAGTGCCCTGGTGAAGGCGATGGCGGCGGCGGCGGCCGCAGGCCAGCCGGTGGGGGAGGCGGCCGGCCGTTTCTGCGCCGCACTGCGGGTCGGCCTGGACGGCTGACCCCAGCAGCCAGTACAACCTCAACGCATTCGTTCTCCTTCGCGCACGCCCCTGGGAGCTCCGCCCAGGGCGGCCAGGGGCTCAACGCCAGCGGCCCCTGATGCCGCGGCCGAAGCTGGTAGGCCCCAGGCTTTCATGACCACCACACCAGCCCCAGGTCACAGCAACACTGCCCGATGATGGCGGCTGCGCAGACACCCCCTCCCGTGCTGTTGTCGTCCGCCTGCGAGCGCAACAAGGAGCCGATCCTGGCAGTGCTGCGGGACTGGCTGCCCAACAAGGCCCTGGTGCTGGAGATCGGCTCGGGCAGCGGCCAGCACGCCATTTTCTTCTGTCAGCAGATCGCCGGCCTGTGCTGGCAGGCGAGCGAGCGGCCCGAGGTCGTGGCTGATCTGCGGTCCCAGCTGGTTGCCGTACCGGGCGCCAGTCTGGCGCCGGGCTCACGCCTGCTGGAGCCGATCGAACTGGACGTGACCTGCTGCGACCACTGGCCACGGCCCTCCGAGGGAAACCGGGTTGATGCCCTGTTCAGCGCCAACACCTGCCACATCATGCCGGCGTCAGCCCTGCCCCAGCTGCTGGCTGGAGCCGCACGGCTGCTGCGCCCAGGCGGCCTGCTGCTGCTCTACGGGCCCTTCCAGGACGGTGGCGTGCACACCGCCACCAGCAACGCCGCCTTTGATGCCCATCTGCGCAGCCTTGACCCGGCGATGGGAGTCAGGGATGCCAAGGAGCTGCAGGAGCAGGCCTGCAGCCTCGGATTGGAGCCACTGGCCGATGTGGCGATGCCTGCCAACAATCGAATCCTGGTGCTGGGGCGCCGGCGATGAGGGCAACCAGCCGAAACCGTCAGCAGCCGCACCAGGCCAGCCCCCGGCAACGCGACGGAGGGTGGGGGTTCCCGGCAGAGGCATGGCCATTCGCCCCGTTCGACACCTGATCTGTGGTGCAGCCCCGCTGGTGCGCTGGCGCTTCACGGGCCACTGGGGGAGGGGGCGCTCAGCAGCGCCCTGATCCCCTCGAACAGGCGCCGGAGGGCCTCCTGCAGCGCGTCTGCTTCCAGCAAGCCGTAGCTCAGGCGCAACGTCGGCCCATGGCCACCAGCGGCTTTCGGCTCGCCCCGGGCCGGGAGCCCGAAGCTCTCGCCGCAGACCGCCGCCACCCGGTGCTCCAGCACCAGGCGCCGCATCAGCGCCTCGCCGCAGAGCGAACCGGCCGCAGACGCCTCGAGGGCCAGCAGGCCATAGAAGGCGCCATCGGGCTCCGCCAGCAGCTGCGTCGGCAGACCTTCGGCCCGGGCAGCCGCCACCGCGGCGAGCAGCTGCTGGCGACGGGCGGCAAGCGCCGCGATCCGCGGGCGGCACCAGGCAGGGCCGGCCCGCAGGGCCGCCACCGCCGCCCGTTGCATCAGCCGCGGCGGACAGATCAGCACCGTGTCCTGCACCTTGGCCAGGGCCGGCGTCAGCGCGGCAGGGGCCGCCATGAAGCCGACCCGCCAGCCGGCCATGCCATAGGCCTTGGAGAGGGATTGCAGGGTCACGGTGTGGGCGGCGGCGCCGACCAGGCTGGCCGGGCTCCAATGGGGCTCCACTCCATACACGAACTGGCCATAGGCCTCGTCGCTGATGTGCAGCAGCCCATGGCGGCCGCAGAGGTGGTTGATCGCCTCCAGCACCGCCCGCGGGATCACCACCCCGCTTGGATTGTTGGGCGACACCGTGACGATGGCGCGAGTGCGGGAGGTGATCGCCGATGCCAGCCGCTGGGGATCGGGCACCAGGCCAGCATCCACCGGCACAGGCCGGCCGCCGGCCAGCTGCACCGCCATGGCGTGATTGAAGTACCAGGGCAGCGGCAGGATCACCTCGCTGGGCTCAGCCGGCGGACCGTCGCAGAGCACCTGTGCAATGGCGTTGAACGCCATGTTGCTGCCGGCGGTGACCCAGAGGTCGGCGCCTTGCAGATCCATACCGTGGTGCTGCTGCAGGCTGGCGGCCAGAGCCTCAAGCAGGGCAGGATCCCCCTGGGCGGGTCCGTAGGCATCCCGGCCGGAGTCCGCAGCCGCTCCGGATCGGCTGCCCTGATCGGCCGTGCCAGCCTCTGCCACTGCGGCCAGCACCTCCTCAGGCGGGCCCCAGCTCACCATGCCCTGGGCCAGCGACAGGGTGCCGGGAGTGGCCCGTACAAGGGCCCCCAGCTCCGGAATCACCGGCTTGAGAACGGCGCTGAGCCGGGCGGCCGGGCCGATCGGTAGGGGCGGCAACGGCACGAAGGGAGGTTTGGGAGCGCGCAGCTCAGAGGTTGTACTTCTTGGCTGCCGCAGCCTTGCAGGTCGCGGCGGCCTGCTGCTGCGACTGGCCCCTGCGCATCTCCTGCACCACGCAGTTGCAGGTGTAATCCTGCATACCGGCTGGGGCAGGCTTGCCGGAGGCCTGGATCTCCTTGTTCACCGCCTGCAGGCAGAACTTGCGGACCATGGTGTCCATCATGTTCTGCGCCTGGGCGGGCTGAGCGAGGGAGCCGGCCAGCAGCGCCCCGGCCAGGGCTGCCAACGCCCCGGATCGGGGCCGGAGCAGGGTCGGAGCACCGAGCAGACCAACCATGATCTTCAGAAAATGGGATGAAGCCCCTTTCCTACCACCAACGGGCAAAGGCTTAGCGTGATTGCCGCACTTTCCCAACGCCGCCCGACCATGCGTTATGTGCTCTGGGGGACTTACTGCGCCAACGCGATCGAAAAGCGTGCCCCCTTTCGTGAGGAGCACCTGGCGGGGCTGCAGCGCCAGAAAGACGAGGGCGTGCTGATCACGCTCGGGCCCACGGAAGGCAGCACCCATGTGTTCGGCATCTACGAAGCCCCATCGCAGCAGCAGGTGGAGGATCTGCTGCGGGCGGACGTCTACTGGCGCGAGGGCATCTGGACTGCCCTGGAGGTGTATCCCTGGATCCAGGCCTTCTGAGCCGGCCGACTCAGCCGCGGGGCCAACCCGCAAGCGCCTGCTGCCACACCCAGTCCGCCACGCTTTCCACGCCGGCATCCCCCAGCACGGCCCCGTAGCCCGACATCTGTCCCAAGCCTGCCGCGGCGATCGTCGCGATGGCGGCCTGCGAATCCAACCCACGGCGGCGCAGCGTCTCCAGCTTCAGGGTGCTGCCGCGCCGGATGATGTTGCCGCCGTGGGGATGGCAACCGGCACAGGTGGCTTCGAACAAGCGAGCACCATCGGTTGTCGCCGCCTGGGCCGGCGTCGCGCCAAGCCAACACGGGAGCAGCAAACAAGACATCAGCACGATCGCCAGCAGCAGCGGCCGCAGCCTGCGCTGCAGGCTCTGGGGCTGGGCAGGCAGGTGCCTGTTGGCAACGATCCGGACCATCACTGACTCCACACCGGTCTCCGCCAGGCTGGCCATCAGTCTGCCCCGCGCCGATGCACCGCCTGCGCCCGCTCCTGCCGGACGACCTGAGCGAGATCCGGCAGGTGTATGCCGATGCGGTGCTGAGCCAGGGAGCGCCCCTGTACAGCCCGGCGCAGCTGCAGGCCTGGGCTGGGCACGCCGGCGACGCTGCCGCGCTGGCCATTCCCCTGCAGGAAGGCTTCGGGCTTGCAAGCACGGCCCCAGCTCCAACGGCCGGTCAGACGACGATTGAAGCCTTCGGCCTGCTCCATCCACCGGAGCGGCTGGCCCTGCTGTATTGCCGCGGGCGAGCCAGCCGCCAGGGCCGGGCCAGCACGATCCTGCGTGCACTGGAACAGCACGCGCGGCAACAAGGCATCCTGCGCCTGCGCACCGAGGCCAGCCAGCTGTCGCGGCCCCTGCTGGAGCGGCGCGGCTGGCAGGTGGAGAAACCCGAGACACTGCTGTTCGCCGGCGCCTGGTTCATGCGCTGGCGGATGATCAAGGTGTTGTCGGCCGACGGGGGCCGCTTCGGAGACGACGAACGTGGCTGAAGCCGACCTGCGCCAGTTCCTCAGCAAGGTGAGCCAGCTCAACACCCTGGTGGCGATGAGCGAAACCGACCCGGGCCTGCGCCGCGCCCTGCGGAACTGCGAGAGCCACCAGGAGGTGGTCAACCTGGCCCGGGGGCTCGGCCTCGAGATCGGCCGGCGCTGGGGAGATGGTCCGGCCCACACCGGAGAGGCCCCGCCGGAGTGCGCTGGGGACGGAAATCTGCTGGAAGGAGCCTGCCCGCCCCCCGGCCAGGAGGTGGTGACCGTGCTGGCCAGCGCTGGCGGCTGGCGCCTGGAGCGCATCCATTCCTGCGAGGCGGCCAGCCCGGACGGCTTCTGGTACGACCAGAGCGAGTGGGAATGGGTCACCCTGCTGCGGGGCAGCGCCAGCCTGCGTTTCGCCGACGAGTCCTGCTGCCGGCAGCTCAATCGGGGCGACAGTCTGCTGATCAGTCCGGGGCGCCGTCATCGGCTCGAGGCGACCGACCCCGCTCCCGGATCCGTCTGGCTGGCCCTGTTCTGGCAGGAGGCTTCTTCAGCGTGAGAGTCCGCACCAGCCAGAAAGCGGCAGCCAGGGCCAGCACGGCAATGCCCAACCCCGCCAGCAGCTGGGGCTTGCTTTCAGCGCCCGCCGGCAACACGATCACCTTGCGGGCCACGGCTGTCATCGCCGTGAGCAGCACCAGTTCAATCTGAACCACATGGCGGCGCAGGTATGAGGTGATGTTCTGCAGCACCTCAACGGCAATCAGCAGGTTGAGCAGATCACCGAGCACCCGGTTGAGCTTCTCGCCCAGCCAGGGAGTGGCCGGATTGCTAAGGGCCACCGCCGTCTGGCCGATCAGCTGGAAGGTGGCCGCCACCATCACCACCACCAGCACGAACCCGAGCAGCTTGGCGAGCAGGCGCTCGATCCGATCGATCAGCTTCAGGTAGGCGACGTCGTCACCCAGGCGAGCGAATCGGCGCAGGCTCATCCGCATCGGTCTCAGTTCTTGAACAACTCAAGCTGGGGCCTGGCCCGCGTGTCGCCGGGGGGATTCACCAGTTCGGTGTCGCAGGTGACCGAACCATCCGCAGCGGTGACACAGTTTTTCGGCTGGACCTCGGTGGCCGGACCCACCGTGCTGCCGGGGCCGAGCAGAAAACTCTCGCTCTGGGCCTGAACAGGCAGTGCCAGCAACCAGGACACCAGCAGGAGCGCGGCGCGGCCGGTGAGCGAACGGGCAGAAACCGATGGGCCGACCTTGAGAGCAACCATTGAGACAACCGTGTTTGAGAACCGTGTTTGAGAACCGTGTTTGAGAGCCGTGTGAGACAACCGTGGCAGGTGAGCGGGGCCGGGTGGCCGGCGCTTCCCCACTCTGCCTGGCCTGGATCAGCTGCTGGCCTCGGCCCGGATTTCCTGCAGCAGCAGATCGAGCTGCCCTAGATCCGCTGCAGCGGCTGCCATCCCGACGCCGCCAGCGGTAAGGGACGACGGACCCTCCTCCCGCCAGCGCGCATCGACGCTGCAGAGCTGCTCGGCCAACCCGGCTAACCCCTGCCTGCTGTAGGTGTGATGGAGCGTCTCCAGCAGCACGGGCATGCGGATGGAGCTGGCATGGAGGGCGCGGCGCAGGTCGGCCTGGCTGCGACCGGTGTGCCGCAGCCAGTCCTTGATGAACGACTGCAGTTCATCGAGCTGCTGGGGGGAAAGGGCCACCATCAGCGTCCAAGCGGGAACCAGCGATCCAGTCTGCGCTGGGCCCGCTGGCGGATCGCTTCGGTGCGATGCCGACCACAGGTGCCCAGCAGTGCGGTGATCGCCACCAGATCATCACTGAACCCCGCCACCGGCAGAAAATCCGGGATCAGATCCACCGGCACCAGCAGGTAGGTCAGGGCGGCAAGCACGGTCAATCGCGCCGGCGCCGGAGTCGCTGGATCGAGCAGCAGCTCCAGGCACTCCAGCGCCGGCCGAGCCACAATCCGGCCGGCACGCCTGAGCAGGCGCAGAAGCACCGCCTCATCGACCACCTGACTGTCCAGCACCTCAGCGTCAACAGCAGGTCTGGCGGCTGGGTCGGAAGCGGCTGAGCTGGTCACGGAACTGAATAGACCGGGGCTTCCATTGTGCGTGTCTCAGCACTCGACCAGGCCACTCTCGATGCCGGTTTTCCGCAGCTTGCGCAGGGCCCGTTGCACCACCTGGCGGCAATACTCGCGGCTGCAGTCGAGCTGGCGGGCCACCTCCGCCAGGGTGCGCCACTCATGGCTGCCATCCAGGCCGAAGCGCAGCATCACCACGGTGCGCTCCTTGGGGGTGAGATTGGCGCGGTCGAGCAGGGTCCACACACTGGCGGAGCGCTCCGCCAGCTCGGCCCGTTCCAGGGGAGCCGGCTCTGGACTTGGAAGCACATCCACCAGTTCGGAAGGCTCCGATTTCGACTTCACAACACCCTGCAGGCTGACGGTGACACTGCGCAACTCACAACCGAGCAGATCCTCCACATCAGCAAGTGGCAGATCGAGCAGACGCGCCAACTGCAGCGGTGAAGGCAGCACGCCATGGGCCTGGAGAAAGCGTGATTTGGCCGCTCTCAAACGCGTGAGTTTTTCATTCACATTCACAGGAATGCGAATGGTGCGGCTCTGGGTGGACAGGGCACGATTCAATCCCTGGCGAATCCACCAATAAGCATAAGTACTGAAGCGGTGCCCGCGGGTGGGGTCGTACTTCTCCACGGCCCGTGTGAGCCCAAGGGTGCCCTCCTGAATCAGATCGAGCAGGTCCAGCCCCTTGTTCTGATAGCGCTTGGCGAGATTCACCACCAAACGAAGATTGGCGGTGATCATCTGATTTTTTGCCCGTTCACCCTGGCGAAGCGTGCGACGCTCCAGATCGCTGTACTCACAGGCAGGCCCTTGGCCACCGGCCAGTCGACAACGATCCTGCAGGGCGGCCATGGCCTGAACCTTGCGGCCCAGGGTGAGCTCCTGCTCAGGTGTCAGCAATTGATGACGACCGATCTCGCCCAGATAACTGCTCAGAGAGCTGGTCATCGCCGCATTTTTTGCACTGAATTGACAGTAAAGACTTTTCACCAGCGCACTGAAACCATCGGAAAGTTTTCCAGGTTTTCTTTTTTCTTCTCAGTTGATGATCTCCACCTCCCGGGTCGCCCGGCGGACCCCGGCTCCATCGAGGGCATCAGCCCGCTACGGTGATGGCCCTCATCACGGCTCTCGATGCCAGACCTGACAGCGCTCTCCCCTGACGTGCTCAACCAGGCAGGTGTGGCGTACGTGCATTACCTGAGCTTCATGCTCTGTTTCGGAGCCCTGGTCCTGGAGCGGCGGTTGATCCGGCCCAATCCCAGCAAGGCCGATGCCACCTTGATGGTGATCACGGATGTGGTTTACGGACTGGCGGCCCTGGCTCTGCTGGTGAGCGGCATCCTGAGGGTGCTCTATTTCGGCCAGGGCAGCAGCTTCTACACCGAGAATCCACTGTTCTGGTGGAAGGTTGGCCTCTATCTCTCCGTTGGTGGGCTCTCCCTTTATCCCACCATCACCTACATCCTCTGGGCCATCCCCCTTCGCAAGGGTGAGGCGCCCCAGGTGAATGAAGCCCTGGCCAATCGTCTTGCCTGGATCCTCAACGTCGAACTGGTGGGATTTGCACTGGTACCCCTGCTTGCCACGTTGATGGCCAGAGGCGTGGGGCTGCCAGGCTGAAGCGTGACGATGGCCTGGGTCCAGTCGATCGCAGGGCAGCCTCACCTCCAACAGTGGCGGTCATCACGCAACTCCGGAAGCTGATCAGCCAGGGCGCCCTCCAGGCGGCCCTGCTGCTGGCGGTTCTCGGCTGCGCTGAGGCGGCCCCACTCCCCTGCGTCGCTGGAGTCGAAGCGGAGCGGCTGGCGGCGATGTCTCCGCCCCCGCCGCCCGATCCAGCCGACGACGACGATTACCGCCATCACCTCAGGGCCACCGCTTACGGCTGGCCGCGCCGCGACCACTGGTGTGTCTGGATCGAGCCGGTATCCGCCGAAGGGCCTGCCTCCCGCTGGGATCTGGCCTGGCGTCAGGCCGTTGAAGCAGCCCTGATCAGCTGGGCTGGCCTGGTCCCGATCACTCTGGTGGATCACCAGGAGCAGGCCCAGGTGTTAATCCAGCGGCGGCGGCCACCGCTGCGGGGCGGTCGGGCCAGTCACGGCAGAGCCGAACTGTCCCTGGTGATGATGCGACGGCAGGGAGAGCCTCAGCTCGAACCCCTGGTCACCGTGCAGATCAGCCCCGGACAGCGGCCCGAGGCGATGCAGGCCACCGCCCTGCACGAACTGGGCCACGCCTTCGGGCTCTGGGGCCACAGCAAAGCTGCCGGCGATGCCATGGCGGCGGTGCCCGGAGCCTCGCCGGTGCTGAAACTCAGCCCCCGCGACCGGGCCACCTTTCTCTGGCTGCAGCAACAGCCGGGGCTCGGGCCAGCCCCCACCCCCTGAGCCGCGAGCCACGCCAACCAGCTCCATTGCGGGGTGTTGCGCTCCGTGAACTTGTTTGTTGTTTGCCGCGGCCGCCGTCAATCCGGAAGCGACCGCCCATACCTTGCGCGTTTTGCCCGTCCCGGCCCGATGCCCCTGCCCGTTCTGGCCACCAGGCCCCTCACCAGCAATGCCCGGGTGAGCAGTTTTCTCGCCGCCAACGAGGAGTCGCCCCGCCAGAGCACCACGGTGGCCCTGCAGCGCGACCGCGCTGCCGCCGACGCCCTGATTGAGCAGGCCTACCGCCAGGTGTTCTTCCACGCCTTCAAAGCCGACCGCGACGCCGTACTGGAATCTCAGCTGCGCTCCGGCCAGATCAGCACCCGCGAGTTCGTGCGCCAGCTGCTGCGTTCGGAGAAATTCCGCAACGACTTCTACCGCTGCAACAGCAACGTTCAGGTGGTGGAGCAGGTGGTGGGCCGGGTGCTGGGCCGGCCGGTGCACGGCGAACAGGAGCGGATCGCCTGGTCGATCGTGATCGCCGAGCAGGGCCTGCCCGCCTTCATCGATGCCCTGATCGACTCGCCGGAATACCTAGAAGCCTTCGGCGAAGACCTGGTGCCCTACCAGCGCTCGCGGGTGCTGGCTGGCCAGGCGGTGGGCACCATGCCCTTCAACCAGCAGGCCCCCCGCTACAGCGCCTACTGGCGCGACACGATGGCCCGCCGCGCCCCCGCCGGCAGCGGTGGCGGCTGGTCGCCGAACGCCGGCTGGCCGCGGCCGGCCTGGCTGGCCAACCAGCCCACCCCGGCGGTGCAGAACGCCTGGCGCTGGTTCGTGGCCACCGGTGGCTTCGTGCTCACCGGCTTGGTGATCTGGACGGCCCTGGCGATGCTGAGCACGGGCGCCCAGGGCTGAACCGGTTCCCAGGGTCCAGCCCGCTCAGTCCCGCCGCGGCGCGCCGCGGCGGGCGGCCAGCACCTGCTGCACCTGGCGCCAGCTCACGCCGTGGTGGGCCAGGGCCACCTGCAGGTGAAAGAGGATGTCGGCGGCCTCGCCGGCAATCTCAGCGGGGTCGCCGTCCTTGCAGGCCATCACGAACTCGGCGCTCTCCTCGCCGATCTTCTTGAGGATGCGGTTGTCGCCCCCCTCCAGCAGCCTGTTGGTGTAGCTGCCGGGCTCGGGCCGGTCGCGGCGCCCCTCGATCACCCACATCAGCTCGGTGCACACATCGGCGGGCGGCGGTGGCGCTGTGGGCCCGCCAGCACTCGGATGGGGGCCCTCGTCGTAGAAGCAGCTGCGGGCGCCGGTGTGGCAGGCCACGTCGCCGCGCTGCTCGACCGTGAGCAGCAGCACGTCGGCGTCGCAGTCGTAGCGCAGACCCCGCAGGGCCTGGGTGTGGCCGCTGGTGGCGCCCTTGTGCCAGAGCTCAGCGCGGGAGCGGCTCCAGTAGTGCACCTCGCCGCTGGCCAGGGTGTACTCAATCGCCTCGCGGTTCATCCAGGCCACCATCAGCACGGCCCCATCCAGCCAGTCCTGGGCGACGGCCGGGATCAGTCCGGCCGCGTTGAAGCGCAGGCTGGCGATGAAGGCGGTATCCGCCAAGGCGGGAGCTGGGGAGCCTGGGCCGGGTGGCTGAAATGATGCTGACAAAGCCCCTGCACTGCTGCTGCCCCGATCCTCTCCCATGCCCACGCCGGTCCACAGCTGCAGCAAGACCTTCAGCGGTTTCCCCTGCACCCACCGCCAGTGGCGCCACAGCGGCCACTGCCGCTTCGTGCATGGCTACAGCCGCAGCTTCACCTTCTGGTTCCGCGCCAGCGAACTGGATGGCTGCGGCTTCGTGGTCGATTTCTCCGGCCTCAGGGAGCTGGAGGCGCGGCTGGCCCAGCAGTTCGACCACACCTTCCTGGCCAGCGACGACGACCCCCTGCTGACCAGCTGGCAGCAGCTGCATGAACAGGGAGCCCTGGATCTGCGGGTGATGGCCAATGTGGGCATGGAGGCCAGCGCCGAACTGGTGTGGAGCTGGGCTAATGAGCTGCTGCTGCGGCGCGAGGGCAGACGGGCCTGCTGCTGGAAGACCGAAGCCCGCGAGAACGACAAGAACGCCGCCTGCTACGAGGCCATCCCGGCGTGGTTCAGCGGCTGATCGCGAAGAGCGGGGATGCTCTGGAGCCAGGTTTCAATCAACCGCCATGGCGCCTGCAGGACCTCTGGCTCAGCAGCAGGGCGATCAGAAAACCCGCGAACTGCACGATCACCACGCTGGGGCCGGAAGGAAGATCGGTGAGTCCGGAACCCAGCAGACCCAGCAGGGCACAGCCCCCTCCAAGCCCCATGGAGGTGAGCATGAAGTGCGGGAAACGGCGGCTGAGCAGCCGACCGGCACAGGCCGGAATCACGACGAAGGCACTGATCAGCAGCACGCCCACCGCCTTCACCGACACCGCCACCACAACCGCCAGGAGCACGATGAACGCCAGCCTGTGCCAAGCGACCCGCACGCCCACCGCCCCGGCGAGATCGGCATGGAGAGTGAGCAGCACCTGGGCCCGCAGGCTGAGAGTCAGATAGGTCGCCACCCCCACCAGCAGCACGGCGATCACGCTCAGATCCACCCAGCTGATGCCGAGGATGTCGCCGAAGAGCAGTTGCTGAATCCCGCCTCTGTAGCTCTCCACCAGGCTGAGCAGCAGCACCGAGGAGGCCAGCGAGCTGGAATACACGATATTGAGCAGCGCGTCGGTGGGGAGCTGGCTGCGCTGCACCAGCTGATTCACCAGCAGAGCGAAGAGCACCGCGAAGGGAATCAGCACCAGGGTGGGATTGATCCCCAGCAGGATGCCGAGGCTGATGCCGAGCAGGGCTGAATGGCCCAGGGCATCGCTGAAGAAGGAAAGCTGACGCAGCACCGCGAAGCTGCCGAGCAGCCCGCCCAGGGCACCGGTGAGCAGCCCCCCGAGCAGCGCCCGCTGCATGAACGGCGCCGCCAGCACCGCGGCCAGAGCGGCGGGATCAGCCATGGTGGTGGTGCCGGTAGGGCACCACATTCGGCCCGTAGAGCTCAACCAGTCGCTCGGGGCTGAGCGCCAGATCGGGGCTGCCGCTGCAGCGCAGCCGCCGGTTCAGGCAGAGCACCTGGTCGCAGCTGCGACGCACCATGTCGAGATCGTGCGACACCTGCAGCACCGTCCAGCCCTCCTGACGGCGCAGCTCCAGCAGCAGCTGCTGGAAGCGCTCGCTGGCAGGGGCATCCAGCCCGGCCTGTGCCTCATCGAGCACCAGCAACCGCCGCGGCCGCACCACGCAGAAGGCCAGCATCACCCGTTTGAGCTGGCCGCCGGAGAGCTCGCTGAGCAGCCGAGCAGCCAGATCGGCGCAACCGGTGCGCTCCAGGGCCCGCTGCACGGCCTGCCGGCGCTGGGGCGAAGCGGCCCAAGGCCAGCTCAGGCCCGGTGGATCCAACCCGAAGCCGACGAATTCCGCCACCGTGAGCGGAAAACGGCCCTGCAGGCTGAGGCGTTGCGGCAGGTAGGCAAGCTGCGAGCGCACCGACCGAGGCAGCTGACCCTCCGTTCCGAGCTGATGACCCAGCACCTCCACCTGACCGGTGCGGCGCGGCAGCAGACCGAGCACGGCGGCGACCAACGTGCTTTTGCCGGCACCATTGGGGCCGACCAGAGCCGTGTCACTCTCGCTGGCCAGCTCGAAGCTCACGCTCTCCACGGCCGGCTGGCCGTGCCGATCGACCGTCAGGTCCCGTACCCGCAGCACCGGATCGAGCATCAGCGAGTCACCGGCAAGGGATCAGCCACCGAAGGCCCGGATCAGGTCGGCGACGTTGCGCCGCATCACTTCAACATACGTGTCGGGATCACGGGAGGCCGCCTCGCTGCCGGTTTCCAGCGGATCGAACAGGCTGATCGTCACCCCCAGATCGCGGGCCAGGCTGTTGAACGAGCGCTGCCCCTGCTGGGGTTCGCTGAGCAGGGCCTGCAGCTGGCTGCCGCGCACCCGATCGGCGACCCGGCGCAGATCGGCCGGCGAGGGGTTGAGCTCGGGCACATCCACCAGGAACTCGGCGTTGAGGCCATAGCGCTCGGCGAAATAAGGAGCAACATCGTGGAAGGCGACGAAGGTCTTGCCTTGGTAGGGCCTCAGCTGCTCAGCGAGAACGGCGTTCAACTGGCGCAGCTGAGCGATGTAGGCCGCGGCATTACGGCGATAGGTCGGCGCACAGGCCGGATCGACTGTCACCAGCCCATCGCGGATCGCCTCCACCTGCTGCACGGCCCGCAGCGGATCAAGCCAGATGTGGGGATTCACCGACCCATGGTCATGGTGGTGGCCGTCATGGGCGCCATCGGGCCCGGGCGCGGCGAGCGTGGCCACACCGGCGCTGCTGTCGATCACCGTCAGCCGGGGGTTGCCGGCGGACGCCACCAGCCTGTCAAGAAAATCCTCCATCCCCAGCCCGTTCTTCACCAGCACCTGCGCAGACCGCAGGGCGACGAGATCGCCGGGCCGCGCCTGCACGTCATGGGGACCGCTGCCGGGGGGAATCAGGGCGGTGACGCTGGCGCAGTCACCCGCCACCGCCCGGGTGAACAGGGTGATGGGCAGGAACGTGGTCACCACCTGCAGCCCGCCACCAGCCGGGGCCGCGGCCTTCTTCTGGCGGCCTGGAGCGCCGCAGGCCACCAG
>CAMDLO010000040.1 GCA_945901765.1 Cyanobium sp. NIES-981 | reverse complement strand
TGGGAACTAGGGCAAAGATAGATCCAACGCTAGTCAAACATCATGAAGACTGTCGACCTGATTTTGGAGATTCAATCGCCATGACGTGACCCCCTTCATTGGTCCAGGCCTTATGAGAGTGGGTGGGTGTGGTCATGCTGCAGCTCCTTATTGAGCTGCCTCCAGGGGCATACGCCCCTGGAGGGCCGAAGGCGGCCTGAGTGAGTTGTACTCCCAGCGCCAACGGTCGGCCAGGATCTGCCCCTCGGGGGCTGTGGTGAGCACTGATGGTGGTGGTGGATGCCTCGGTGCTGGTGGAGGCGCTGTTGATCGATGGCGACGCCCGCGCGCGGCTGGCCCAATCCAACCTTCAGGCGCCTGAACTGATCGATGCCGAGCTGCTCTCCGTGCTGCGCCGCCTGGTGCTGGCTGGTCGCCTGCCCGAGCAGCACGCCCTGCAGGCTCTGGCCACCAGCCAACAGCTCGGCCTGCGCCGGCACCCCAGCCGTCACCTCTGGCCGCGGGCCTGGGAGCTGCGCACCAACCTTCCGGCTTGCGACGCGCTCTACGTGGCCCTGGCCGAACAGCTGGGCGCCACCCTGCTGACGGCCGACGCCCGCGCAGCAAGGACTCCTGGGCTGACCTGTCCCGTGGAAGTCATGGCCCCATGAACCAGCCGATGCGGCCGCCGCTGGTGCTGGGCTGCTCGGGCATCACCAACTGCAAGGGCCCGTCCCAGGCCTCCTGACCCCTTCCTGTCGCTGAGGGCTGCGCAAGCCGGCCCACCACCGGGGCATGGGACGCCATGGGCACTGGATGGTGTGAGTGCTGCGGCCGGCCCTTGCCGCTGGCCGCGCTGGCGCTTGCGGTCCTGCGCTTGCCCCTCCGTGACTGTTGCTTCCCCAGAAGAGAGGCTGGTGGCCTCCCTGATCGCCCTGCTGGAGGCGGGCACCACCCCCTGGCGGCGGGAGTGGGATGCGGCCGCCGGCGGTCACCACGTGAATCTGCTGTCGGGGCGCCGCTACCGCGGGGCCAATCCGGTGCTGCTCAGCCTGGGGCTGCAGCTGCGGGGCTCAGCCCTGCCCTACTGGTGCGGCTTTGCCGAGGCCAAGGCCCTGGGGATCTTCCCGCGCAAGGGCAGCAAGGCGGTGCATGTGCTGCGGCCCCAAGTGCATCAGCGGGGCGAGGGCCGGCTGGTGGAGCCGAGCGCAGTGGCTGGTGCCGGATCTGGTGTCGGTGGGGATGGTGCTGGCCCGTCCTCGGCTGCGGCTCGGAGCAGCTGGGTGAGCTATCGGCCGCTGGCGCTGTTCAATGCCGCCGATCTGGTGGGCGAGGCTCTGGAGACGCTGATCCAGAAGCGCCGCCAGGCCGAAGGCGCCCTGCAGCGGCCCGAGCCGGAGCGGCTGGCGGCGGCAGAGGCGATGCTCAGCGCCTGGCCCGTGCCGGCGGTCTTTGCAGGGGATCGGGCCTGCTACCTGCCGGGGCCCGATCGCATCCAGCTGCCCGATCGCGCCGCCTTCCACTCAGCCGGGGCCCTCTACGCCACCTGGGCCCATGAGGTGATCCACTCCACGGGCCACAGCTCCCGGCTGGCCCGGGATCTCTCCGGCGGTATGGGCGACGGTGGCGACGGCGGCCGCGCCTACGCCCGCGAGGAGCTGGTGGCTGAGCTGGGGGCGGTGCTGCTCGGTGATCGCCTGGAGATCGGCAGCGCCATGGCCAATCACGCCGCCTATCTGGGCCACTGGGTGGAGCTGCTGAAGGCGTCACCGCGGGTGCTGCTGCAGGTGCTCAGCGATGCCCGCAAGGCCGCCGATCTGGTCTGCCCCGAGAGCGGCGAGCAGGCCCCCGCCGCTCAGCCGTCAGCTGTGAACCGTCGTCAGCCGTCGTGATCCAACCGGATGGTTTTCTGCACGCCGGGCGGCAGGTTGCGCGAGACCGGACAGAGCGTCATCCGCTCGTTGATGAACGCCATCGCGTCAGGGGTGGCGCGGCTGCGTTCCGCATCAGGGGCGTGCGGATCGAGCTGAAGGCGGAAGGTGCCGTGCAGCTGCTCGAGGATCCAGTCGGCGCTGGTGATCACCGTGAAGCTGCCTTCCACCTGCTGCAGTGGGATGCCGCGCTCCTGGGCATTGGCCACCAGGTAGTGGTGCTGGCAGAGCAGCAGCGACAGTAGATAGAGCCGGAAGCCCGGGGTGGTGAGGCTGGGATTCTGGGGCTGCCATTCGCCCGATTCCGTCAGGAACTCCACCACCGGCGAGCCGGTGGCGTGGTCGGAGGCATGGTCGGTGGCTGCGTGGCTGCTGCGGAGCCGGAACTGGAAGGTGCGCTGGCTCATCGGGAGGGAGAGTGATCGCGGGATGGAGAGGGGGCCCAGGCAGCGGATGGGGCCTGATGGCGCTTGACGGCCTCGGCGCCGCTGAGCAGGGCCGAGCCGATCAGCAGCGCTGCGAACCCCTGGCGCAGGCGCCGATCGCTGAGATGGGGCGCCAGCTTCTGCCCCACCACCGCGCCCACGGCACCGCCGAGCAGCAGGGGAAGCATCAGCGGCAGCTGAGAGGCGGGCCAATGGCCCAGGGCCGCCAATGCCACCAGGGCATTGACAGCGATCAGCAGCAGGCTGGTGCCGCTGGCCAGCGGCATCGGCAGACCCGCCAACAGAACCAGGGCCGGCACGATCGCAAAGCCGCCACCGACGCCGGCAATGCCGGTGAGCAAGCCCACCAGCACCCCCTGGCCCGCCAGCAGCAGGTCATGGCGCCGGGAAGGCTGGTTGCGCGCGGGGGCGGCAGAGGCCTCAGCAGCGGAGCTGCCCCGTCGGCGGGTGAGCAGCCAGGAGGCCAGCAGGGCCGCCGCGGCGAACACCCCCAGCTGCACCGGCTCGGGCACATGGCCCGCCTTCACCCAGCTGCCGCCGATCCAGCTGCCCGCCAGGGCCGGCACGCCGAGGATCAGGGCCGGGCGCAGCGCAAACTGGCCCCGCTGCAGATAGGGGCCGAGGTTGCCCAGGGCCAGCAGCATCACCACCAGCAGTGACAGGGGCACGGCCTCTTTCGTCGGCAGGGCGGCGCCGCTCACCAGCAGCGGCAACAGCAGGATCGAGCCGCCGGCGCCCAGCACCGAGAGTAGAAAGCCGATCAGGGCGCCGCCGCCGGCCAGCAGGGCCAGGCTGGCCAGCGGAATGCCAGGCAGCATCAGAGGCTCACCTTGTTCCAGGGCATCACGGCCAGCAGCCGGGCCATGCCGCAGAAGCCGCTGACGCCGGCGAACACCAGCCCGGCGCCCACAAACCAGGTGAGCAGGATCCAGGCGGGCGCCACGGTGCTGCTGAGGATCAGGCCGAGCAGCACCAGCGAGCCGGCGGCGATCTGCACCTGACGCATCAGCGGCAGCGGTGCGTTCTTGAGTTTGCGCACGGGCAGCCCGGCCTGCTGCCAGCTGGGGATTCCGCCCTCCAGATCACTCACGGGGTGGGAGTAGCCGCTCTCCAGCAGGCTGCGCACCCCCTTGGCGCTGCGGTTGCCGCTCTGGCAGACCAGCACCAGCGGGCCCCTGGGCAGATCGGCCTGATGCAGGCGGGACAGGGGCACATTGAGGCTGCCGGCGATGTGGCCGGCGGCGTATTCCATCGGTTCGCGCACATCGATCACGGCAACCCGCTTGCTGCCGAGCTGTTCGGCCAGGGCGTGGGCCGAGACGCGCTCAGGACCGGGGCTCTGCAGGTTGGGGAGATTCAGGGAGCTGTTGGCCATGGTGGGGCGGGACGGTGAAGGGTGTGGTGGGAGCGGGTGAGCCTGCATGCGGGCTGCAGGGGCCACGGGCATCAACGGGCGCTGGCGGCGCTGACCACGACGCCCTCCAGCGGGTAGCCCGCATCGCCCCAGCGGGCGAGACCGCCATGCAGGTTGGCCACCTGGCTGCGGCCGGCCTTGAGCAGCTGCTGGGTGGCCAGGGCCGAGCGGCTGCCGGAATGGCAGACCACCACCACCGGCTTGCCTGCGGGGATCTCACCGCTGCGCTGCTCCAGCTCGGGCAGGGGCAGCAGCAGGCTGCCGGCCACATGGCCGTCGGGTCCGAGGAACTCCTCGGCGGAGCGCACATCGAGGATCGTGAGTTCCGCGAGGTGGTCAACCACCCAGCTGGGCGGCAGTTCGGGCAGGCCGGCGTAGCTGCGGCTCAGCGGCGCCCAGGTTTCCGAGGGCATCTCCTGGCGCGGTTTGCCCGATCGCAGGTTGCCGGGCAGGGCCTCGGCGATCTTGTGGGGGTGGGGCAGCTTCATCGCCTGCATGTGGCCGACGAAGTCCCGCTCGGTGGCGGCGCCGCCGAGGCGGGCGTTGAAGGCTTTCTCTTCCGCCACCGAGGTGACTGTGCGGCCGGTGTAGTCGTGGCCGGGATAGAGCAGGCAGGTGTCCGGCAGGGTGAAGAGCTGCTCGGTGATTGAGCTCCAGAGGGTGTGGGCATTGCCCTGCTGGAAATCGCAGCGGCCGCAGCCGCGCACCAGCAGCGCATCGCCGGTGAAGGCCAGCGAGCGGTCGTCGAGCACATAGCTGACGCAGCCATCGGTGTGGCCGGGGGTGCTGCGCACCTCCAGCTGGCGGGTGCCGAATGGCACGCGATCGCCGTGCTGCAAGGGCAGGCTGACGTTCTCGGCGCGGGCGGCGGCGGCCAGGCCGATGGCGGAGCCGGTGGCCTGGTGCATCAGCCAGCTGCCGGTCACATGGTCGGCATGGGCGTGGGTGTCGAGGCAGGCCACCAGGCGGATGCCCAGCTCCTGGATCAGCGAGAGATCGCGGCTGTGCTGCTCGAACACCGGATCGATCAGCACCCCCTCGCCGCTGGCCACATCGGCGAGCAGATAGGTGAAGGTGCCGGTGTCGGCATCGAACAGCTGCCGGAACAGCAGCGGCTGTCCGCCGGCGGCAGCCGCGAGCAGAGACGAGGCGGGAGCAGCGGTCACGGAATGATCCCTCAGATCTGTCTATGAGCATATGCGCATACATCGGGGTTGTCAAAGGCTTGGCTTGCCCAGGGCGTGATCTGCTGCCCTTGTCTGCCAGATCCAGGGCGGCTCAGGCGCGATCCCCCGATCCCCGGCCTTGCTCGGACCTCCTCCCGCCCGCCGGCTGGATCAGCTGCGTGTGAAGCTTTCCCCGTCGTGGGCGTGGTAGCTGCTGCGCACCAGCGGGCCGCTGCGCACCTGGCGGAAGCCCAGCTCGCGGGCGATGGCGCCGAGGCGCTCGAACTCCTCCGGGCTCCAGTAGCGGGCCACGGGAATGTGGGCCAGCGAGGGCCGCAGGTACTGACCGAGGGTGAGCCGCTGGCAATCGACGGCCCGCAGGTCACGCAGCGTCTGCACCACCTCCGCCTCGCTCTCTCCCAGCCCCAGCATCAGGCCGCTCTTGGTGGGGATGGCCGGCGCCAGCTCCCGCGCCGCCGCCAGCAGCGCCAGGGAGTGGCGGTAGGTGGCACCGCGTCGCACCTCCCCCTGCAGCCGCTCCACCGTTTCGAGGTTGTGGTTGAAGCACACCGGCGCCGCCGCCAGCACGGCGGCCAGCCGCTGGCGCTGGGCCGCCACGCCGGCCTGCTCTTCGCATTGGCCGCCCCAGAAGTCGGGGGTGAGCACCTCGATCGCCACCCCCGGGCGACGGCGGCGGATGGCGGCCATGGTGTTGGTGAACAGGCTGGCGCCATGGTCGGCCAGGTCGTCGCGGGCCACGGCGGTGAGCACCACATAGGTGAGACCGAGCACCGCCACGGCCTCCGCCACACGCTCCGCTTCGGCGCTGTCGAGGGGCATCGGCGCCTGGCCCTTCTCCACCTGGCAGAAGGCGCAGCTGCGGGTGCAGATCGAGCCGCCCAGCAGAAAGGTGGCGGTGCCGGCCGCGTAGCACTCCGCCCGGTTGGGGCAGCGCCCCTCTTCGCAGATCGTATGCAGCCGCTGTTGTTTCACCACCGCCTGCACCGCCGCCAGCTCGGAGGCGTCGCCCACCGGTCGCCGCAGCCAGGCGGGCAGCCGTTCGGCCGGGGCGATGCTGCTGTAGCGGCTGGTGCGGCTCATGGACGGCGGCAAGGGGCTGGTTCCGGGGGCTGATTCAGGGGGCTGATTCATTCCACGGGCCGGCGCCCCTCCAGAGCCCGCGCCAGCGTCACCTCATCGGCGTAGTCCAGTTCACCGCCGACCGGCAGGCCATAGGCGATGCGACTGACCGGCGCGAACGGCCGCAGCAGCCGCGCCAGGTAGAGGCTGGTGGTATCCCCCTCCACGCTGGGGGTGAGGGCCAGGATCACCTCCTCCACCGGCAACTTGCCCGGCTCCGGCGTGGCGGCCACCCGTTGCACCAGCGGCTGGATCTGAAGCAGCTCCGGGCCGATGCCGTCCATCGGCGAGATCAGCCCGCCCAGCACGTGATAGCTGCCCTTGAATTCGCGCGTGCGCTCCAGGGCCAGCAGGTCGCGGGAGTCGGCCACCACGCAGATCTGGCCGGTGTGGCGCTCCGGGTTGCGGCAGATCTCGCAGAGCGGCTCCGCCGAGAGATGGAAGCAGCGCTGGCACTGGCCCACCTGGCTGCGGGCGGCCAGCAGGGCGTCGGCGAAGCTGCGGATCTGCTCTTCCGGCTGGCGCAGCAGGTGCAGGGCCAGCCGCTGGGCCGTGCGCGGGCCGATGCCCGGCAGCCTCTCGAACTGCTCGATCAACCGGGCCAGGGGACGGGTGTAGCCGCTCAGGGCCGTGCTGCTGCTGGCCGGAATGTAGGCGCGGCGCCCAGCAGAATGGGCGCCAGCTCCCTGTCCGCCGCGCCCGTGATCGCCATGCCTGTCCGTTTCCTGCCGCCGGCAGGCCTGTTGCGCAGCCTGGTGGGCCTGGCGCTGGCCCTGCTGCTCACGGCCTGCAGCGGCACCACCGCCGGCCTCAACGGTTATCAGAGCCCCGATGGGCGTTACGCCTTCCTTTATCCCACCGGCTGGATCCGCGCCCAGGTGAGCGGCGGTCCGTCGGTGGTGTTCCACGACCTGATCAACAGCGATGAGACCCTCAGCCTGGTGATCTCGGAGGTGACCCCGGAGAGCGATCTCACCAGCCTGGGCAGCCCGGTGGCGGTGGGTGAGGCCCTGCGCCGCAATGTGATCGCCCCCGTGGGCAGCGGCAGGGAGGCCGAGCTGGTGCAGGCCGAGGAACGCCAGCAGGCCGGCCGCACTTTTTACGACCTGGAGTACGCCGTGCACCTGCAGGATCGCGACCGCCACGAGCTGGCGACGGTGGTGGTCGACCGGGGTCGTCTCTACACCTTTGCCGCCAGCACCAACGAGAGCCGCTGGGGCAAGGTGAAGGATCTGTTCCAGCAGGTGGTGACCTCCTTCAACCTGCTGGTGTGAGTTGACCTCGCCCTCCCCGGCTGAGATCCCGGCTCCGGCGACGGACAGGGCGGTGGACGTGGCCGTGATCGGTGCCGGCCTGGCCGGCGGTGTGCTGGCCCTGGAGCTGGCGCGGCTGGGCCTGACCGTGCGCGTGCTCGATGGCTCAGGTGCCGGCCAGCCCGCCGCCAGCCAGTGGAGCTACGGGGCGATCGCCCCGTTCGCCGGTGCGGCATGGGCGCGGTTGCAGCGCCGCCATGGCGATCTGGGCTGGCGCCGCCGCTGGTTCCGGCCCTGGGGAGCCGGCGCTGCCCTGGGCGGCCGGCTGCCCCTGCCCTGCAGCCGGGTGCTGGCGGAGCGGTTCCGGCAGCAGCTGCCCCTTGCCCTGGCGCGGGCTGGCGTGCAATGCCGCGAAGACCGGGTGCTGGCGCTGCTGCCCCCCACCGGCGAGCATCCGGGCTGGCGGCTCCGCCTGGCCGCAATGGTGGACCTGCTGGAGGCCCGGCAGGTGGTGCTGGCTGCCGGTGCCTTCAGCCGGGACCTGTGGCCGCAGCTGCCGGAGCGTCTGCGGGTGAGCTGGGCCGGGGTGCTGCTGCTGGAGCCCCAGCAGGGCGGCTGGCCTTGGGCAGGCCCGCTGGCGATGCGTCTGCCAGCCCGGTTCCAGCGGCTGGCCCTGGAGGCCGGCGCCCCCGCCCTGCGCCAGGAGGCCTGGCAGGTGGATCCGGGTCTGTTGCCCTGGGGCGAGCACTGGCTGGCGGGGCAGATCAGCCTGGTGCGCCCCGGCTTGGCGGCCGGTGCCCCCCCCGATGCCGCCCTGCAGGAGCACCGGTTGCGCCAGGCCCTGGCGCCGTTGTTGCCGGCGCTGCTCCACTGGCCGGGGCGCTTTCAGCAGGTGCCGGTGAGCTTCTGCAGCGACGGCCAGGCTCTGGTGGGGGCCGTGGACGGCGCCCCGCCCGGCCTGTGGGCCTTTGCTGGTTTCCGTGCCGCCTTCACGGCCGTGCCCCAGCTGGCACCGGCGCTGGCCCGGGCCGTTCAGGCCGCCGGGGGGTGACAGGCGCAGGGGCTTCCCCCATAGTTGCGCCCATGGTCCAGACCACTACCCCCGCTGCTGCTCCCGCTCCCCCCGGCACGCCGGTGCCCCAGGGCCTGAGCAACCATGCCCAGGTGGGCCTCTGCCTGGCGGCGGTGGGCGGTGCCCTGGTGAGTTGGGCGCTGTTCTGGCCGGTACCCACCCAGGTGAGCGGCACCGGCGTGCTCATCTACCCCGACAACGCCGGCATCCTTGATGCCCGCGCCGGCGGCCAGGTGCGCGACATCCAGGTGAAGGTGGGCGAGCCGGTGCGCCGCGGCCAGGTGTTGATGTCCCTCTACCTGCCGGTGCTGGAGCGCCAGCTGGACCAGCAGCGCGGCAACCTGCGCCAGCTGCAGCGCCACAATGCGGAACTCGATCAACGCGATGCCCAGCGCCTGATCACCGAGCGGCGCTCGCTCGACACCGCCCTGGCCAAGTTCGCCAACGACCGGCAGCGCTACAGCCAGCTCCAGGACACCTACGCCTCCAAGCTGCGCAGCCTCGACTGGCTGGCCCGCAGGGAAGTTGTGGCTCCCCTCTCCTCGGAGGTGGTGGGCGCGGAGCAGGGGCTCACCAGCACCGGCGTGAACCTGGACAACATCCGCATCCAGGAAAAGGAGGTGCTCACCAACTACGAACAGGTGAAGCTCGAGATCGACACCCAGGCCCTGCAGCGCCGCTATCAGATCGACGACCTCAAGCGTCAGATTCAGGTGACGGAGGCCAAGATCGCCTACGACGGCAAGGTGCTGGCCGAGCGTGACGGCCGGGTGCTCGATCTGCAGGTGATCCCCGGCCAGACGGTGAGCACCGGCCAGCGCCTCGGCACGATCGGCCGCCCCGATCGTGCCCAGCCTGGAGACAAGCCCCTGAAGGCCGTGGCCTACTTCGCCCCTGCCGATGCCCGCCGCCTGCCCAAGGGTCTGCCGGTGGAGGTGGTTCCCCTCTGGAACCAGCGCGGCCGCTTCGGCGGGATCGTGGGCAAGGTGGGCGAGGTGCTCACCCTGCCCGCCACCGAGGAGGACATCTCCACCACCATCGGCAACCCCCAGCTCGCCCAGGAGCTCACCAAGAAGGGGCCGGTGATGCGCGCCGACATCGAGCTGGAGAAGGATCCCGCCAGCGTTGATGGGTTCCGCTGGACCCTCTCGGGCGGCAGCGGCGTGTTCCCGATCCGCGAGGGCCTCACCGTCGAGACCTATGCCTACGTGGAGTGGCGCTCGCCCCTCAGCTACGTGATTCCTGGTCTGCGTTCCCTCACCGGCGGCTATCGCACCACCCGCATCGACCGCCGCTGGGACCGCCCTTCCCTGCGCCAGCCTGGAACCCTGCCATGAGCGGCCCCCTGAAGCCTCCCCGGATCACCAACCCACTGCTGCGTCAGGAGTTGCCCTGGCTGATGGCCGAAGTGGTGCTGCTGGTGATCCTGTTCAACGCCAACCCCCCCGAGCTCTGGTTCTGGCTGGTGGTGCTGGTGGTGGTGCTGCTCTACCGGATCGAGCGCTGGTGGTCGTCGCGGCCGGGGGCCTGAGCGGTTCGCTCAGCGCACCAGGGCCTGCCAGTGCCGTTCGGTGCTGGCGATGGTGTGTTCGATGCGGTTCAGCACCACCAGGCGGTCAGCCACCTGCTGCAGCTGCAGGGGGGACAGGCGCTGGAAGGCAGCATTGGCCTGGTCGTTGCGCAGGGTCTCCAGCAGCAGCCTGGGCAAGGGGGGCTGTGGTGGGGCCTGCAGCTCCAGGGCGCGACCCAGCGTGGCCTGCCAGGCCAGCAGCCGCTCGGCCACAGCGGCACTGAAGGCGGTGGCTGCGGCCTTCTGGTCTTGCAGCCCCCACCTCTGCCACTGGGGTTCCGGCAGGCGGTTCAGTTCATCGAGGTCGAGCATCAGGCTTTCGCAGGCGTGATCCAGCAGCTCCCACATCTGGGCCACCGGGTGCTGGGCCGCCAGCGCCCCGAGTTCCCGCAGGGCATCAACCCGGGCGTTGCGGAGGTTGATCAGGCTCTGGCGCAGACCGCGCAGCCTCAGGGCGAGGGATCGCCGCCGCTCCGTTTCGGAGGCCTGATCCAGGGACTCCTGCAGGGTGTGGCCCAGATCGACCAACAGCTGCAGCAGGCCCTGGCGTTGCTGCAGCCGGGCCGTGGACGGCCAGAACAAGCGCAGGCTCAGCAGGGCCATCAGGATGCCGAAGGCCGTCCAGAGCAGGCGCAGCGGGATCCAGCTGTCGAGCTGCTGATCGTGGGTCAGCCAGCCTGAGATCACCACGAAGCAACACACCGTGTAGCCCACCGTGAGCCGGAGTGAACCGGCGATCAGCCTTGCCAGCAGCAGCGCCAGCGGCAGCGCCACCACAACCGGCAGGGACCCCCAGGCCCGGTAGCCGAAGAACACCACGATGGCGCCCACCGCCGTGCCGACCAGGCGCTGGCGGCCCAGTTCAAGCGTGTTGCCGTAGGTGCCCACCGTCACGCTCAGCACGGCCATGGAGGCGTACGTGGCAAAGGCCAGGCCGGTGAGCGAGGCGAAGCCGTTCACCACTGCCACGGTGAGGGCCAGGCGCAGGGTGTCGCGCAGAACGGGGCTGCTCATGCCGCCCGGCTCCGCTCCTGGTCAATGGCTTGGCGCACCAGGGCGCGACTGCGCAGCAGCTGCTGCAGCTGGCCCAGCTGCTGGGCGATGGCCAGAAGCAAGGGGGCCGAGGCGTTGTTCCGTCCGGCAACCTGCAACCAGTTGTCCAAGGGGGGGGCGGCGCCGCGGGCCCCGGCGGGGGCCCCAGGCCGCAACTGCAGACCGAGGTCATGCAGGGCCGGGCCCAGCAGGTCGTCGCCCGCGAGCGGTGCGGGCAGCTCCAGCAGCAGGGGCTGCAGCAGCAGCCACTGGCGCATCAGCTGGCGCCAGATGAAGCCGGTCTGGGCCCAGCGCGCGCTCAGCTTCCGCCCCGGTTCCGGTGTTGGACCGCTGCGGCGCTGATCGCGCAGTTGCTGCAGCTGCAGAATCGCCGGCAGCAGCGACTGGGAGCGCAGGAGCTGGGGCGGATTGCCCCCCTCACTCAGCCACCGCTCCATGCCCAGCAGCTGCGCGCTGAGCTGCTCACAGAGTCCCTGCTCCAGCCGCGGCAATGGCTCCAGCGGCCGGCGCGGCCAGAACACCCAGCTGGCCAGCTGGGCCATGGCGATGCCCACCACCGCGCTGAAGGCCAGATCAACGACAAGGGCTGCGTTGAAGTGGGCGCCATTCCCCATCACCTCGAGGCCCCAGCAGCTCAGGTAGCCCAGGCTCAGCCCCTTGAGCAGCCCCAGGCCACGCACCAGCGCTCCTGTGATCAGCAGGCCGATCGCGGTGACCAGCCAGCCGCTCAGCAGGTTGTGCAGCACCACGGCCGTGAGGATGCCGATCACAGCTCCACCCACCATCTGGCCGATGCTGCGCAGGGGCGTGAGGTCGGTGTCGTTGATGAACACCACCGCCAGCAGCAGGCCCAGCAGCATCACGCCGCCGCGGTCGGCCCAGAGCATGATCCCGATCGTGAGGGTGGCGGCCAGCCAGGTGCGCAGGCTGTTGCGCCAGAGCGGGCTGAGGGCAGGCAGGGCGTCGGCCATCCGGGCAACCCCCCTCAGGGCCGGTCGCTGTCGGAGATCTGCAGCTGCAGCACGGGCTGAACCGGCTGGGCGGGGTCGCGCGGCACCGGCAACAGCTCGCGCAGCAGGCGGGCGTAGGTCACGTTGACGTCCACCGTTGCATTGATGCGGCGCACCAGGCTGTTGATCAGCTGGTCCTGGGTGACCGACACATCCACTTCGCTGGACAGACCGCTCACGTAGCGAAGGCGCACATCGCGGAACGACTCCAGGGCAGCGGCCACGCCCCGCCGGGCCGAGCTGAGCTTGGCCAGGCTGGCCTCGTGATTGAAAAAGGCCTGCTCGAGCCGCAGGCGGATGTCGTTGCGGCTGGCGGCGTACTGCTGGGCGGTGGCGGCTTCCTGCCGGGCCAGGGCGCGGGCCTGGGCGGCGGTGCTGCCCGCGTCGAAGAGCAGCCAGGTGAAGGTGAGTCCCACCGACCAGTCCCAGCCGTTCGTGGTGCTCAGGGGCAGCACCGTGGAGCCGCAGCAGCCACCAGCGCGAAGCGTGAAATCGTCGAGGCTGGTACGAGACGCACTGCCCCCCGCCGCGGCAAACAGGGAGAGCGAGGGCAGCAGGCCAGCGGCGGTGGCCTGGCCCTGCTCGGCCAGGGCCGTGCGGGTGGCCAGAATCGCTTCCAGTTCGGGGTTGCCGCGGTAGGCCTCCAGCAGGCTCTGCTCGAGATTGAGGGGCCAGCGCGGCTGAACCGCGATCGGATCGCTGGCGCTGGGGGTGATGCTGGGTGGAAGGTTGAGCAGCACGGCCAGCTGCCGTCGCGCCACAGCCCGGTCGGCCAGGGCCTGGATCAGCTCCTCTTCACCGCCCGCCAGGATGGCCCGGCGGCGCATCACATCGAGCCGCGGCACCAGGCCGGCCTGCTTGAGATCGAGGCTCTCCTGCAGCACCACCAGGTCATTGCGTAGGTTGGCGTCGTAGACGCGCACCAGCTGCTCCCGCTGCTGCAGCTGGTAGTAGGCCTCGCTCACCTGCAGCTGCAGACTGCGCAGCTGGTTGGCGTAGCTGTTGCGCTGCTGCTCCAGCCGGGCCCGGGCGGCCCGAACGCTGGGGGTGCGGGCGAAATCCAGCAGGGCGTAGTTGAGCTGAAGGCCCCCCTCGACGGCCCATTCGCCGCTGGTCACCCCGGCAGAGCCACCCTTGGGCACATAGAAGGGGCCAGCGGTGGGCACCCCCGGCTGGGTGGCGCTGGAGGAGGGATTGCTGGGGGTGAGCAGGCCGCTGGGGGAGAACTGGGGGCCGAAGCCCAGGTTGTCGTTCGCCTGCCTGGAGGTGGTTGTGGCGCGGCTGCCCTCATAGCTGCCGCTGGCGAAGGCGCTGATCGTGGGCCAGTAGCTGCCCATGGCGGCCTGGAAACGGGCCAGGGCTGCGGCCACCTGTTCCCGCTGACCCTGCAGGCTGGCACTGTTGGCGAAGGCGAGGGCCAGCGCCTGCTCCAGGCTGAGCCCGGCGACACTGCCCAGTTGCAGCTGTTCAGGGCTGGGCAGGGCCAGCGGCGGTGCTGGGGTCGCCTCGGCGGCCTGCAGGGCGCCGGTGGGAGCCTGGTTGGCACGCAGCAGGGTGGCGGGCAGCGCCGGGGTGCTCAGCAGATCGCGGACGGGCGCCTCGGGTTCAGCGGGCAGCAGCTGGTCGAGGGCGCGGAGCTCGGCATCCACCCGTTGCCAGCTGCGTTTCAGCCGTTCCAGCTCGGGGACGGGCTGCCCTGGCGTTCCGTACCCGCTGCCGGCTGGACCGGCACGCCCCGGCGGAGCTGCGAGCGGTCCTGCTCCGGCGGTTGCAGTGATGCCGATAACCAGCAGGGCCAGGGCGTTGGAGCGAAGGGCCACCTGGTTGCCAGTCCACATTTGCCGAGTCTCATCTTCTGCGATGTGCCGGCCTGCGGTCGGCTTCGGTGTGCGCCCTGGGGAATGGCTTGTCTGCGCCCGGGCTGCCTGGGATCCCGGCGAGCCGCAGACCGTTGCCGAGCTGTTCGAACAGCGCGAAACAACGCTCGCCGGCTGGATCAGCGGCTCCCGAGGATCGCTGCCCAGCTGGCTGCGCCATCGCGGACGGCCCGTTCCGCCTGACGGCACAGCTGCAGCCGTACGGCCAGCCGTTCCAGCCGCTCGCTGGCGGCCGTGTTCACGGCGGGGTCGTTGAGCCGCGTGTTCAGTTGCAGCCAGCTGGCGGGTAGCTGCAGTGGCTCGAGCGGCGGCAGGGGCAGGCCGGGGTTGCTGCGCCGGCGCCGGCGCGACTCCGGTTCCGCGCGGCTGCGGATGGCCCGCTCCCACAGCTGCAGGTGGTCGGCCAGGGCCTCCAGCAGATCCGCTTCAGCCCGGTGCAGCCGATCCAGGGCAGGCAGGGGCTGGGGGCTGGGGGCGGCCCGTTCCATGGCGTGCACCAGCGTCACCAGCCGGGAGGCGGTGCCATCCAGGCTGGTCAGCAGCAGAGCGGCGGGATGGCGCTCGGGCAGGGTGCCGAGTTCCTGCAGCAGGGCGGGCTTGAGCCGCCGCATCGCCATCAGCTGTTGGCGCAGGCCGCGGTAGCGACCTGGCTGGGTGGCGGGCCTACCGGGGGCCTCCCCTCCGCTGCTGATGTTCTGCAGGGTCTCCGCCAGCTGTCGCAGGGCAAGCTGCAGCTGCGTCAGCAGGGCGGCGTAGGCGTCCAGGATCTGGTCGAGGCTCCGGGCTGGCCAGAACAGCCGCAGGCTCAGCAGGGTGAGCAGCACACCGAAGGCGGTCCAGAAGAAGCGCAGCGGCAGCCAGCTGGCCAGGCTGCCTTCATGCACCAGCCAGCCCATCACGATGATCATGCCGCCCACCTTGTAGCCCACCTTCAGCTGCAGCAGACCCCCCAGCAGCCGCAGGCTGCCGAGGGTGATGGCCAGCCCGACGGGCAGGGGCAGCTGCTGCAGCCCCTCGTAGCCCACCACCAGCAGCAGGGCCCCGAGCACGCTGCCGTAGAGCCGCTGCCGACCGAGCTCGATCGCACCGCCATAGGTGCCGCCCGAGACCGACAACACCGCCAGGGCGGCGTACTGGCTGTCCTGCACCCCCGAGAGGCTGGCGAAGGCGTTGGCGAGCCCGGAGGTGACGGCGGTCCGCAGGGCGGGGCGGTTGATCACGGCAGGCGGCTCCGACGCAGGCCGCCCAGGCAGGCGTGCAGGGGCCGCCATTCCTCGGCCATGGCCAGCAGGGGCAGCAGTGGCAGCTGCTGGCTTGTGGCCAGCTGGCACCAGAGTTGCGGTTGCCGGGGCGGCGTGGGCTGTGGCTTGCCCAGCAGCTGCTGCTTCAGATCCAGCACCGCCCGGCGCAGGGGCTCTGCCGCCTCGATCTGCGGATCCGGCAGGTCGGCCAGCAGCCCCTCCCAGGCCAGCCAGTGGAAGTGGGTGAGCTGCCACAGCCGCAGCCGTTGCTCCCAGTGCGTCCGCCGGAGCTGCAGGCGGCGCGGGCCGGCCCGCTCCTGCCCCAGCAGCTGCTCCAGCTGTTGCAGATCGCTGGTGAGGGGGGCGGCATTCAGCATCCGGGGCCGGGACTGGCCCCGCTCCAGCCAGTCGCTGTAGCGCTCCAGCTGCCCGCTGAGCTGCCGGTGCAGCCGTCCATCGGCCTCCGCCATCTCCCCCAGGGCGTTGCGCGGCCAGAACAGCAGCCCCACCACGATCGCCACCAGGCAACCCACCACCGTGTCGAGGGCGCGGTTGAACACGTAATCCCAGTTCAGGGCCACGTGGCTGGGGATCATCAGAAACATGATGCTGGTGATGCCGGCTGTGCCCAGGGCGCTCTGCCAGCCGAGCAGCTGCAGTGCCGGCACCATCAGCACCAGCGACACCAGCACCCCCACCCAGCCGCTCAGCACGGTGTGCACCAGAAAGGTGATCAGTCCCCCCAGCACGGTGCCCATCACCCGGCCGCTGGCTGCCTGCAGGGTGTGGTCGTCGTTGTCGTCGACAACCATCACAACGGCCAGCAGCGGGTACCAGAGAAATTCGATCCGCTGAACATGCACAGCGATCGTGGCCGTGACAAGCACCGCCACCGCCAACTTGAGGCTGTTGCGCACAAGGGCGGCATCGAGTCGGGTGGGCACCGGCGCTGTTGGCTCCTGGGGGAAGGCGGTCAGCCGTGTCGTTCAGTCCTGATTCAACACAATGGTCGGGATCTTTCCGAACCTCATGGTCCGAATCAGTACACGTACTGGCCGTCGGCGCCGTTCTGATCTGTGCTGATCGTTCCCGATTCCGGCCAGTCGGCCTCCCAGTAGCTGATGCCATCGAGATCGAACGGCCGGCCACCGAGGCGCTCCACTTCCAGACGGGTGTTGCCCATGGCGGTGATCAGCCCACCCAGTTCCATGGGCCCCAGGTCGGTGTCGATGTCCCTGCCGGCGGCGGCCAGCAGCACCGGCAGGCGCACCAGATGTTCAGGCCGCGTCAGCTTGCCGAACAGGGCATGCAGGGCGAGCTGCTGCCGAGCGATCCGGCCGAGGTCGCCGTCCTCATCGTGGCGGAAGCGCAGAAACCCTTCCAGATCTCTCCCCTTGAGCGTCTGCACGCCTGGCTGCAGATCGATCTGCAGCCCCTGGCTGTTGTCGGTGTAGACCATGCGCTTGGGCACATTCACCTCGATACCGCCGAGGGCATCCGCCATGCGGCGGATCGCCGCCAGGTTCACGATCACGTGGTGGGTGATCGGCCGTCCCAGCCGCCGCGAGAGTTCACGCTTGGCCAGGTCGGTGCCGCCGATCGGGAACAGGGCATTGACCTTCTGCGGGCCATAACCCTCCGGTTCAATATAGGTGTCGCGCGGGATCTGGATCACTCTGGTGGTGCCGCCGTCGACGCGCAGGCTGGCGATCACGTCGGTGAGTCCGCCGGCCTCATCGGTGCCCAGCAGCAGGATGTCCTGGTCGGCCACACCGCTCCAGGCGGCGAAGGGATTGGCGATGCGCCCGTTGCCGGGCAGCTGCACCGATCCCAGCCAATCGGCCACGGGCACCGACAACAGCAGCCCACCGCCCAGTCCCAGGGCGATAGCGGTGAGCACGGGGGTGCGTCGGCTGCGCCTGCGGGCCGGTGTGGTGCGGACCTGATAGGGACGAACCGGTGGGACCACGGGACTCTTCATCATCCCTACGCTATGTCACCTTCAGAGCGCCAGACGCTCCCCTGCCCGCAGGCCCGCCTGCACCCGCCAGAGGTTGGCGTAAGGCCCATCGGCGGCGATCAGTTGCTCATGGCGACCGCTCTCGACAATGCGGCCCTGCTCCATCACCACGATCCGGTCGGCGTGGCGCACGGTGGAGAGCCGGTGAGCGATCACCAGAGTGGTGCGTTCGGCCGTGATCAGATCCAGGGATCGCTGGATCGCCGCCTCGGTTTCGTTGTCGACGGCGGCGGTGGCTTCATCAAGGATCAGCACCGGCGGATTCTTGAGGATGGCGCGGGCCAGGGCGATGCGCTGGCGCTGACCGCCCGACAGCCTCTGACCCCGCTCCCCCACCACCGTGTCGTAGCCCTGGGGCAGGGCCTCGATGAATGCGCTCGCTTCGGCCAGCTGGGCGGCCCGTTCAATGGCGGTGCGCGGGGCCTCGAAGCTGCCGTAGGCGATGTTCTCCGCCACGCTGCCGTGGAACAAGAACACCTCCTGGCTGACCAGGCCGATGGCGCGGCGCAGGTCGTCGAGGCGCAGCTCGCGGATTGGAATGCCATCGAGCCGGATGGTGCCGGCCTGGATCGGGTACAGCCGCAGCAGCAGCTTCACCAGGGTGCTCTTGCCCGATCCCGTGGCGCCGACGATGCCGATCGTGCTGCCGGCCGGGATCGCCAGGTCGAACTGGCGCAGCAGCGGCTCGCGGCCGCTGTAGGCAAACTCCACCCCCTCGAAGCTGAGCGCGCCGCGCACCTGGGCCAGAGGCAGGGGGCGTTGACCGGAGGGGATGGCGATCGGCGTGGCCAGCAGGTCGAGCACCCGGTTGGTGGAGGCCATTGCCCGCTGGTAGTCGTCGAGGGTGCGACCCAGGGTGGTGAGCGGCCACAGCAGGCGCTGGGTGATGAACACCAGGAAGGCATAGCTGCCCGTGGCGATCTCTCCCCGCCAGGCCTGCAGGCCGCCGATCACCAGGATGGCGATGAAGGCGAACAGGATCGCGTAGCGGATCAGTGGCACGAATCCGGCCGAAAGACGGATAGCGCGGCGGTTGGCCAGGCGGTAGGCCTGGCTCTGCTCGCTCAGACGCGCCAGCTCCCAGGCCTCGGCGGTGTAGCTCTTGATCGTGAGCATGCCGCCGAGGTTGTTGCTCAGGCGGCTGGCCAGATCACCGGCCTGCTCCCGCACGGCGGCGTAGCGGGGCGCCAGGTGTGCCTGGAAGCGCAGCGACCCCCACAGAATCACCGGAATCGGCAGGAAGGACACACCGGCCACACTGGGGGAAAGCACCGTCATCGCCCCGCCCACCGCCAGCACGGTGGTGAGCAGCTGCAGGATCTCGTTGGCGCCGTGGTCGAGGAAGCGCTCCAGTTGGTTGATGTCGTCGCCCAGCACCGCCATCAGCCTGCCGCTGCTGCTCGCCTCGAAGAAGCCCATCTCCAGCTTCTGGAGATGGTCGTAGGCCTCCAGCCGCAGCTCGTGCTGCACCGTCTGCGCCAGGTTGCGCCACAGCAGGCCGTAGAGGTACTCGAACAGCGATTCGGCGCTCCAGATCACAAACGAGAGCACTGCCAGCACCGTGAGCTGGCCGGGCACGCTGCTCACCCCGAAACGCGTCAGCCAGGCTGTGTCCTGCTGCACGACCACATCCACCGCCAGGCCGATCAGCACCGGTGGCGCCAGATCGAACAGTTTGTTGAGCACCGAGCAGGCAGTCGCCAGCCAGACCTGGCGGCGGTGGGGGCGCAGGCTGCGGAGCAGCCGCTGCAACACCGGGGTGGGCTGCTGGGGCCGTGGCATCGGTTGGGGGACGTTCAACAGCCTGGTGCAGCGACGACAGCAGACGGGGACACAAGACAAAAGCCCTCGGAGACAGCCGTCTCCGAGGGGTGGGGCTGATCACCGCTGCGGACTGGGGTGATCAGCACTCAGTCCTGGAATCACCAGCGGTTGCCGCCACCGCCGCCACCGCCACCGCCACCGCCGCCGTAGCCGCCACCGCCGCCGCCGTAGCCACCACCACGGTTGCCGCCGCCGCCGTAGCCACCGCCACCGCGATTGCCGCCGCCGCCGTAGCCGCCGCCACCGCCACGATTGCCACCGCCGCCACCGCCGCCTTCACGTGGGGTGGCTTTGTTGACGCGGATCATGCGACCCATCCACTCCACATCCTGGAGGTCGTCGATGGCCTTCTGCTCGGCGGCGTCGTCGCTGAGTTCAACAAAGGCGAAACCGCGCTTGCGGCCGGTTTCACGATCGAGGGGCAGGCTGCACTGGCGAACTTCGCCGTACTGCCCAAAGAGATCAAGCAGGTCCTCGCGCTCGGCCTGAAACGAAAGGTTGCCAACGTAAATGGTCATTAATGAAGCAAAACCTGGAACAGAAGTCGTCGAAGATTCGTTTGATGCCGGGGTTCCTAGGGATTGCCTGTGGGACCGGGAGAGTTCCGTCGGGATGACTGAACAACCTGGGAACAGTGACGCCGGAGATCGCGACACTCAGACACTGACGGGTCAGGGGTCTGAAGGATCAGCTGTCTGGAGTCATGTTCTGGGGGTGCCACCAGCGGGCTGAATGCCGGGTGGGACCGGGCGAGCCGAAGGGAGCCTGAACGCCTTGGAATCCGTTTGAATCCTACGACGGGGCTGACAGGTGCCCGGCGATCTTCCGCTTCGCTGCAGCGCCACTGCAGGTGCTCCACAGCAATGGCGCCCCGTCCACGGCAGATTCACGGCACTGGCTCCAGCGCAGTTCCTCCCCGGCGGCGGCTCCCCTGGTGCTGCGCCCGGAAGCCGGCCATGTGTGGCGAAGCATGAACCGGTTCTGAAGAGACTGTTTAGACGACGGCGTGATCCCCGCTACTGTCCCATTGTCAGCAAACCCTGATCCATTGCGCTCCCGTGATGACGGCCCCTGTCCCCTGGAGCCTCGCCTGGAGCGAGGACGGCGAACTGGCACCGCAGGATCGCTTCGACCTGTTGCAGTCCCTGGTGCGCAGCGAAAGTCTGGATGTGCAGACCAGTCTGATCGCTGCAGTCGAAACGATGGCGATGGCCGAGATCACCTCCCTGGTGGTGGGCGAGGTGACCGGGCTCTGCGCCTGAGCCGGCCCGGCTTCAGTCGGCCTGGCGCGAGATCTGCAGGGGCTTGTTGAGCACCCGCAGCTGGCGCAGGCTCTGGAACACATCGTCCGGCATGCCGGTCGGCAGGTCGATCGTGCTGTGGTCGTCGAAGATCTGGATGCGGCCGATCGCCTTGCCGTTCAACCCTGTCTCGTTGGCGATCGCCCCCACCAGGTTGCCGGGCTTGATCCGGTCCCGCCAGCCGAGTTCGACACGGAAGCGCTCCATCCCCGGCTCTGCAGTACCCCCCTGCCCACGGTCACCGCGGGGCCCCGACTGCCGCCTCAGCTCCCGGCTGCCCCCATCCCTGCCGCGACTGTCGCGCCCGGGGCCGTTCTGCCGCACCTGGCTGAAATCATCATTTCCCTGCAGGAGCAGCGGTTTGCCGGCCAGGCTCAGCTCCAGCGCCGCCAGGGCCAATTCGGCCGGGGTGCAGTTCTGCTCCTGGGCGACCCGTTGCAGAATCTCGCTCAGCAGGGCCCGCTCCTCAGCGCTGATGCCGCTCTGCTGATGGGCGGCGGTGAGACGCTGACGCAGCCGGTCGAGGCGGTGCTGGTTGATGGTGGCGTTGTTGGGCACATCCATCGCTTCGATCGGCTTGCCGACCGCCCGTTCCAGGTTGCCGAGGAAGCGCCGTTCCCGCGGGGTGAGAAACAGAATCGCTTCGCCGCTGCGGCCGGCCCGGCCTGTGCGGCCGATGCGGTGCACGTAGGCCTCGCTGTCGAACGGGATGTCGTAGTTGATCACCAGGCCGATGCGGTCCACATCCAGACCGCGGGCCGCCACATCGGTGGCGACCAGCACGTCCACCTGGCCGCTCTTCAGCCGCTCGATCGTGCGCTCCCGCTGGGCCTGGGGCACGTCGCCGTTCAGCACGGCCACGTCATAGCCATGGGCCTCCAGCGATTCGGCCACGGTGAGGGTGATGGCCTTGGTGCGGGCAAAGATGATCACCCCTTCGCCGCCTTCACTCTCCAGAACCCGTTCCAGAGCTGGCAGCTTGTGGGGGCCCTGCACCACCAGGAACCGTTGGCGGATGCGGCTGGCGTCCGCAGCCTTGGTGCGGATCGTGATCTCCGCCGGGCTGCTCAGGTACTGCTGGGAGATGCGCCGGATCTCGGTCGGCATCGTGGCCGAAAAGAGCACCACCTGGCGCTGCGCGGGCAGCTGGCTGAGCACCCACTCCACATCATCGATGAAGCCCATGCGCAGCATTTCGTCGGCTTCGTCGAGCACCAGTGACCGCAATCCGGTGAGGTCGAGAGTGCCCTGGCGCATGTGGTCCATCACCCGGCCCGGGGTGCCCACCACGATCTGGGCGCCGCGCTTGAGCTGATGAATCTGGTCGCGGAAGTCGGCGCCGCCGTAGATCGCCACCGTGCGCACGGCGGGCAGATGGGCGGCGTAGCTGTTGAAGGCTGCTGCCACCTGCAGGGCAAGTTCGCGGGTCGGAGCGAGCACCAGCACCTGGGGGCGGCGCAGGTCGGGGTCGAGGCGAGCCAGCATCGGCAGGGCGAAAGCTGCCGTCTTGCCGGTGCCGGTCTGGGCCTGACCCACCAGGTCCCTGCCAAGCAGCAGCTCGGGGATGGCGGCCTCCTGGATGGGGGAGGGCTCGCTGTAGCCGATCTCCGCCAGGGC